>CAZIKH010000066.1:0-9012 GCA_964539755.1 uncultured Dinoroseobacter sp. | reverse complement strand
CGGGCTGTTCTTTGCCGGGGTCTATGTGCTGGGCGGTCTGGCGATTGTCTGGCTGCTGGGGGCCACCGGCAACACGGTGGCCGCCTTGCCGCTGATCTTGGGCTTTCCGCTGCTGGGGCCGTTCGTGGCGGTCGGGTTCTATGAAATCAGCCGCCGCCTGCAACGCCGTCAGGCGCTGGACTGGCGCGGCGTGCTGGGCGTGGTCTGGCGCGAAAAAGACCGCCAGATGCCGTCGATTGCCGCCATCGTGCTGATCTTTTTCCTGTTCTGGAACTTCCTTGCGCATATGATCTTTGCGCTGTTCATGGGCTTGCAGGTGATGACGAATATCTCCTCGTCCTTCGAGGTGTTCCTGACCCCCAATGGCCTGATGATGCTGACCGTCGGCACAGCGGTCGGGGCGGTGTTTTCGTTTCTGCTGTTTGCGCTGATGGTGATCGCGCTGCCCATGCTGGTGGACCGCGAGGTGGATTTCATGACCGCGATGCTGACCTCGTTCAGCGCGGTGACCGCGAACCTGCCCGTGATGCTGGGCTGGGGGGTGCTGGTGGCGGTCTTGTTGTTCGTGGGCATGCTGCCGGGGTTTCTGGGCCTTTTTGCGGTGCTGCCGCTCTTGGGCCATGCCACCTGGCATATCTATGACAAGATGCGGGTCTAGCGCCGCAGGAACAGACCCGCCATCGCCGCCGACAGCGCGGCAAGCGCCGCACAGACCCACAGCAGGCTGGCAAAGGCGGCGTTCATCGCGGCGACATGCGGCCCCCCGTCGGCAAAGGCCCCGAAACTGGCCGTCCCCCCGGTTTGCAGATAGAGCCGCCCCGCCAGCGCGCCCATCACCGCGACCGCGATCAGCCCCGCCACCCGCGCCACGGCGTTGTTGATCCCCGATGCGGTGCCGGTGCGGTCTTCGGGGACGGCGGCCATGATCGCCGTGGACAGGGGGGCGACCACCATCGCCATGCCCAGCCCCAAGACCAGCATCAGGGGCAAGACCTGCGCGCGAAAGGCCTGCGCGGGCAGACCCAGCGCCAACAGGGCATAGGCCAAGCCGACCACGACGCTGCCTGCGGCGATCAAAGGCCCCGGTCCGAGGCGGTCCGCCAAGGCGCCAAAGCGCGACGACAACAGCGCGATGGGCAGGGTCAGGGGCAGGAAGGCCAGCGCGGCTTCGGCCTCGGACACGCCCCAGCCTGCGATCACGGTCATCGGCAGGAAGAACAAGACCGTGGACAGCGCGAAATACAGCGCGCCCGTGGCCAGATTGGCCGCCGAAAAGACGCGGTTGGCAAACAAGGACATCGGGATCATCGGATGCGCGCTGCGCGCTTCCCACAGCACGAAGCCGACAAGGCATCCCAAGCCCAGCCAGATCAGCCCGGTCTGGCCCGACCCCGCGGGTCCGGTCATCGTCAGACCATAGGCGATCAGGCCCAAGGCGGCGGTGATCAGCGCCGCGCCGGGCGCGTCCAGCGGTTGGTTCGGGCGCGCGGGGTCATGGGTCACATGGGCCCGGATCAGCCAGATCGCCAGCCCGCCCAAAGGCAGGTTCAGCGCAAAGATCAGCCGCCACGCGCCCTCGGTCCCAAGGCCCAGGATCACCCCACCCAAGAGCGGCCCCAGCGCGGTGGTCAGGGCCGACGCGGCGGCCCATTGCCCGATGGCGCGCCCGCGCAGATCGGGCGGATAGGCGCGCGCGATCAGGGCCAAGGACCCCGGCACCATGATCGCCGCCCCGACCCCCTGCACCAGACGCGCGGCAATGAAGCTGCCCGGCGTCGGGGCCAGCGCGCACAGGCCCGAGGCCAGCACGAACAGCGCGATCCCGCCCGCGAACACCCGCGCAAGGCCAAAGCGGTCGCCCAAGGCCCCGCCCAGCAGCAACAGCGCCGACAGCGGCAACAGATAGGCGTTGTGGAACCATTGCGCCTGCACCAGCGTGGCGTCGAAATCGGCGCGCATCGCGGGCAGGGCGATGGCCACGACCGATCCGTCGATAAACCCCAGCGCCGACGCCAGAATCGCTGCCGCCAGCAGATAGGGGCGCGCTTCGGGGGCGCAAAGGGGCTGGGCGGCAGCGCCAGACATGGAAACGCCCGCGGGATCGGGTCCGGCGGGCGTCGGTGTCTGTGTCATGTGCGCAGCTTACAGCGCGGGGGTGTCAGCCTTTGGCCGCGCTGGCTTCGGACGGTTTCGCCGGGGCGGCGGCAGGGGCTGCGGCGGCGGGACGGGGGGCAGCGGCGGCAGGGCGCGGCGCGGCCCCTTTGGCACCGCCCAGCGGGTCGTCCTGACGCTGCACCGAGCCTTCGAAATGCGCGCCCGATTCGATGGCGATGGTCTTGTGGATGATGTCGCCTTCGACCTGCGCGGTCGAGGTCAGGCGCACCTTCAGGCCGCGCACCTTGCCGATCACCCGGCCATGCACGATCACGTCATCCGCGATCACTTCGCCCTTGATGGTCGCGGCTTCGCCGACCGTCAGCAGATGCGCGCGGATATCGCCTTCGACTTGGCAATCCACCTGAATATCGCCCGTGGTGCGCAGGTTCCCGGTGATGGTCAGGTCCGAGGACAGGATCGACGGGGCCACCTTGGGGCGCGCGGAGGTGCCACTGGACAGGCCTGTGTCAGACGACGATCCGGGCGCGACCCCAGCGGCGGCGGGGCGCGGAATCGGCGCTTCGGGCATCTTGGGGCGTTCGGGGGCGTCACCCGCCGCTTTGGGGCCGGGTTCATTGATGCGAGATTTAGAAAACATTGTGTCCTGCCCTGATAAAGGTCATCGGATTAACGGGGGTGCCGTTCAAGCGTACTTCGTAGTGTAGATGCGACCCGGTCGATCGGCCAGAACTTCCCATATCACCAATTCGGTCCCCGCGCGAGACCCTTTGGCCCTCGGACACCCGAATTCGGGACATATGCGCATAGCGGGTGGTATAGCCGAACTCGTGCTGGATCGTGACCATGCGGCCATAGCCGCCCGACCAGCCCGCCTTGACCACGACGCCATCCGCCGCCGCCAGCAGCGGCGTGCCCACGGGGGCGGCGAAATCGGTGCCATTGTGCATCCGGCGGCCCCCGGTCTTGGGGTCGCGGCGATACCCGAAGGGCGAGGTGAAGCGGAACGCCGCCTGCACCGGCTGATACAGCGGCAGCATATCGACCGCCATCTGGTGCAGGTTCACTTCGTCCAGCTTGCCCAGAATGTCGTTGGCGCGCGCGGCCAGCGGGTCTTCGACGTCTTCGCCATCCGGCCCGCGCGAGGACACCGACAGCGGCACCAGCGGGCCGCCTTGGCCGGTATAGGTGCGGCGCACGGTTTCGATGATGCGGTCGGCGGGCAGTTCGGCTTGCTGGAAGACCTCTTGCAGCGGGGCCAGCGACGCGGTCGCGGCTTCTTCCAGACGGTCCAGAATGCGTTCGGTGCGTTCTTCGGCCAGACGGGCTTCGAACACCAGTTCTTCGATTTCGGTTTGGGCTTCGTTGGCGGTCAGCGCGGCGATATCGCGGCTTTCCGAGGTCCGCATCAGGCGGTCGGTCAGGGCCTGGATCGTGGCCCCCTTGGCGGCCAGCAGCCCGGCTTGGGTGTTGGTGGTGCCGGTCGCGGCCTCCAGTTCGGCCATCACCAGTTCGGCGCGTTCCAAGGCCTCGTCGCGGTCGTTCATCGCGGTCAGCAGCGTTTGGTGGATCGCATCAATGCCGGTTTCCAATTCATTCCGGCGTTGTTCGCTGTCCAGCAGACGCTGCTGCATTTCCGAGATCTGCGCCATCGCGATGTAGAAGCGTTCCTGCGCCTTGCGGGCTTCTTCGGCGCGGGTGTCGCGTTCCAGGCTCAGGGCATTCAACCGCGCGCCATACATCGCCTGTTCGCGCAGCGCCTGATCGCGGGCCGATCCGGCGCCAAGGCTGTCCATCAACAAAACGGCGGTGGCGATGATGGTCCAACCCAAGACCAGCGCGCCGCCGCCCAGAATGGCCACCTGTGTGCCCGTGGACAGCCGCATGAACCGCGTGCCGTCGTCCGATTTCAAGAATAATCTTTGTTCGGGAAGTGCCTGTCGCACCCGTTCAATGAGTCGCTTGACCACTGGTCGTTATCCTCGAGTCCCCAATCCCACACCCCGGTGCGCCATGTTTGGCTGTCACCGGTTGGCCGAAGGGATAGTCCAGGTCGCGGAATCGACGCAAGGAATTTGAGGCAAATCCATCAGGCCAAGGGGAAAAAGTCGCGGAATTCTGCCGAATTGGCAGGCATTGTTGAGATTGGACAAGCGGATTTTTGCCACTTGCGCGCCCGCCCTGCGGCAGGCTGTCCTGATCCGCGGGGTTAGGCGCTGTGGGCCAGCGGCCAGTAGAAATCCGGGGGCAGGCCCGCTTCGGCGCGTTTTTCGGTGTTGAACGGCGGCTTCAGCGCGCCGTGAAAATAGCGCCGCACCAGATCGTGGAATGCCTCCTTCGGGTCCAGATCATGCCGCCCGCACAGGAAATGAAACCACTTGCTGCCATAGGCGACATGGGCGACCTCTTCGGCATAGATGACCTTCAGCGCGGCCACGGCTTGGGTATCCTTGGCGCGGCGAAAGACCTCCAGCATCTGGGGGGTGACGTCCAGCCCGCGGGCTTCCAGCACCATGGGCACCACGGCCAGCCGCCCCAGAATATCGCCATGGGTGTCTTCGGCGGCGCGCCACATGCCTGCATGGGCGGGCAAATCGCCATAAAAGCTGCCGGTCGCCTCAAGACAGTCGCACAACAGGTTGAAATGCTTGGATTCGTCTGCCGCCGCGCTGACCCAGTCGTCATAGAAGCCCAGCGGAAAGGCGATGTCGGGAAAGCGCGCGACCATGTCCCAATGCAGGTCGATCGCGTTCAGTTCGATATGCGCGATGGCGTGCAGAAGCGCGCGCCGCCCTTCGGGCGATCCGGGTTTGCGGCGCGGCACATCGCGCGGGTCCAGCAGGTCGGGCTTGGCGGGGCGCGCGGGCCGGTCGGGGGGCGTGGCCCGGCCCAAGGGCATCGGTGTGCCCGCCGCGCGCGATGCGCGCCACGCGTCCGCACAGGCCAGCGACAGCGCGGCCTTTTCGCGCCCGCCCGCGCAGGTCAGCACCGCGACCGCGCAGCCGCGCAAGGTATCGGGCAGGGGCGCGGTCACAGGGCCTTGACCGCCTCCAGCACCGCTTCGGCATGGCCGGGCACCTTCACCTTGGGCCAGACCTGCCGCACGATCCCCGCGCCATCGATCAGGAAGGTGGACCGTTCGATGCCCATATAGGTCTTGCCATACATGCTTTTTTCCACCCAGACGCCGAAGCGTTCGCAGACATCGCCGTTCTCATCGGACAAAAGCGGGATCGACAGGTCGTGCTTGGCGACGAACTTGTCGTGCTTTTTCACCGGGTCCTTCGAGACCCCGAAGACCAGCGCGCCGGCCTCTTCGAAGGCCTCACGCAATCCTGTAAAGGCGATGGCTTCCTTGGTGCAGCCGGGCGTGTCATCCTTGGGATAGAAATACAGCACGACCGCTTTCGGCTTCAGCTCGGACAGGGTTACGATCTCGCCCCCATCCCGGGGCAGCGACACGTCAGGGGCGGGTTGACCGGGTTCAATCATCGGATGTCCTTTCGGCAAGGATTGCGTTTCGCCGAAGGATAGAGTGTGTGCGCGCGAAGGGAAGGCACATAAAGGGCAGAACGGTGCCATGACGGGGCAGAGGGCACAAACAGAGGCAGGCACGGCGGGGCTGGACAAGGCCGCACGCCGCGCGCGGCGGCGTCGGCGGTTCCGCCGGGCGGTGACCTTTGTTGTGCTGTTGCTGACGGCAGGGGTGATCTTCTGGGGGCTTTTGGCCCGCGAAGGCGGGGTGCGGCTGCCCGATCTGGCGCGGGTGCAGCTGGAACGCAGCCTGACGCGCGCCTTGCCCGAGGGCGCGGCCCTGACGGTGGACGAAGCGCGGCTGGGCCTGACCCAGACGGGGCGGCCGGTTCTGGCGCTGCGCAACCTTGCCTTGGGCGATGCCGAAGGCCGCCCCGTCGCCCGCGTCCCCGAAAGCCGGGTGACCCTGTCGGGCTGGGGCTTGGCGCGCGCCCGGATGCAGCCCGTTTCGGTGCGCATGGTCGGGCTGTCGCTGCTGGTGGACCGCGATGCCCAAGGGGCCTTCCTGCTGAGTTTCGGCGAAGGGCGCAGCCTGCCGCCGATCCGCGATCTGGCCGATCTGGTCGCGCTGATCGACACCGCGATGGCCACGCCCCCGGTGGCGGGGATGGAACGCATCGCCCTCAGCGATCTGCGCCTGATCCTGCGCGATGCCCGCGCCGGGCGGTCCTTCGATTTCCGCAACGGGGCCTTGGACCTGATCCAGACCGACCGCGCCTTCGAGGTGCGGCTGTCGGTCGATCTGGGCGACGAATACGGATTGCCCAGCCCGGCCAATGCGACCTTGCGGCTGGCTTCGGACAAGGGGTCCTTGCAGGCCGAGGTGTCGGGCAACCTGACCGAGGTTCCGATGTCTGCGATCAGCGCGCAAAGCCCGCGCCTGTCCTGGCTGGAGGCGGTCGATGCGCCCTTGTCGGGGGCGTTTCGCGGCCAGACCGATGCCGAGGGGCGGCTGGGCACCGTCGCGGGCACGCTGGAGCTGGGCGCGGGCGCGGTGCGCCTTGGTCCGGTGCCCATCGCGCTGGAGGCCCTGAAAGCCTATCTGACCTTCGATCCCGGCGCCCAGCGGGTGCGGCTGCAACAGCTTGAACTGGCCTCGGACGCGCTGTCCTTGCAGGCCACGGGCCATAGCGACCTGATCTGGCCCACGCCGGACCGCCGCGGCGCGGTGCGCAGCCAGTTGACCGTGACGAACCTTGCGCTGGACCTGCCGCAGGTCTTCGAAGGCCCCGTGCGGTTTGACCGGATACAGGCCGCCACGCGCTTGCAACCCGGCGCGGCGGCCTTGCAGATCGGGCAGGTGGTGCTGACCCAAGGCGACACAAGGCTGCGCCTGTCGGGCCAGGTGCAGGCCGATGCGATGGGGCAATTGGGCGCGCGGCTGGACGGGCATGTGGACCGCATCACGCCGCAAGCGGCGCTGGCCCTGTGGCCGCTGATCGCCGCGCCGAAGACGCGCCGCTATCTGGCGACCAATATGCAAGGCGGCGTGGTCGAGGATGTCAGCCTTGCCTTGCGCCTTGCCGCCGAGGCCGCGCCGATCATCGGTCTGAACGGGCGGTTTGCCGATGCGGGCCTGCGCTACCTGCCGGATTTGCCGCCGCTGGAGCGGGCCAATGGCGTTTTTTCGATGATCGACAACCGCTTGGCCGTCAATGTTGAAGCGGGCGAACTGGCCGATCCTGCCGGGCGCATCGACGTCGCGGGCACCAGTTTCGTGGTGCTGGATACCCGCCAGCGCCCCGGTCAGGCCGAGGTCGATCTGAAGCTGGACGCGGGCGTGCCCGCGCTGCTGTCGGCCTTGTCGAACCCGCCTGTGGATTTGGGGCTGGCCGATCTGCCCTTGACCGGGCGCGCCCGCATCGGGGCCAAGATCGCCTTTGCGACGGGCCAGCCGCCGGGATCGACCCAAGCGGTCTGGTCGGGCACGGGGCGCTTGACGGACCTGCGCAGCGACGCGCTGTTGCCGGGGCGCAGCCTGCGCGCGACGGACCTGCGCCTTGCCGCCGATCCGCAGACCGGCTTGCGGGTGTCGGGTCCGGTCACGATGGACGGGGTCGCGGTCGAGATGGTTCTGAACAGCGCGCTGACCGGCGATCCGGCGGACCGCCGGGTCGAGGTTGCGGGCCAACTGGACCTGACCGCCGACAGTCTGGATCGGCTGGGCTTGGCCTTTGACGGGCTGGCGGTGTCGGGCCGGGCGCCCGCGCAAATCCTGTTATCCGTCACGCCCGGCGCGCCCGCGGCGCTGCGGCTGGTGTCGGATTTGCAGGGCTTGGGCCTGTCCTTGCCCGGTTTGGGCTGGTCGAAAGCCGCCAGCGCGGGGGCGGATCTGGCGCTGGATGCGCGATTGGGGTCCGCGATCACCGTGCCCGCGCTCAGCTTGTCGGCGCCGGGGCTGGATCTGACCGGGTCGGTGCGCCTGCGCGCCGATGGCGGGTTGGCCGAGGCACAGTTCGACCGCCTCCGGGTTGCGGATTGGCTGGACGGCCAAGCGGTGCTGGAAGGCCAAGGCGCGGGCGGCCCCGTGGCCCTGCGGGTGACGGGCGGGCAGGCCGATCTGCGCGGCTTGGCCGGGCTGGGCGAAGGCGGGGGGGCGGCGCGCGGGCCCATTGAGATCACCTTGGAGCGGTTGCAGATCACCGATACCTTGGCGCTGTCGCCGTTTTCGGCCCGTTTGGCGCCGGGGCGGGCCTTGGATGGCGTGTTTTCGGGCACGCTGAACGGGCGCGCGGTTCTGTCGGGCCGGATGGTCGGGACCGGCGGGCCGGGCGGGCTGCGGGTGCAGGTCCTGTCGGAAAATGCCGGGGCGGCGCTGGCGGCCTTGGGCGTGCTGCGCAACGGGCGCGGCGGGGCGCTGCAAATGGTGATGCAGCGCGACCCCGCGCAGGCCCGGACATGGGTGGCGCAGGTGCAGATCGCCGATCTGGTGGTGGTCGATGCCCCGATCCTGGCCGAAATGCTGTCGGCCTTGTCCATCGTGGGGCTGCTTGATCAGATGGGCAGCGGCGGGATCACCTTTGCCGACACCTTCGCCAACCTGACCTTCGGCCCGTCGGGGGTTGTGCTGCGCGACGGGCGCGCGGTCGGCCCGTCGATGGGGATCACGGCGGAAGGCTCGATCTCGCCCGAAACCGGGCAGGTGACGGTGCAGGGGGTGGTCTCGCCGCTCTATGTGCTGAACGGGTTGGGGGGGCTGTTCGCACCGCGTCGGGGCGAAGGGCTGTTCGGGTTCAACTACGTGCTGGAAGGGGCGATCCGGCAACCCCAGATCACGGTGAACCCCTTGTCGATCTTGACACCGGGCGTGTTCCGCGAGTTGTTCCGCCGCGCCCCGCCCACGCTGGACTAAGGACCCGAACG
>CAZIKH010000065.1:0-10778 GCA_964539755.1 uncultured Dinoroseobacter sp. | reverse complement strand
GAACCGCATATCTGGGAAAAGCTGAAGATGCTGGGCGCGGGCACCCTGACGGCCCCCATCGACATCTTCGATCTGGCCCTGCACGCCGCACCCTTCCTGCTGCTGGCCCTGAAACTGATCTTCGGACGCCGCTAGGGCGGGGTCGCGCGGTTCTTGGACAAACGCGGGTGGGGAAAGGGCCGGTCCGAAAGGTCCGTCTTGCTCTCTCGGCAATCCCGGCTATCCTTCCTGCCATGTCGCTACTTTCCAAACTCTTCGGCGGGGGGTCCTCCGCCAAACCCGCCAAATCCGGCCCGGCGCCCGAAACCCACAAGGGCTTTCGCATCTACGTCCAGCCGGAAAAGGATGGCGGGCAATACCGCGTGGCCGCCCGGATCGAAAAGGACTTTGACGGGGCCACCAAGTCGGTCCACATGATCCGCGCCGACAGTTTCGGCAGCGTCGAACAGGCCGCCGAGGTGACGCTGTTCAAGGCCAAGCAATTCATCGACCAGATGGGCGACGACATTTTCTGAGGCCGTCGCGCCGATGCACACGCTGTTCCAGATCACCACCCAAGGTCCCGGCCTGACCGACGTCACAGCCGATGTGGCCCGGTGGCTGCCACGCGCCAGCGGGGTGCTGACGCTGCTGGTTCAGCACACATCGGCCAGCCTGCTGATCCAGGAAAACGCCGACCCCGAGGTGCAGACCGATCTGACCGCCTTCTTCGACCGTCTGGTGCCGCCCACGACCGATCCGTCGATGGCCTATCTGACCCACACCTACGAAGGCCCCGACGATATGCCCGCCCATATCAAGGCGGCGCTTTTGCCCAGCAGCCTGTCGATCCCGGTGATCGACGGGCGGATGCAATTGGGCACTTGGCAGGGCATCTACCTTGTCGAACACCGCACCCGTCCGCACACCCGCCGTATCGCGGCGCAGTTTCTGTCGGATCGCGCGGGCTGATTTGCACCGATCCGATACCGACGCGATACCGACGTGAAACAGATCGGGCCGGATCGCGGGCTGTGGCCTTGCAGACTCAACCCCTCGCGGCATGATTTCGCCTCTACCCAATCCCTAGCCATGCCCCTATAGTGCCTGTGGATAAGAAGACGAACGCGCCGAGGATTAGCCATGCGTTGCCCGTTTTGTGGAAATACCGACACCCAAGTGAAGGATTCACGCCCCGCCGAAGACCACGTCGCCATCCGGCGGCGGCGGTTCTGTCCGGCCTGCGGCGGACGCTTCACCACCTATGAACGGGTCCAATTGCGCGACCTCGTGGTCATCAAGTCGAACGGCAAGCGGGAAGATTTCGACCGCGACAAGCTGGAACGCTCGATCCGGATCGCCATGCAGAAGCGGCCCGTCGAACCCGAGCGTCTGGACCAGATGATTTCGGGCATCGTCCGGCGGCTGGAATCCATGGGCGAAACCGATATCCCGTCCAAGTCCATCGGGGAAATCGTGATGGAAGCCTTGGCCCGGATCGACACCGTCGGCTACGTCCGGTTTGCCAGCGTTTACAAGAACTTCCAGGCGGCGGACGATTTCGAGGAATTCGTCTCCGAACTGCGCCCGCCCAGCACAGACAGTTGAGGACCGCGGGCATGGACCGCGACGCGCGGTTCATGGCGCTGGCGCTGGCATTGGGGCGGCGCGGGCTGGGGCAAGTGTGGCCCAACCCGGCGGTTGGCTGCGTGTTGGTTCAAGGCGACCGGATCGTCGGGCGCGGCTGGACCCAGCCCGGCGGCAGACCTCATGCCGAAGCAATGGCCTTGTCCCAAGCCGGACCCGCCGCGCGGGGGGCGACGGCCTATGTCACCTTGGAACCTTGCGCCCATCACGGCAAAACCCCGCCTTGCGCCGACGCGCTGATCGCGGCGGGCGTGGCCCGTGTGGTCGTCGCGCTGCAAGACCCCGACCCGCGCGTCAGCGGCAAAGGGCTGGCCCGGCTGAAGGATGCAGGCATCAAGGTCGAGGTTGGCTTGGGACAGGACGCGGCCCGCTTGGACCAGCGCGGGTTCCTGTCGCGGGTCACGCAAGGGCGCCCGATGCTCAGCTTGAAGCTGGCCACCTCGTTGGACGGCCGGATCGCGACGGCAAGCGGCGAAAGCCAGTGGATCACCGGCCCTTTGGCCCGACGCGAAGGCCACGCCTTGCGCGCGCGCCATGATGCGGTGCTGGTCGGGGCAGGCACGGCGCGCGCCGATGATCCGACCTTGACCGTGCGCGATCTGGGGGTTGCCCGCCAGCCGGTGCGCGTCGTTGCCAGCCGCAATCTGGATGTGCCGAACCCGTCGCGCCTGACGCAGTCCGTCGCTGAAGGCCCGGTCTGGATGCTGCATGGACCCTCGGCCCCCGATCCCCGGCGCGCGGCCATGCAGGCGGCGGGCGTGAGCTTGCACGAGGTTCCGTTGGGCCCCGATGGTCAGTTGGACCCCGATGGGATCTTGGCGACCCTGGGCGCTGCGGGCCTGACGCGGGTCTATTGCGAAGGGGGCGGCGGGTTGGCGGCGGCGCTGCTGGGGGCCGGGCTGGTCGATGATCTGATCCTGTTTCAGGCCGGGCTGGCCTTGGGGGCCGAAGGGCGCCCGGCGCTGGGGGTCATGGGCATCGCGGCCTTGGCCGAAGCGGAACGATTTGCGCTGATCTCCAGCCGCAGCTTGGGGCCTGATACCGTGTCGGTCTGGCGGAAGCGGTCGAAGTCAAACGGTTAACCCCCCTAAGATTCTTAGGGAGGAGGCCAAGAAACACAGGATATGGGCATCAATGGGCCCGATCCGCCCAGATCTGGTATAGGCTCAGAAATTCTTAGGGATGTTAACCCTTTGGTAAGGGTCTCCGCCCGTCAGACACGGCCCTCACCCCCCTTCGAAGTTATCGCCAGATCCAGCTCTGACTTGCCAAGACCCCTTGCAACTTCGACAACGCGCGATGCCCCGGTGGCGGCGCAGGCAGGGTGCCGCTGGCCAAACGGTCCACGATCACTTCCGGCCCGCAGGCCCGCCCTGACACCGGGTCGCGGTAGCGCGGGTAGGCGATCAAGGCCGCATGCACCAGCGCATCGAGGGCAGGGCGCGCCTGTCGCCGGGCACGCGCTGCGGGCAACAGATCGCGGTCCTCGGTCAGGCCCCATCCCGCATAGAAGGGCGTGCCCAACGTGGTCACCGGCACTTCCCGCAGCAAGGCTTCGAACCCCAACGCCGATGTCATCGTCCAAACCCGGTCCACATGGGCCAGCAAGGCCGACGGATCGGCGGCCTCGGCAACCCAATCGGCCAGCCCCGCCTCGGCGGTGGTCAACGCCCCCGGTCGCAATCCAGCTTCCACATCCGGGTGCGGTTTGTAGATCAGGACGGCGTCCGGATAGGCCGCACGCGCCGCGGCCAACAGATCGGCGTTGCGCCGCACCGCCCCGGCCCCCAACCGGATCGAGGCATCGTCTTCCACCTGCCCGGGCACCAGCAGGCGCGGTCCCGGCGGCAAGTCGGGCAGGGGGGTGGACGCCCCCAAATTGTATTTGCTCAGCCCCAACCCCACGATGCGGGTACGCAAGGCATGGGCCCGGTCCAAGGCTTCGGGCGGAAACCGTGCGGCCTTGGCAATGGCGGTTTCCAGATCGCTGGGCCGCGTCGGATCGTAATAGATCCCACAGCTGTCCCGCACCAAAGACAGGGGCGGGACCAAGGCCGCGCCCAGCCCCTTGGACCGCAGGAACCCGTCCTCGACCAAGTTCACCGGCACATCCCCAGCAGATCGAAGCGTGTCGTCCATCTTGCCGGCCCAGACCAGCACCGATCGCCCGGTCTTGCGGGCCTTGGCCAGCGCGCGGGTGCTGTCGTCTTCGAAGGTCAGATCGCCGAACATGCGCCGCACATGCCCGCGCTTCCACAGCCGCATGCCCGTTGCGACCGCACCGCCCCGGTCTTCGCGCCAAGCGCGCGCTTCGGCCCCAAGCGCGGACAGCGCGTCTTCGAACTGCCCCAACTGGTCGCGCGCGGGATCATACCAGACCGGATAGCGCAGCATCGCGCCCGCGAACAATTGCGCCGGGGTCAGCTTGCGCCCCCGGCGTGGCACGTCGATGCGGTCCTCGGTCAGGCCCCATCCGGCATAGAATGGCTGCCCGAAGACCTGCGGACGATGGCCCGCCAAGATCGCTTCGAACCCCATTTGCGAGGTCACGACATAGACCGCGATTGCCCCGCTCAGCAGGTGCCAGGGCGATGCGGGCTCGGCGAAATAGCTGATCCGCCCTTGGGCATCCGCCGGGCTGAAATAGCCCTTGCGAAAGCCCGCTTGGGTTTCGGGATGGCCCTTGATGACGATCCGCGCCTGCGGATGGTCCAGCTGCGCCTCGGTCAGCATTTCCGCGAAATGATGCGCATTGGCGCCGCCCAGCCGGATCGACGCATCGTCGCGCGCCTGATCGATGACCAGCACATAGCCCGGGTCCGGCACCGGGGTCGCCGGATCGTAGCCCGCATATTTCGACAGGTCTTCGGTGATCAGCCTATGGATGCCCGCCCGTGCCCGCCGCAGCAGGTCGGATTGGTCCAGCGGGTCTTCGGTCAACAGAACCTCCAGATCGCTGGGTTGGCGCGCGTCGTAATACATCCCCCGCCGGTCGAGGATCAGGCCCAAGGGCGGTTCGCCCGCCCGGCCCGGGTGCAGGGATCGCAGAAAGGCGTCTTCCAGTCGGATCAGGGGCGCACCGCTGCGGGCGGCCAAGGCCTCGCCCCGTTTGGCGGTGGGGCGGTGGCCCCAAACGGCGATGGCATCCCCCTTGCGCGGCCATCCGGCCCGCAAATCAAACCCGGCCAGGCGCAGAATGCGCCGCAACCGCCGGTCGCGCAGATGGCTTAGCGAGGTCAGGCACAGCCCTTGCCGTGCCGTCCCAGACGCCGTCATCAATTGGCGAGGCTGGAGGCCGCGTTTGCCGTCGACAGCGACCCGGTCAGCGATGTCAGCGTCTTGTCCCACACCGCGAAGGGCGCTTCGGTGACATAGACCGTGTCCTGATCCCGAATGACAAAGTCGCGGGCGTTGAACATGCCCATGGGGCGCGTCAGGTCCAACACATAGACAAAGCGCTGCGTGCCGGTGATGTCGGTGCGCCCAAGGATCTGGCGCGCGATTTCTTCGGGTTCGTTGCGGAACACGAAGACCCCGGTGGGATCGGCCAAGTTGGTGTTCAGGCCCCCGACCTGCGCAATCGCTTCGATCGCGGACAGGGTTTGCGCCGTGAAGGGCACGCGGTTCTGGGTGCCCGTGGCCCCCAGCGCAACGAAGGCCCGTGTGTCTTCGGCCAGAACGATGCGGTCGCCGGGGCGCAGGGCGATGTCCATTTCGGGGTGTTCATACAAGTCCGACAGCCAGATTTTGCCGGATTGGCCGCCCCGGTTCAGCGTCACGGTTGTGATCTGCGGTTCGGACACCACGCCGCCCGCCCGCGCCAGCATCGCGGTCAAGGTGCGCGTGGGACGTTCGATGGGATAGACGCCTTGCTGCGCCACCCCGCCCACGATGGTCACGGTCGACCCGTCGCCCGCAAGGCGGCGCACCTGCACCTGCGGATCGGGGGTTTGGGTGTCCAATTGCCGGGTGATGACCCCGCGCAAGGCTTCGGGCGTATTGCCCGCCGCGCGAATGCGGCCCGCATAGGGGATGAAGATGAAGCCCGCGCCATCGACCTGCACTTCTTCCAGAACGGCGGCGTTCTGTCCGGTGCCGACCAACAGGCCGTCTTCGACGTTTTCCCAGATCGTCAGGCCCAGCGTGTCGCCGGGGCGGATCGTGTCGCTGCCGACCTGGCCCGCGCGCAGAAGCGAGTCGGGAAAGCCCAAGGCGGGGGTCACGGCGGTGGCCCGTGCCACGCGGTCGGTCACCGACACGACAAAGGCATCGCCCTGCCGCTGGACGGAACTGGAAAAAATCTCGCGTTTGTTCGGCCCGGACCGAGGCAAGCCGCAGGCCGCGACCATCGTCAGCACAAGCACGCCGAGAAGGCCCAACCGGGCCCGGGTCCTAAGTGTTCGCGATGTCAAAGGCTGCGCTCCTTGCTCGAAATCTGCCTTAAGTTTTTCTTTTAATCCTACAGGATTGTTGAACTTATTGCCAGTGGCGTTCGCTCGTTCTGTTGATTGTCCGTCGCTTCTACCACATCTGGCGGGTCACCTTGGTACGACCCGCAAGTGGTGGCGTGGCGGGGCGGTGCCCAGCGACAGGGCATCATACGGATCCTCGTCCGCCAGCATCATGTCCACGACCTGCCGCAACAACCGCCGCCGCGCGCGCCCGGCATAAAAGCCGCCGGTGATTTGGCTGCTTTCCATCAGGTAGTGACGATAGTCCCGATACGCCTTGCTGTCCGGGCGTTGGGGATGGGCGAAGAACGCCGCCAAGGGTTGGTCCGATACGAATTCCGGCTTGGAATAGACCGCCTTGCCAAAGGCCTTGATCGGCAGCCCGCGCCACAGGGCTTGCTGCGCGGCGGTGGAATTGACGGTGACGACGCTGCGGGTGTGGTCCAGCAATTCCGCCAGCTTGCCGCCGCGCACGTAATGCACGCGGTCGGCCACGCCATGCGCCTTGGCCAGACGCCGCAAGGTGCCGCGAATGCCTGCGCGCCCATCTTCCAACGGATGCGCTTTGAAGACCAAGTGATGATGCGTCTGCGCCCCTTCGGCGAACCCCGCCAGCGTGGTGTCCAGAAACTCGGCCATCGTCGCAAACGGCCCGTGCTTTTGAAAGGACGCGTCATGTTCCAGTTGCAACAGGACAAGGTGATAGGGAAAGCCGCCGTATTTGATGCGTTGGGTCGCAAGGAAGCGTTCCAAGGCCTGAAACGGCATCAGCAGCAGGCGCTGGATATACAGCCGGAATTCCTGCGCCACGGTCAAACTGCGATGCGGGCGGAAATTGCGATAGCCTTGGTTCGCGAACAGCACCGCCGCATGATAGAGCGCGCCGTAGAACACATGCTGGCGCAGGTCGCCCCAGCGCGCGGGCGGTGCAGGCAGTTCAAGGTCGATCTTGGCAAGGGCGGCCTGCATATCGGCAATGGGCGTTTCCATCAGCTTGGAAAACCCGTTCGCGCCGCCGCGTTCATAAGTCACCCAATGCGGGCGCAGATAACCTTCTTCATAGACATGCACCATCAGGCCCCGCGCGCGGGCAATTTCGACGGCGGTGGCGTGGACCGGGCGCGTGTCGCCATAAAGCACGATATCGGTCACGCCTTCGTCGGTCACGATCTGGGCAAAACTGTCGGCCCATGTATCGGCTTGCCCCTTGAACGGAACATAGCCGCCGCCCTGCCAGAACAGCCGGTCGCCCATATTGAAGCCCACGCGCAGCGTGCGCGCGCCGGTCTTGCGCAACTGGTTTGCGACTTGCGAAAAAAACGGCCCGTGCGGCCCTTGCAGGAACAAAAAAACGCGGCCTGCACCTGTACGCTTACCCATGACGTCTACCTTGCGGTTGTTCACGACGCCCCCCAACACTGGTCTTAGAGCCTGTCTCGACCCCGGATGTCATTTCATTTTCCTGACCTTATCCCCAAGTTCGGGCAAAACTGTGACCACGGCGGCACAAACTGGGTCCAGTTTTCGACGAATTGCGCCTTGCCCGTCCGCCTTGCCCGAGTAGGCTGCGCCCATCACGGGGAAAACGAGGCGACCATGTTCACCGGCATCATCACCGATATTGGCCAGATCATCGAACTGGAACAACGCGGCGACCTGCGCGCGCGCATCGACAGCCGCTACAAGGCCGATGGGATCGAGATCGGTGCCTCGATCGCCTGCGACGGCGTCTGCCTGACGGTGATCGCGCGCGGGGCGTCGGATCGGGGGGCGTGGTTCGATGTCGAGGTGTCCGCGGAATCGGTTTCGAAGACCAATCTGGGGGCTTGGACCGTCGGTAAAGGTATCAACCTTGAACGCGCTCTGAAGGTCGGGGACGAGCTGGGCGGGCATATCGTGTCGGGCCATGTCGATGGCGTGGCAAAGATCGTGTCGATGACCCCCGAAGGCGACAGCACGCGGTTGGCCTTCGACGCCCCGCCGGATTTGGCGAAGTTCATCGCGCCCAAGGGGTCCGTGGCCTTGAACGGCACCTCGTTGACCGTGAACGAGGTTTCGGAAAACCGCTTCGGGATCAACATGATCCCGCATACGATGGCGGTCACGAATTGGGGGCAGGCGCAGGTCGGGGATGCGGTCAACCTCGAGATCGACACATTGGCGCGCTATGTCGCGCGCTTGGCCGAGGCGGGCTGACGCAGAGACTGGCCATTCGCCCGTTGACAGTCTATGTCGCGCGCAAACTGCCGGAAACGGAGATCCCCATGTCCGACGCCCTGCCCTACGAGACGCCCGGCCCGGTTGAAGCCGACTGGTCGGACGCAATCTCGAGCATCGAGGAAATCATCGAAGACGCGCGCAACGGGCGCATGTTCATTCTTGTCGATCACGAGGACCGCGAAAACGAGGGCGATCTGGTGATCCCCGCGCAAATGGCCACGCCCGAGGCGATCAATTTCATGGCCACCCACGGGCGGGGGCTGATTTGCTTGTCCTTGCCGGGGTCGCGGATCGACGCGTTGGGCCTGCCTTTGATGTCGTCCTACAACTCGTCCCGGCACGAAACCGCCTTCACCATTTCCATCGAGGCCCGCGAAGGCGTCAGCACCGGTATTTCCGCCCATGACCGCGCGCGCACGGTGGCCGTGGCGATCGATGCCAGCAAGACCGCCGCCGATATCGCCACCCCCGGTCACGTCTTCCCGCTGCGCGCCCGCGATGGCGGGGTCTTGGTCCGGGCGGGCCATACCGAGGCGGCCGTGGATATCAGCCGTCTGGCCGGTCTGAACCCCTCGGGCGTGATCTGCGAGATCATGAACGAAGATGGGTCCATGGCCCGCCTGCCGGACCTGATCGGCTTTGCGCAGCGCCACGGACTGAAGATCGGCACGATCAGCGACCTGATCGCCTATCGCCGCCGCCACGACAACCTTGTGAAGGTGCGTCAGGAAACGACCATCACCAGCGAATTCGGCGGTGACTGGACGATGCGCATCTACACCGACGAAACCCAAGGGGCCGAACATATCGCCCTGATCAAGGGCGATATCACCACGCCCGCGCCGGTTCTGGTGCGCATGCATGCGCTGGACCCGATGCTGGATGTGATCGGCACCGGCGGGCCGGGCCGCGCGGATGAATTCGGCGATGCGATGCGGCTGGTCGCCGCCGAAGGCCGCGGCGTCGTCGTCTTGCTGCGCGACACCACGATGAAGATCGCGGCGGATGATCAGGCCTCGCCGCAGACCTTGCGGCAATATGGGCTGGGCGCGCAAATCCTGTCCTCGTTGGGCCTGTCGGACCTGATCTTGCTGACCAATTCGGCCAAGCCCAAGGTGATCGGTCTGGAAGCCTATGGCCTGACCATCACCGACACCCGCAAAATCCCCGCAACGAAAGGCTGATCCGATGGCCGGTGCTTCCCATCACGTCCTCGAGACGCCCAAAATGGACAAACCCACGAAGCTGTTGATCGTGGTCGCCCCCTATTACAAGGACATTGCGGACGGTTTGGTGACCGGGGCAAGCCGCGTGATCGAAGACGCGGGCGCCAGTTTCGAGATCATCGAAGTGCCGGGCGCGCTGGAAATCCCCGCAGCCATCGCCACCGCCTTCCGCATGAGCAATTTCGACGGGTTCGTCGCGCTGGGCTGCGTGATCCGGGGGGAGACCACCCATTACGACACCGTCTGCAATGACAGCTCGCGCGGGCTGACCCTGCTGGGGCTGCAAGGGGCGGCCTTGGGCAACGGCATCCTGACCGTGGAAAACCACGATCAAGCCTGGGCGCGGGCCAACCCCGAAGGCCAGAACAAGGGCGGCGGCGCGGCGGCGGCGGCGCTGCATCTGATCGCGCTGGCCCGCAAATGGGGCAGCACCGGCAAAAGCATCGGCTTCAAGGCGGACACGATCCTGATGGCCCAGACCGACGAAGGCGGCACCCGGGCATGAGCAAACCGAACCCCGATCTAAAGCGGCAGATGAAATCCGCCGCGCGGCTTTACGCCGTGCAGGCGCTGTTTCAGATGGAAGCCAGCGCGCAGGACACCGACGCGATCCTGCGCGAATTCGAAGATTTCCGCTTCGGGTTGGCCCAGCACGAAGACAGCGACGATCTGGCCGAAGGCGATGTGGACCTGTTCCGCAAACTGGTGTCGGACGCGGTGAATTGGCAGGCCCGGATCGACCAGATGACCGACCGGGCGCTGGTGGCGAAATGGCCCATCGCGCGGATCGATCCGACCCTGCGCGCGCTGTTTCGGGCGGCGGGCGCGGAACTGACCGAAGGCGCAGCCCCGCCAAAGGTGGTGATCAACGAATTCGTCGATGTCGCGCGCGCCTTCTTCCCTGAAGGCCGCGAGCCGAAATTCGTGAACGCCGTCTTGGACCACATGGCGCGCGAGGCCAAGCCGGACGCGTTCTAACTGCGCCCCAGACGCCACGCCGGGGGAAAACCGGGTGCGGCGTTCAGGACCCGTTAAGATCGATCTGCGACCCTAATCTTACGATTATTCGCAGAATAATCGAAACGTTTCTTCTGCGAAGAAACGTGGGATACGCAGCTGCGATTCGCAGGGGCAAAAGACCACCCTTCCGCTTGGCGTGATTGCGTATTAGGTCAGGGGCATCCCGATCCCCGGAGCGCGGCGCATGTCCTTCTTCAAGAAACTCAAAGACCGGATGTTCAAATCCTCGTCCAAG
>CAZIKH010000064.1:0-11003 GCA_964539755.1 uncultured Dinoroseobacter sp. | reverse complement strand
CCCTAGCGTATCAGCACCGCGCGGAAATCATTGACATTCGTGTGGGTCGGGCCGGTCTTGATCAACCCGCCCGCCGGTCCGAAGAAGTGATAGCTGTCATGCCCCGCCAGCAGCCCCGGCCCATCGAGGCCTTGTGCGGCCTTGGCCACCTCGGGCGTCCAGATCGCGCCCGCCGCATCCGATTTTCCGTCGATCCCATCGGTGTCGCAGGCAATCGCGCTGACCCCGCGCGGCGCGGCCAAGGCAAAGGCCAGCAGGAATTCGGTGTTCCGCCCCCCTTGTCCCGCGCCGCCCCGCACCGTCACCGTCGTCTCGCCCCCGGAAATCAGCGCCACGGGCGGCCGCACGGGATGGCCATGCCGCAGGCAACTGGCCGCGATCCCGGCCATGGTCTTGCCCAATTCGCGCGCTTCGCCTTCCAAAGCGTCGCCCAGGATCAGGGGTGTGACGCCATGGGCCCGCGCCACCTCGGCTGCGGCCAGCAAGGACGCTTGGGGCGCGGCCACCAGATGGGTTTCGGCCAAGGCAAAGACCGGATGGTTGGCCTTGGGCGTTTCGGCCCCTTCGCTGGCCAAGAACGCCTCGACCGTCGGCGGCAGGCTTAGGCCATAGCGTGCGATAATGGCGCGCGCGTCCTCGACCGTCGAGGCATCGGGGACCGTCGGTCCCGACGCAATGATCGACAGATCATCCCCCGGCACATCCGAAATGGTCAGCGTCATCACCAGCGCCGGATAGGCCGCCGCCGCCAGCCGCCCGCCCTTGACCGCCGACAAATGCTTGCGCACCACGTTCATCTCGCCAATCGGCGCGCCCGACGCCAGAAGGGCCGCGTTCACCGCCTGTTTGTCGGCCAGCGACAGGCCCAAACCGGGCGCCGCCATCAAGGACGACCCCCCGCCCGAAATCAGGCACAGCGCCATATCGCCTTCGCCAAGGCTGGCCACCAGATCGAGCATCCGTTGCGCCGCCTCGGCCCCGGCGGCATCGGGCACGGGATGGGCGGCTTCCACGATTTCAATGCCTTGCGTGGGCAGCTTCGCGCCATGCGGCACGATCACCAGCCCTTCGCACGGCCCCCATTTTTCTTCGACCGCTTGCGCCATCCGGGCACTGGCCTTGCCGCCGCCCACCACCACGACGCGCCCGCCCGGCTTGGCGGGCAGGACGCGCGGCACCGCGCGCCCGGGGTCCGCTTCGGCGACGGCGGCGTCGAACATCGCCCGCAACAGGGCGGCGTCGTCCAGCCCTTGGGACATCAAAGATCGCCCTGCAAGCGCCGCAAGCGCTGGATCAGCGACGAGGTATCCCAACGCCCGCCCCCCATCGCCTGCACATCGGCATAGAACTGATCCACCAAGGCGGTCACGGGCAAGGACACGTTCATCGCCTTGGCCTGCGCCAGCGCGATCCCCATGTCCTTGCGCATCCAATCCACGGCGAAGCCGTGGTTGAATTCGCCCGCGATCATGGTTTCGTGGCGGTTGGCCAATTGCCACGACCCGCCTGCCCCTTGGGCCACCAGCTTGGCCACCGCGCCCGCGTCCAACCCGGCCTTCTGCGCAAAATTGATGCCTTCGGAAATGCCCTGCACCAGCCCCGCGATGCAGATCTGGTTGACCATCTTGGTCAGTTGACCCGCACCAACCTCGCCAAAGCGGCTGCAGGCCTTGGCATAGGCCGCCATCACCGGTTCGGCCTTGGCATAATCGGCCTCGGACCCGCCGCACATGATCGCCAGTTGCCCGTTTTCCGCCCCCGCTTGGCCGCCGGACACGGGTGCATCGACAAAGCCCACGCCTTTTTCTGCGGCCAGCGCCGCCAGTTCGCGCGCCACATCGGCGCTGGCGGTGGTGTGGTCGACCAGCACCGCCCCGGCCCCCAAAGCGGCCAGCGCCCCGTCCTCGCCCAGCACGACGCTGCGCAAATCATCGTCATTGCCGACGCAGATCATCACGAAATCGGCCCCGTCGCAGGCCGCGCGCGGGGTCGCGGCATGACCGCCCCCGTGTTCCGCGGCCCAAGCGGCGGCCTTGGCGGTGGTGCGGTTATAGACCGTGACCTCGTGACCGGCGGCCTTCAGATGCCCAGCCATCGGATAGCCCATCACGCCCAGGCCCAAGAATGCGAGTTTTGCCATTGTTTTTGCTCCCTGTTCTGGGGGGCAATCTAGCGGGCGGTGTCAGCTTCGCAAGCCACAGCTTACAGGCGCGCGGGGGCGTATTGCGCGCGATACTCGGCCACGATCTGATCCATGTCGGCATTGACCGGGAACCCCAGCGCCTGCGCGCGATCCGTGACAAAAGCCGATGGCCAGGATGTCACGATCCGGGCGATCTGCGGATCGGGCTTGGGGGTGACCAAGGCGCGGCCAGCAGGCCCAATCGCGGCTTCCAGCGCGTCGAGCATCTGCGCGATGGTCACGGTTATTCCGCGCAAATTCAAGGGGTTCGGGTCGTGCATCGCCTGCCATGGCAGGGCGGCGGCATGGGCCAAGCCCGCCACCGTCACATCGGGTGACGCGATCCAGACCGCCGCGTCCTCGGCAACCGGCAAGGTGGCAGGCAGGCCATGGATCGGCTCCCGCAGGATGCCCGACAGGAACCCTGACGCCGCCGCATTCGGCGCCCCCGGTCGGATCGACACCGTCGGCAAGCGCAGCGACGTTGCGCGCAGAAATCCCTTGCGCGTGTAATCGGCCAGCAACAATTCGGCCAAGGCCTTCTGCGTGCCATAGCTGGAGGCCGGGGTCGGGCGAAACGTTTCGGGCACTGGGGTCGGGAATGGCGGACCATAGACCGCCAAGGAACTGGCAAAGACCAGGCGCGGCGCGGTGCCAAGGCCGCGCAGGGCTTCGGCCAGCGCGCGGGTCATGTCCAGATTGACCGCATAGCCGGTGTCGAATTCCGCCTCGGCCTGTCCCGAAACCACGGCGGCAAGGTGAAAGATCAGGTCCGGGGCCAAATCCGCGACCTGCTGCATGGCCCCGGGCGCGGTCAGGTCTAGCGCGATTTTGGAAGCGCTTTCAGGGCCTTGCGGGGTGGTCTTGTCGATCAAAACCAGTTCGGCGTCCCCCAGCGCGCCTGCGGCGATCCGATCCGCCAGTTTCGCGCCCAACATGCCCCCGGCCCCTAATATGACGGTCTTCATATATTCGCTCCTGCGCTGATCCGGGGCGATCTTGCGCAAGGTTTCCGGGTTTGTCGACCGAAAGCCGATGCGCGCCCCGCGCTGTCGCTTGACGCCCGCCGTGGCGCGGGATAGCAAGTGCGCGGTGCGGGCGTAGTTCAGTGGTAGAACGTCAGCTTCCCAAGCTGAATGTCGTCGGTTCGATCCCGATCGCCCGCTCCAATATCTCCCCCAAGACCCTGCCGAGGCCGCGATGACCCTGCCCTATCTGACCCCGCTGACCCCGGATCAGATCGCCGAAGCGGGCGTGCCCGGGCGTTGGTGCATGGGCTTGCGCGACAAGGTCCGGTTTTCCGAAATCGACCGCCTGAACCATGTCAACAACGTCGCCTATCTGCGCTGGTTCGAAGTGCTGCGGGTGCGCTATTTCATGGCCTATGGCATGACGCGGTATCGCGCCGACGACCCCCAAGTCGTCATGCGGGCGCAATCGGCAGACTATCTTGCCCCCCTGCACATGGATGACGATTATATCGTGGCCTGCCGCACCTCGTCCTATGGGCGGACCAGCTTCACGCTCGATTACATCTGCTATGCGGACAAGGTCGCCGTCACCGGGCAGTCGGTCATTGTCATGGTCGATCCGGACGGCAAGACCAAACGTGCGTTGCCAAATGACCTTGTGTCGCGTTTTCAGGAAATCGACGGCGCAACAGCGCGTTAGCGGTGCTTCTTTAAGTATCCCAGCAAGGCTTGGGTCGAAGGGTCCTTGGCCGCGATCTGATCTTCCGACGCCGCGCCCGACACCAAGGGTTGCAAGGCGGTCGCCAGTTCCTTGCCCAGTTCCACGCCCCATTGGTCGAAGGAATTGATCCCAAGGATCACCCCTTCGACAAAAACCCGGTGTTCATAAAGCGCGATGATCTGGCCCAAAACGAACGGCGTCAGCTTCGGATAGATCAAGGTGGTCGACGGGCGATTGCCCGGAAACACCCGATGGGCGGCTTGCCGGTCCGCTTCCGCGCCTTCGAACCCGGCTTGCGCCATACGCGCCCGCGCTTCATCGAAGCTGCGCCCCCGCATCAAGGCTTCGGATTGGGCCAGACAATTGGCCAGAAGCAGGCTGTGCTGATGGGCCAGTTCCGGTTCATGCCCTTGCGCGGCCACCAGAAATTCGCAGGGCACGACCTGCCGGCCTTGGTGCAGCAATTGATAGAACGCGTGCTGGCCGTTCGTGCCCGGCTCGCCCCAGACAATGGGTCCGACGGTGCGCGTAACGGGCGTGCCATCCATCCGCACCTGTTTGCCGTTGCTTTCCATTTCCAGCTGCTGAAGATAGGCGGGAAGCCGCGCAAGCCTTTGATCATACGGCAAAACGGCGCGGGTTCCATGGCCTTGGACCTGGTGGTGCCACAGCCCGACCAAGGCCAGCATCACGGGCATGTTCTGCGCCAATGGGGCGCTGCGGAAATGCGCATCCATCGCCGCTGCCCCGGCCAGAAATTCCGCGAACCGCGCCGGACCAATCGCCAGCATCAGCGACAACCCGATCGGACCCCAAACGGAATACCGCCCCCCGACCCAATCCTCAAAACCAAAGACGCGATCGGGCGGGATGCCAAAGGCGGCGGTCTTTTCGGCCGCGCTGGACAGCGCCACGAATTGCGCCGCCGGGTCGGCGACATCTGCGGCCATCCAGCGGCGCGCAGTGTCCGCATTGGTCATCGTTTCGATGGTGGTAAAGGTTTTCGACGCCACCAGAACCAACGTTGTCGCCGGGGTCAGGGGGCGCAAGACATCCGCGATTTGCGCGCCATCGACGTTCGACACGAAATGCACGCGCGGCCCGTCGGCATAGGGCGACAAGGCAAGGCTGGCCATGGCCGGGCCCAGATCCGACCCGCCGATTCCGATGTTCACGACGTCGGTGATCGGCCCGCCTTGCCCCTGGAAGCGGCCCATGCGCACGTCCTCGGCAAAACGCGCCATCCGGGCGCGGCTGTCCAAGACACCGGGCAGAACATCTTGATCTTCCACCAAAATCGGGCCCGTTTCGGCCCGCAAGGCGGTGTGCAGCACCGCGCGGCCTTCGGTTTCGTTGATCTTCGCGCCGGAAAACATCGCATCGCGCCGTTCGGGCACGGCGGCGGCCTCGGCCAAAGCCAACAGGGCCTCGCGGGCCGCGTCATCCAACTGGGTCTTGGAATAGTCGAACAGCAGGTCATCGACGCTGATCGAATATTGCACAGCGCGTTCACTATTCTGAAAAAGATCCAGAATACGGGTATTTGCCAGCCTTGCCGCCTGTGCGTCCAGCGCGTCCCACATCTGTTCCATGTCTTTGTCCTGCCTTTGCACCCTCAGGGTGCCCAATGCACATCCGCTTGGTCCAAGACCAGTTTGATCGGGGCCTCGGCGGGACCGCTGGCGCCAAGGGCCGCTTGATACGCCGCGCGCTTTTCCGCGCCCGTGATCAGCACATGGGTTTCCACCGCCGATGTCAGCACCGGGGCGGTCAGCGTGATCCGGGGTTCCGGCGCGCCCGGCGCCCGCATCGCCATCAACGGGGGCGCGTCGGCCGCCAAGGCCTGCGCCAAACGATCCGCCCCCGGAAACAGGGACGCGGTGTGCATGTCGCCCCCCATGCCCAGCAGCAACACATCCAGCGGCAAGATCGCCTGTACCGCGGGCAGCAAATCCGCCAAACCGTCTTCGGGCGTGGGCACATCGCTGCGCAACGGGACCAGATGCGCCGCCGCCGCCTGATCGACCAGCAAGCGTCGCCGCAACAAGGCCGTGTTCGACCGGTCCGAGCTTTCGGGCACCCAGCGTTCGTCGTTCAGCACCACATCGACGCGCGCCCAATCCAGCTGAATACTGGACAGGATGTCAAAGATTGGCCCGGGCGTGCTGCCGCCCGGCACCGACAGCGACACCCGGTCCTTGACCGCCAGCGCGCTGCGCAAACTGCCCGCCAGCCGATCCGCCAGACCCAGCATCAGCATGTCGCGGTCGGGATAGTCGTGAAACCGGCTCATGGGTCCAGATCCCGCCATTTGCGGCCATCGCGATGCAAGAGCATCAGCGCATCTTCCGGCCCCGATCCCCCGGGCTTATAGGGTTTGGGCCGATCGCCGCGCCCTTCCCAGCCCTGAATCAGCGGATCGGTCCACATCCACGCGGCTTCGACCTCGTCCCCGCGCATGAACAGGGTTTGGTTGCCCCGGATCACATCCATGATCAAACGCTCATAAGCGTCTGGCATTTCGGCATTTTCCGGCCCCAACGCCTCGGCAAAGCTCATATCCAGGGGCACGTCGATCAACCGCATGCCGCCCGGCCCCGGTTCCTTGATCGTCACGCTTAGGGTCATGCCTTCATCGGGTTGCAGGCGAATGGTCAGCACATTGCAACTGCCCCCGGCATCTTCGCCGAAAATCGAATGCGGCGGTTCCTTGAAATGCACCACGATCTCGGACAGGCGCGTGCCCAGCCGTTTGCCCGTGCGCAGGTAAAACGGCGTGCCATTCCACCGCCAGTTCGAAATATGGGTCTTCAGCGCGATGAAGCTTTCGGTGCGGCTGTCGGGGTCGCCGACTTCGTCCAGATAGCCCGGCGCATCGCCATCCGCCCGATACTGCCCGCGCACGATATGGTCCGGCGCGACCGGGTCCAGCGCGCGGATCACCTTCAGCTTTTCATCGCGCACCGCGTCCGGATCAAACCGGTTGGGCGGTTCCATCGCGATCAGGCACAGCAATTGCATCAGGTGGTTCTGCACCATGTCGCGCATCGCGCCCGATTTGTCATAATAACTGCCGCGCCCCGCGACGCCGACGGTTTCGGCCACCGTGATCTGGATATGATCGACGAATTGCGCGTTCCAAAGCGGTTCGAACAACACATTGCCAAAGCGCACGGCCATCAGGTTCTGGACCGTTTCCTTGCCCAGATAATGGTCGATTCGATAAATCTGGTCTTCGCGGAAGACCTTGACCAGATCCGCGTTCAGCGCCTTGGCCGAGGCCAGATCCCGCCCGAAGGGTTTTTCCACCACGATGCGCGTCTGCCCGCCCGACATGCCATGGCTGTGCAGCCGTTCCGCCAGATCGCCGAACAACGACGGCGCCACCGAAAAATAGAAGGCCGGAATCACCGCATCGCGCAGCTTGGCCTTCAGATCGGCCCAGCCGCCATCGCCCTTGGCATCGACGGTGACATAATCGACGCGCTCCAGAAAGGCTGCGATCACCTCGGCTTCGCACAGCGACTTGGCCACGAAACTGTCGATGGCGCTGCGCACCATCTCGCGATAGCCCTCCGCGTCCATATCGCTGCGGGCCGCCCCGATGATGCGCGCATCCTGCGGCATCTGCCCGGCATGAAACCGGCGATAAAGCCCCGGCAGAATCTTGCGCTGGGCCAGATCGCCGGTGCCCCCGAAGATCACCAGATCGAACGGATCGACTGGAATAACGCGTGTCGCCATTGGATCCCTCTTCCCGGTTTCGTTAGCGCTAACGCCCCTCTCCTACGCAAGCGCCGTCCGCCTGTCCAGCATTCCGGTCAAAAGCTGCGCCAATGTCACAAACGGGTCACGTCTGCGTCAGCTTTCCCGCGATGCCTTTTCGCGCCCTGCCGCAAAGGCTACGCCATAGCAGATGGAATGCAACCGCATCGGGACCCCCTATGAAAGACATCGCCGAACCGCAAAGCGGCCGCAAATTTTCGCACCCCGATGTGACCGCCAAGGGCGAAGCCCGCGCCAAGGTCGCGCTGACCGATCCGCAAACCCTGTGGTTCAACACCGGAACGCTGTGCAACATCGAATGCGTGAACTGCTATATCGAAAGCAGCCCCACGAATGACCGCCTTGTCTATATCACCACGGCCGAGGTCGAAGACTATCTGACCCAGCTTCAGGACCGGGGCTGGGGCGTGCGCGAAATCGGCTTCACCGGGGGCGAGCCGTTCATGAACCCCCAGATGATCCCCATGACCGAAGCCTGCCTTGCGCGCGGATACGAGGTTCTGATCCTGACCAACGCCATGCGGCCGATGATGCGCAAGACCATGCGCGACGGGCTGTTGCGGCTGCACGCCCAATATGGGGCCAAGCTGACCTTGCGGATCAGCGTCGATCATTGGTCCGAAGCCCTGCATGACAAGGAACGCGGCGCGGGCAGTTTCGAAAAGACCCTGATCGGCATGCGCTGGCTGCGCGACCATGGGCTGAAAATGGCCGTCGCCGGACGCACCGTCTGGGGCGAATCCGAGGCCGAGGCGCGCGCAGGCTATGCCGCGCTCTATGCCCGCGAAGGCTTTGAAATCGACGCGGCGAATCCTGCACAGACTGTCCTGTTTCCGGAAATGGACGAAACCGTGGATGTGCCGGAAATCACCACCGCCTGCTGGGGCATCCTGAACAAATCGCCCAAGGACGTGATGTGCGCGTCCTCGCGGATGGTCGTCAAACGCAAAGGGGCCGACAAACCCGCCGTCTTGGCCTGCACCCTGCTGCCCTATAGCCCGGAATTCGAACTGGGCACGACCTTGGCCGAGGCCGAAGGCGCGGTGTCCCTGAACCACCCCCATTGCGCGAAATTCTGCGTTCTGGGCGGGGCCAGCTGTTCGGCCTGACGCTCAGGCGTCCAATTCCGCGTCCCAATACAGGAAATCCAGCCAGCTTTCGTGCAGGTAGTTCGGGGGAAACTTGCGGCCCATATCGCGCAGGCTTTCCGCGCCCGGTTGCACCGGCGGCTTGCGCAGCCGCATGCCCGCCTGTTTCAGCAGTTTCGAGCCCTTGCGCAGATTGCAGGGCGCGCAGGCGGCCACCACGTTTTCCCAACTGGTCACCCCGCCCTTGGCGCGCGGCACCACATGATCGAAGGTCAGATCGCCCCGCGCGCCGCAATACTGGCACATGAATTCATCGCGCAAGAACAGGTTGAACCGGGTGAAGGCCACGCGCTTTTGCGGTTTCACATAATCCTTCAGCACCACGACCGACGGGATCGCGATTTCCATCGTCGGGCTGCGCACCACGCGGTCATATTCGGCAAGGATTGTGACCCGGTCCAGAAAGGCCGCCTTGACCGCTTCCTGCCAAGGCCACAGCGACAATGGGTAATAGGACAAGGGGCGATAATCCGCGTTCAGAACCAAAGCCGGGTGATGCTTCAGGTTCACCGGATCGCGCACGAATTGCGTTCTGAAATCTCCGTCCATCGGTGACTCGGCCCCTACCCTGTCTGCCTCGATCGGGCAGCAGAGCGGGGGAACCCGCCCCGACTGCCATTCCACTATATCTGGCGGTTTACACCTGACAAGCCCCATAAATGAGCCCATGATCACGTCTCTAGGCGCAGAACGTGACCGCCATATGACAGCGGCAGGACAAGGCCAGCCCAAGGTCGGGCACCCGCCAAACCGCGCGCCCGGGAAACTGGTAAACCATTGATTAATAGGTCAGAATGGCTGACGCATTGTTTCGCATGCGAAACAATAGGACAGCAAGACTGACCTAATCTGCGTCCGCGTCCTCTGCGCCGTCTTGGTCCAGTCCGAACCGGTCGCGCAGAAAGGCCAGCGCCACTTGCAGCCCATCGGGCGCAATGCCGTGCCCGGTGCCCTTCATCACATGGGCATAGACCTGAAACCCCGCCGCACTCAGGGCGTTGGCGGCTTCGGGCAGCGCGGCGGGCGGCACCACCTCGTCCGCATCGCCGTGGATCAGCAGGATATCGGGCTTCTGGACGGCTTCATCGGCCAGCAAATCCGGTCCCAGCAAACGCCCCGAAAAACCCACGACGCTGGCCAGCGCCTCGGCGCGCCGTGGCGCGACATGCAGCGCCATCATCGTGCCTTGCGAAAACCCGACCAGCGCGGTGTTGGCCGCATCGACGCCTTCTTCGTCCATCACCCGGTCCAGAAAGGCGTTCAAATCCTCGACCGCCGCGCGCATGCCTGCATCGGCTTCTTCTTCGGACGACCCGTCGATCCAGGGGATCGGGAACCATTGATACCCCATCGGATTGCCGATGCAGCGTTCCGGCGCATTCGGCGCAACAAAGGCGGTGTCCGGCAAATGCGGCCCCAAGGGATCGGCCAAACCCAACAGGTCGGCCCCGTCGGCCCCATAGCCATGCAGGAAGACCACCAGATATTTCGCCTGCCCCTGCGCCACCCCTTTGCGGCCCGTTTCCAAAATGCGCGTCATGAAATGCCTTCCCGATCCTTGATCACATGGTAATAGGCCCAGAGCAGCCGTGCCGCAACGCCACGCCAAGGCGACCACGCCATCGCCTGCGCGCGCAGCGCCCGTTCTGTCGGACGATCCGGCAGGTCGAACAAAATCCGGGCACTTTCCTGCAAGGCCAGATCTGCGGGCGCAAAGACATCCGCCCGCCCCAGACTGAACAGCGCGTATATCTCGGCCGTCCAACGCCCGATGCCCGGCACCGTGATCAATTCCGCCACGACCTCGGCATCCGGCGCGCGGCGCAGCGCGGCATAGTCGATATCCGCTTCGGCCAAGGCCTTGGCATACCTGATTTTTTGGCGGCTCAGACCGCAGGCGCGCAAATCCTCCTCGGTCGCGGCCTGCACCCGATCCACCTGCGTCAGTCCCGCCGCCTGCAAGCGCGCAAAAATCGCCCGGGCCGAGGCCACGCTGACCTGCTGGCTGACAATCGCATTCAGAAGCGTGTCGAACCCATCGGGCTTGCGGCGCAGCGGCAAAGGACCGGTCTGGTCCAAGGCTTGGGCAAAGCGCGGTTCGGTCCGGGCCAGCCAAGCCGCCCCTTCGGCCACGCAATCGGGCGTTTCGATGATGCGTCCCACGCTCATATCCGCGACCCTACGCTGCATTTTTG
>CAZIKH010000063.1:0-11122 GCA_964539755.1 uncultured Dinoroseobacter sp. | reverse complement strand
CATTATCGCGGCGGGCAAAGCTTCTATGTGGTGCCGCGCATCAGCGATCTGCCCGAAATCGAAGCCTTCTTGCGCGAACAGGTGCCCGAGGTGTCGGTCATCACCGCCCATGGGCAAATGGCGGCGGGCGAGTTGGACGACCGTATGAACGCCTTTTATGACGGCAAATATGACGTGCTGCTGGCCACGACCATCGTGGAATCGGGGCTGGATATTCCGACCGCGAACACGATGATCGTGCATCGCGCGGATATGTTCGGGCTGAGCCAATTGTATCAGATCCGCGGACGGGTGGGGCGGTCGAAGACCCGCGCCTATGCCTATTTGACGACGAAGCCGCGCCAGAAACTGACCCCGGCGGCGGAAAAGCGGCTGAAGGTTCTGGGCAGCCTCGACACGCTGGGCGCCGGGTTCACGCTGGCCAGCCAGGATCTGGACATTCGCGGGGCGGGGAACCTGCTGGGCGAAGAACAATCGGGTCAGTTCCGCGAAGTGGGGTACGAGTTGTACCAGTCGATGCTGGAAGACGCGATTGCGCAGATCCGGTCGGGCGCGCTGGACGGGTTGACCGAGACCGACGACCAATGGGCGCCCAATATCAATCTTGGCGTGCCGGTTCTGATCCCGGCGGAGTATGTGTCGGATCTGGATGTGCGCTTGGGGCTGTATCGGCGCCTGTCGCATCTGACCACGAAGGTCGAATTGGAAGGCTTTGCCGCCGAACTGATTGACCGGTTCGGAAAATTACCCAAAGAGGTCAATACCTTGTTGCTGGTCGTGCGGATCAAGGCCATGTGCAAGCGGGCCGGGATCGCGCGTCTGGATGCGGGGCCCAAGGGCGCGGTCATCCAGTTTCACAACGACAAATTCGCCAATCCGGCCGGGCTGGTCGCCTTTATTCAGGGTCAGAACGGGCTGGCCAAGGTCAAGGACAACAAGATCATCGTGCGGCGCGATTGGCAGAAGGACAGCGACAAGATCAAGGGCGCGTTTGCCATTGCGCGCGACTTGGCCAGCCACGCGAAAACGTCCTAGGGTCCGGGCGCGGCCTCGGGCGCGGGGGGATCGTCTGGCATCGCGCGCATCACCAGCCATGCCACCAGCGTCAGGATCAGCACCCCAAGGGCCAAGGGCACGGGGGTTCCGTTGAAGGCCATTCCCAAGGGCGCGCCCAACAGGCCGCCGCAGACCGTTGCAATCGCCCCCATCACCGACGAGGCGGTGCCCGCGATATGGCCCATCGGTTGCAAGGCCAGCGCGTTCAGATTGCCCATGGTAAAGCCCAACATGCTGAACAGGCCCACCGTCCAGACATAGTAAACCGCGAATTGCAGACCCGATCCCGTGGGCAGGGCGATAAGCGCCAGCAAGGTGACGGTCGAGACGATGCATTGCACAAACAGCGCGCCGCGCACCAAGGGGCGCATGCCGAAGCGCACCACGATGGCGGCGTTCACAAGGCTGGGCAGGGCCGAGACCAGCGCCAGCGCCCCGAACCACAAGGGGAAGGACTCGGCCCGCTGGAAGGTTATGTCAAAGATCGGCTGAACCGAAGCGATGGCCCCGAAAAGCATCCCGAACACAAGGGTTTGCACGATGATGCTAAGGCGAACGATGCGGTGCGACACGACCTCGACAAAGGCGCGGCGCAGGGGGCCAGCGGACAGCGGGCGGCGGCGGTCAGCGGGCAGGGTTTCGGGCTGGCGGACCAACAACCACCCGACCGAGACACAGGAAAACACCACAAAGGCCAGAAAGATCGACCGCCAGCCGAATTCCGCGATGATCAGCGCGCCCAGCAGCGGCGCGATGGCGGGAAACAGGGTAAAGACCATCATCGCGAAGGACACGATGCGCGCCATTTGCCGACCTTCGTAAAGATCGCGCACGATGGCCAAGGCGACGACGCGCGGGCCTGCCGCGCCAAGGCCTTGGATGACGCGGCCCAGCAGCACCAGTTCCAGCGTTTGCCCGACCCAAGCCAGCAATGCGCCGCTGACATAGAGGATCGCCCCCAGAAGGATGATGCGATGACGCCCGAAACTGTCGCTAAGGGGGCCCGCAACCAAGGTGCCGAACCCCATGCCCATCACGAAGGCCGCGACGACCAATTGCGCGGTATTGGGCGCGTCGGGCGACAATTCGCGGGCAATCTGGGGCAGGGCGGGCAGCATCGCGTCGATGGAAAACGCGACCGATGCGAACAGCATCCCCGTCAGGGCGATGAATTCCAAGGACCCCAGCCGCCGGGGCGGCGGCGCGGTTTCGGCCAGATGGGTCAATCCATGTTCGCTTTCATATTTTCGGAAATCTCGTCAATCGCTTGAAGCCAAAGCGATTTTGGCTGGGCACCGGACAGAACATGGGTGTTGGCCACGATAAAGCAGGGCACGCCGGACACGCCTTTGGCGCGGGCATTGCGGTCCCGGTCGCGCAGATCCCCCTGATCGGCATCGCTGGCAAACAGGCGCTGCAACAGATCGGGGTCCAGACCGATGGCGGTGCCGATGTCGATCAGAACCTCCACATCGCCGATATCGCGCGCCTCGTTGAAAAAGGCGCGAAACAGGGCCGACACGGCGGCGGTCTGGCGGCCTTCCAAACCCGCCCAATGGATCAGACGATGCGCGTTCAGCGTGTTCGGTTGGCGCGGGATCGCGGCGAAATCAATATTCAGGTTCAACGCCTTGGCCCGGTCCAGGACGGGACCATAGGCTTGCGCTGCGCCGGATTTTCCGCCGAACTTCCATTCAAGATACTCTTGCCGGTCCATGCCATCGGCGGGCATGTCCGGGTTCAGCTGGAAGGGGTGCCATTCGATGACAAAGGGATGGTCCGGGCGGTCGGCCAAGGCCTGGTCCAGTTCCGCCTTGCCGATATAGCACCAAGGGCAAACCGGATCCGAAAGAATGTCGAGCTTGATCATGCTGTTCCCGGGGAGTTTGTCTTGGGACTTCAATGCGGGGCGGGGTCTGGCTTGTCAATCCGCAGGCCTGTCACGGGTCTGGCATCCCGGAAATCGGCGCATGCAAAAGTCGTATAATCATGATTATGTTAAATATCGGCATAGGTGCGGAACCAAGATAAGCCGCACATTATCAGCACGTTAGCGACCAATGTTCGAATACCAGACAAACCGCCCTGTTTACAGGTCCCGAATTTGGCCGTAACGACATCGCAGAAGCCCGCATTCGGCAAAGGATTCCCGTGATGCCCCGTCTGTTGATCCTGAATGGTCCAAACCTGAACCTGTTGGGCACACGCCAGCCCGAGGTTTACGGCGCCAGCACCTTGGCCGATGTCGAAGCCTTGTGCAAGACGACCGCGGCGGGCTTGGGGTATGATGTCATCTGCCGTCAGTCCAACCATGAAGGTGTCTTGCTGGACGAAATTCATGCCGCCAAGGGCACGGTTGCCGGGATCGTGCTGAATGCCGGGGCGTACACCCATACCTCGGTTGCGTTGCGGGACGCGATATCCTCGGTCGAACTGCCCGTGGTCGAGGTGCATCTGTCCAATATTCACGCCCGCGAAGCGTTCCGCCATCACAGCCATATCGCGCCCGTGGCGCTGGGTCAGATCGCGGGTTTCGGGATTACGTCTTATCGGCTGGCCATCGACGCCCTGGTTGCGCATTTGACCGAACGCACATGAAAAAGGGGCCCTAAGGCCCCTTCCCCGTTCGATTTTCGGACCGTTTAGCCCTTCATCGTCTTGGCGACTTCGGCGGCGAAGTCTTCGGCTTCTTTTTCGATGCCTTCGCCAACTTCCATCCGCACGAAGCCCAGAATTTCGACCCCGGCTTCGGCGGCTGCCGCGCCCACGGTCAGGTCGGGGTTCACGACGAATTGCTGGTTCACCAAGGTCACTTCGGCCAGGAATTTCTTCATCCGGCCCACGATCATCTTTTCGATCACCGCTTCGGGCTTGCCGGATTCCCGGGCAATATCCATCTGGACCTGCTTTTCCTTTTCGACAACAGCCGGGTCCAGATCGTCTTCGGACAGCGACGCCGGGTTGGCGGCGGCCACATGCATGGCGATCTGCTTGCCGATGCCATTGTCGGTGCCGTTCATCGCGACCAGCACGCCGATCTTGCCCATGCCATCCGCAGCGGCGTTATGCACATAGGACACAACGGTTTCGCCCGACACCTTGGCCATGCGGCGCAGGGTCATGTTTTCCCCGATCGTCGCGATTTTCGAAGTCAGGATATCTTCGACCGACTTGCCGTCGATCTGGGCCGCTTTCAGCGCGTCGATATCGTCCACGGCCAACGCGGCCTTGGCAAAATCCGACACCATCGCTTGGAATTCGGCGTTCTTGCCAACAAAGTCGGTTTCCGAGTTCACTTCGAGCGCCACGGCCGAATTGCCGTCCATCGCCACGGCCACAAGGCCTTCGGCGGCGGTGCGCCCGGATTTCTTGGCAGCCTTCGCCAGACCCTTGGTGCGCAGCCAGTCAACGGCGGCTTCCATGTCGCCATTGGCTTCGGTCAGCGCCTTTTTTGCATCCATCATGCCTGCGCCGGTGGTGTCGCGCAGTTCTTTTACCATTGCAGCGGTGATCGCCATCCCGGTGGTCTCCTATATCGGTCAGATGCCCGGGCAGATACCCGGGCGATGTCTCAGATGTGTAACAGGGGCGGGCGGTTACGCCTCGGCCGGGGTCTCGTCCGCGGGGGCGTCTTCGGCCACAACGTCTTCTTCCAGACCAGCTTCCATGGCACCCAGATCGACGCCAGCAGCGCCCAGCTGCGCGGACATGCCGTCCAGCGCGGCGCGGCTGACCAGATCGCAATAGAGCGCAATCGCACGCGAGGCGTCGTCATTGCCGGGGATGATATAGTCGACCCCTTCCGGCGAGCAGTTGCTGTCAACCACGGCCACGACCGGAATGCCCAGTTTCTTGGCTTCCGCGATGGCCAGATCTTCCTTGTTCACGTCGATGACGAACAGCATGTCGGGCACGCCGCCCATTTCGCGAATGCCGCCCAAGCTGGCCTGCAGCTTGCCTTGGTCGCGTTCCATGCCAAGGCGTTCTTTCTTGGTCAGGCCTTCCGCACCCGCGGCCATCACTTCGTCGATTTCCTTCAGACGTTTGATGGAATTCGACACGGTCTGCCAGTTGGTCAGCGTGCCGCCCAGCCAGCGGTGGTTCATGTAATACTGCGCGCAGCGCTCGGCGGCTTCGGCGACGGGGCCTGCGGCCTGACGCTTGGTGCCGACAAACAGGATGCGACCGCCTTTGGCGACGGTTTCGCGCACAGCGTTCAGCGCGGCGTCCATCATCGGCAAAGTCTGTGTCAAATCAAAGATATGGATGCCGTTCTTCTGACCATAGATGAACGGGGCCATACGGGGATTCCAGCGCTGGGTCTGGTGGCCGAAGTGAACGCCAGCTTCCAACAGCTGACGCAGAGTGAATTCAGGGAGCGCCATGTCCAAGGTTCCTTTCCGGTTTGCGCCTCGGCAGAGCGTCAGAGGGTCGCCCCTCAACCGGCGGACACATGCGGGATGTCTCCCCGCGTGGCCCAAGCCCTGCCTGTGAAGTGTGCGCGCCTTACGCCATCGCGGCGCAAGGCGCAAGGGGGGCTAGCGGAACAACCCGCCCAGCCATGCCCAGAAGCCGCGTTTGACGGGCGGTTCGTCCAGGGGCGGGATCACGCTGGGGCGTTTGGGGGCCGCCGGGGCGGTGCCCAAGGGGGGCAGCATCGCCGGGCGTGGCGGGATCGGGCGATCCCGGCCCTGATCCGCATTGGCAGCTTGCGGGGCGCGCAAGGCGGTGGGGATTTCGGGCGGGGCAACGGGCGGTTCGGCCTCGGGCAGGTCGGTGACAAACCCGTCCAGCAGGTCTTGCACCCCGGCGCGCCCGGCCTTCAGCACGGCGGCGCGGCCGGCTTCGGTGTTTTGCGCGGCGGCCAGCACGGCGGTTCCGACCGCCAGCGAGATCGCGGCCTGCACGATGACATCGTCATGATGCACGTCCTGGCCCCGCGCCATTTCGACCCGAACGGCCAGTTGGATGGCTTCGTGCCGGGCGCGGGCGTCTTCGCTGCCGCGCGCGACATCCATGGCCAGCCCGGCCAAGGTGCAGCGCAGCGCTTGGGGCATGGGGTTATTGGGCGACAGGTAATTGTCGAAGACCCCGCGCATTTCTGCCAGCAGGCCCTTTTGGTCTTGCGACACGCGACGTTCGAGGTTTTGCAGAAGCGGCGTGTCCTGGTGCAGAGATTCCAGAAAAACCGCTTCCTTTGACGGGAAATGGGCGTAAAACGCCCCGCGGGTCAGGCCGGCCCGGCCCATGACCTCGTCGATGCCGACCCCATCGGGGCCTTTTTCGCGGAACAGCGGTGCGGCTTTGGCGAGCAGGGCCGCGCGCACGCGCTTGTTATGCGCCGCTTTGCGACTTTGTTCGGTATTCATGATTGGCAACCTAAATATGACAGCGGGCTTAGATAGCCCGATTCGCATCCCAAGGCCAAGTCTTGGGCTGGACCCCGCCCGCATCGCCATGTCACATCCGCCCCTATGACCGATGCTGACCGCTTGTCCAACCGCCCTGCCCGCCCCGACATCCTGTGTGTCGGATCGGTTCTGTGGGATATTGTCGGGCGGGCCCCGGTCCGGATGAAGGCGGGCCATGATGTCGGCGGGCGCATTCGCCGCCTGCCGGGCGGTGTCGCGATGAACATCGCCATGACCTTGCGCCGCTTCGGCGTCACCCCGGCCCTGATCACGGCGATTGGGCGCGACCCGGAGGGCGATCAACTGATCGCCGAAGCCCAAGCGCGCGGCATGATCGTGGACCATGTCTGGCGCACCGATCATCCGACGGATGTCTATATGGCCATCGAAGGGGCAAACGGGCTGATCGCGGCGATTGCCGATGCGCATGGGCTGGAAGACGCGGGCGCGGCCATTCTGGCCCCGCTGGAAGATGGGCGTCTGGGGTCGGTTGCGGCCCCTTGGGCGGGTCTGATCGCGCTGGATGGCAACCTGACCGAGGATCTGTTGGACCAGATCGCCCATAGCCCGCTGTTCTTGCAGGCGGATTTGCGGATCGCGCCCGCCTCGCCCGGAAAGGCGCGCAGGCTTCTGCCCTTGTTCAAACATCCGCGCCCGACGCTGTATGTGAACCTGATCGAGGCGAACCTGATCCTGGACGCGCATCACGAAGCCACCGACCGCGCCGCCGAAGCCCTGCTGGCGCTTGGCGCGCATCGGGTCTTGGTCACGGATGGCGCGAACCCCACCGCGCTGGCCGACCGCGACCGCCTGATCACCAAGGCCCCGCCTGCGGTGCAGGTGCGCCGCGTGACCGGCGCGGGCGACACCTTCATGGCCGCGCATATTTCGGCCGAACGCGCCGGGGCGGCGCCCGAAGCGGCGCTGGATGCCGCGCTGAAAGCCGCCGCGCAGTATATTTCGACCGAGGAGACCCCGTGATCGACCTGCATTTTGCGCCCGAGGTGGCGCGCGCCCGCGCCGAGGGCACCCCGATCGTGGCGCTGGAATCCACGATTATCACCCATGGCATGCCCTATCCCGAAAACCTGAAAACCGCACAGCGTGTCGAAGCCCAGATTCGCGCATCAGGCGCGGTTCCAGCGACCATCGCAATCTTGGACGGCATGTTGAAGATTGGGCTGAAAGACACGGAATTACAGGACCTTGCGCAGCGCAAGGATGTGGCCAAGCTAAGCCGGGCGGACCTTGCCGTCTGTCTGGCACAGGGGCGCACGGGCGCAACAACGGTGGCCGCGACCATGATTGCCGCCCATCTGGCCGGGATCGCGGTTTTTGCCACGGGTGGCATTGGCGGGGTGCATCGCGGGGCGGAAGACAGTTTCGATATTTCGGCGGATTTGCGCGAATTGTCCCTGACCCCGGTCACGGTGGTCGCGGCGGGGGCAAAGGCGATTCTGGACCTGCCCAAGACCCTGGAGGTGCTGGAAACCCTTGGCGTGCCGGTCTTGTGCTACCAGACCGACCGCTTCCCGGCCTTCTGGATGCAAGACAGCGGCCTGCCCGCCCCCTTGCGCGCCGACAGCGCCGCCGACATTGCCCGCGCCCACCGGATGCGCGCGGATCTGGGCCTGACCGGCGGCCAGTTGGTCGCCAACCCGATCCCGGCGGACCATGCCCTGCCTGCGGACGTCCTCCTGCCCGTGATCGACGCCGCCCTCGCCGATGCCAAGGCCTTGGGCATCGCGGCAAAAGCGGTCACGCCCTTCCTGTTGGAGCGGATCGGCACCGCCACCCAAGGCGCGGCCTTGGCGGCCAATATCGAACTGGTGCTTAACAATGCGCGATTGGCCAGCGAAATTGCTTGGGAACTGACCAAATTGCGGCCCGCCTAAGCGCCCCGCCGTTCCGCCGCAGCCAAGCCATCTTGTGAACGCCCTACCCCACCCTTAATAGGAAGGGCGGGGTCGGAGGCGGCTGTGAAACTTGAACCAGAAGAATTGAAACCACCCAAACGGGGGATGTTTGCGGCCATGCGCGGCAACTTCCTGACCGGTCTGATCGTGGTTGCGCCGATCGGCCTGACCATCTGGCTGATCTGGACGGTGATCGGCTGGGTGGACGGCTTCGTTCTGCCCCTGATCCCCGAGGCCTATAACCCGGCGACCTGGATCAACAGTTACCTCGATATCGGGATCGACATTCGCGGCATCGGCGTCATCGTCTTCCTGATCTTCACCTTTCTGGTCGGATGGGTTGCCAAGGGGCTGATCGGGCGCGGTTTGCTGGCCTTTGCCGAACGGCTGGTGTTTTCGATCCCCTTGGTGCGGTCGGTCTATTCCGGTCTGAAACAGATCGCGGAAACCGTTCTGGCGCAGAACGAAAAATCCTTCGAAAAGGCCTGTCTGGTCGAATATCCGCGTCGCGGGATCTGGGCGATTGCCTTTATTTCGACCGAAGCCAAGGGCGAGATCGCCAGCCGCGCCAACACGCCGATGGTGTCGGTGTTCCTGCCCACGACGCCCAACCCGACCTCGGGGTTCTTGCTGTTCGTGCCCCGCGAAGACATCATCTTGCTGGATATGTCGGTCGAAGACGCGGCCAAGCTGATCATCTCGGCAGGGCTGGTCTATCCCAATGGGCAAGGCAAGGACCCAAAGGAAACGCCGCCCGCGATTGGCTAAATCACAGGCGGCGCAAGGGGTTATGGGCAGAGGTTCAGGTTATTCCTCGATCCACCAGACATCTGGCTGGAACCCGATCCAATCGCCATACATCGGCAGACGGTCGGCGCGGTATTTCAGCGTCGCGTCATGCGCCAGCCGCGCCACGGGGTTGTGGTTGACGGGGATGACATAGCGCCCGGCGGTCAGGATCCGGTCCAAGGCGCGCACCGCCGCGCGATAATCGTCCTGACTGTCGGCGGTCAGCATTTCGGCGATCATCGCTTCGGCGGCGGGCACCTTCATGCCCATCAGGTTGCGCGATCCGGGTGTCTCGGCGGCCTCGGACCCCCAATAGGCGTATTGTTCGTTGCCGGGGCTGAGCGACAAGCCGCGCCGATACCACGTCATGTCGAAATCGAAGGCGTCGGTGCGTTCCTTGTATTGGGCATCGTCGATATTCGTGATCACCACGTCGATCCCCAACCGTTCCAGCGCTTCGGCATAGATCGCGACGATGGAATCCACCTCGCTGGACCCGATTTCGTTCAGAATCTCGAACCGCACAGGCGTGCCATCGGGGCTGGTCATGGCGCCATCGACGACGGAATAGCCTGCCTCCTCAAACAGTTGCATGGCACGGCGAATGCCCGCCCGATTGGCTTCGGACCCATCGGACACGGGCAAGGCATAGCCTTCCAGCGTGCCGGGCAGCAGATCGGCGGCGAAGGGTTCCAACAACTCCCGCACCCGCCCTTCGGCCGCGCCGGGCTGCATCGACAGGACCGAGTTCGAATAATACGAGGTGATGCGCGGATCGATCCCGCCATTCAGCGTCTTGTTGATGAATTCGAAGTTGAAGGCTTGGATCAGCGCTTCGCGGACGCGCCAATCCTGAAACAGGTCGCGCCGCGTGTTCATCACCAACCCGGTAATCCCCGAGGGGCGCTGATGCGGGATGATGGATTTGACCACCTCGCCCGACTGGACGCGCGGGAAATCGTAATTGCGTTCCCAAGCGGCGGCGGATGTTTCGCGCATCGTGCTCAGCTCGCCCGCTTTGAAGGCTTCGAACATGGCGGTGCCGTCGCCAAAAAACTCCATCCGGATCGTGTCGATATTGTTGGTGCCGCGCCGAATGGGCAAATCGGCCCCCCAATAGTCGGGATCGCGCGACAGTTCGACGAACCGCCCCGCTTCGAAATCGCTGATCACATAGGGCGCGCTGGAAATCGGGATGATGTCCACGCCGCTTTCCGCGAAATCGACCCCTTCCCATTGGGCGGCCTTCAGAATGGGACGCAGCCCCATGATCAGGGCCAGTTCGCGGTCCGCTTCGGTGAAGGTCAGGCGCACGCCCCGGTCGCCCACAGGTTCGATGCTGGCCACCTTCGTCCAGCTGCCGCGATAGCGTCCGTGGCCTTGGGTGCCCAGGGTTTCGAACGACCAGATCACATCCGCGACCGTGACCGGGCTGCCATCCGAGAATCGGGCCGCCGGATTCAGCGTGAATTCGACCCACATCGAGTCGGGATCGACCTCTATCGATTCGGCCAAAAGCCCATAAAGCGTAAACGGTTCGTCGTAAGACCGCTGCATCAGGCTTTCATACGCCAGAAACCGCAGCTGCCACGGAACGCGCCCTTTTTGGATATGCGGGTTCAAACTGTCAAAGCTGCCAACCTGCCCGTCCACGAAGGTGCCCCCCTTGGGCGCGTCCGGGTTCACATGGGGTAAAGACACAAAATCAGGTGGAAGTGCGGGCTGCCCATACATAGAGATGCCGTGTGCGGGCTGCGCCAGCGCAGGGGACGTGGTCAGCGCAACGACCGTTCCCAGCGCCAAGACACCCTGTTGCAGCTTGTGGAAAAACACCATTTTCATTTTGGCAACGCTCCGTTCCTCGCCTGTGGGGTTGGGGTTTAGCCTAGCGGGGTGCCGGGGACCGCGCAATTTTTCTGTTGGACCTCTGTGGGTAAAGGGCCTATAACA
>CAZIKH010000062.1:1246-11232 GCA_964539755.1 uncultured Dinoroseobacter sp. | reverse complement strand
TTAAGAAATCATTAACCTTTTTCCCGTTCCGGCAAGGGCCGGGCGAACAGCGCCTTGATCCCGCCCAGCAGCACGGGTGTTGCGGTTTCGGCATCGGCGCTCAGGGCGTCCAGGGCGGCGTCCATCCCCTCGGCGGGCACGACCTGATCGAACAGGCCCCAGTCCAGCGCGGTGCGGCTGTCGATCTTCTGGCCTGCCAGCAGGATCTGTTTGGCGCGTCCCGTGCCCACCAGCCCCGCCAGACGCGCGGGGTCGCTGGGTTGGGGCAGGAAGCCGTTCTTGACCACCGGGTAGAACACCTTTGCGCCGTCCACCGCCACGCGCAGATCGCAGGCCAGCATCATGCCCAAGGCCCCCCCGGCGCAGGTGCCGTTCAGCGCGCAGATCGTCAGGCCGGGAAACCCGGCGATGCGGCGCGACAGCGCTTCCCATCCCGGATGGGTCGTCAGGGTGCCGTTGCGCGCCTGATCCAGATCGGCGCCCGCGCTGAAGACCCGCCCGGCGCCCGTCAGCACCAGCACCTTTGCGCCCGCGCTTTGCGCCCCGGCGACGGCGGTTTCCAGCGCGTCCAGCATTTCGGCGGTCAGGGCATTGGCCTTGTCGGGGCGGTCGATCGTAACGGTCCAGCGCAGCTGTCCCCGCGCGACCGTGATCGTGTCGGCGCTGCTCATGCGGTCAGGCCAAGCCGGGCGCGCAGGCTTTCGTCGCGCAACGAAATCTCCTGCCCGATGAATGCGTCGGCGTCGGGGCTGCACATCCAGACAAGGCATTTCGCGGGCCAATCCGCGGGAATATGCACCGCCGGGTCCAATTGGCTGACCGGGTTCAGGCCGCTGGCCTTGATCTCGACCTGCATATCGGTGGCGACCGTGCCGGGGCTAAGCCCCATTGCGCGGATGCCTTGGTCGCGGGCTTCCAGATCCAGACAGCGGGTCAGCATCGCCGCCCCGGCCTTGGAGCTGCAATAATGCGACCAGCCTTCCAGCGGGTTGTGCGCGGCCCCCGAACTGATCGTCAGGACCGTGCCCCCGCCTTGCGCGGCCATCACCGGCAGGACGGCTTTCATGCCGTGGAACACGCCCTTGAGGTTGATGTCGATCATCGTCCCCCAAGCCTGGACGTCGATATCTTCGATCCGGCCAATGGGCGAAATGACCCCGGCATTGTTGATCATCACATCAAGGCTGCCGAACAGGCCGACCGTGCGCGCCACGGCGGTTTCCAAGGCCACGAAATCGGCGACATCACAGGCGATGGGCAGGGCTTGGGGGCCGATCTCGGCGGCGAGGGCCTGCAAGGCGTCTTCGGACCTTGCCAGCAGGGCCAGATTGGCGCCAGCGTCGGCAAAGGCGCGGGCGGCGGCGGCCCCGATCCCCTTGCTGGCCCCCGTGATCATGACGGTTTTTCCGGTCAAGTCGGTCATCTTTTTGCCTTTTGCGGTTCTGTTCTTGGTGTCGGCTTGACCCTATCCCCTGCAAGGCCGAGTGTTGAGGGGTATTTCAAATCGCCCCGAGGTTTCCATGCGCGCGCCCATCTTGTCCGCCCTTGTCCTGTCTTTCGGTTTTGCCCCCGCCTGGGCGCAAGTGACGCCGGACGCCTTGTTGGCCGAATGGCAGACGACCTTTTCCGAAGCCGATCAGGCCTTGGAATTCGACACGCGCAGCGACACGGCGGATGGCATCGTCCTGACCGAGGTGACCACCGCGATCCCGGTGCAAGGCGGCAAGATGCGTCTGACCGCGCCCACGGTCACGCTGACCCAATTGCCGGATGACAGCGTGCGGATCGACATGCCCGACCCGGTGCGCTTCGTTCTTGAAACGGGCGACCAGATGCTGGCGGGACGGGTGCTGCAAGACGGGCTGGACCTGATCGCGTCGGGCGATGCCGAGACGCGGCGCTATGCCTATCGCGCCGCCCGCACCGAAATGACCGTGGATGCCGCCACCGATGAAGACGGCGATCCGCTGGATCTGACCTTGTCGGCGGTTCTGGAAGACGCCGTGTCGGATTACGTCGCGTCGGACGGGGGCCTGCAATCCACCTACACGCTGGGCGCGCTGCAAATCGATCTTGGCGGATCGGCACAGCCGGACGAAGAACCGGGCACCTTCGCGCTGACCTATCGTCTGGTGGATGTACAGGGCGACAGCACCGGACCTTCGGGCCTGCTTTTGCAGTCGGTCGATCCGATGGGGGTTCTGACCTCGGGCGGGCGCACGGCGGGCACCGTGATCCATGGCGGCAGCGGCTACACGATCGAGATCAGCGGACCCGACGGAAATGCCGTCATCGACGGCAGCAGCGCAGGCGGTGCGCTGGGTCTGACGCTGGCCGCCGAAGGGCTGTCCTATGATGTGGCGGCGCGCGATGTGAAATGGCGCTTTGCGGGGGATCAATTGCCGTTCCCGCTGGATCTGGCCTTTGACGGGGTCGGGCTGGATGTCCGCACGCCGGTTCTGCCCGATGACGCCCCGCAACCCTTTGGCGCGCGCCTTTCGTTGCAAGGACTGACTTTGGGGCAGACGGTCTGGGGGCTGTTTGACCCGAACGAAGTGCTGCCGCGCGATCCGGGCGAGATTGTTCTGGACCTTAGCGGGATGCAGATCGTGTCGGCCAGCCCGCTGTCCGATCCGTCCGATATGACAGACATGCCCGTCGAGCTGACCGCCTTCGATCTGAACGAGGTATTGGTTTCTGCGGTTGGCGCCCTTCTGACCGGCGAAGGGTCGTTTCAGCTGAACCCTGACCAGACGGGACTGTTTCCGGGGGCGCCGGGGGCAGTGGGGCAGGCGACCTTCCGCTTGAACGGGGCCAACAAGCTGATCGAACGACTGGTGCAGATCGGGATTTTGCAACCGCAAGACACCATGGGATTGCGGATGATGCTGGGCATGGCGGCCCGGCCCGGCCCGGAACCCGACAGTCTTGTGTCAACGATCGAACTGACCCCAGATGGATCGATCATCGCCAACGGCATGCAGTTGCGCTGAGCCTGCGCGCAAACTAGGTCAGGCAGAACCGAAACGCGTTGCGGAGACCGACATGCCCCAAGACCTGCCTGCCTTGACCGATGCCCTTCTGCGTGCCGCCACCGCAGCGGGGGCAAGCGGGGCGGACGCCATCGCGGTGGAAGGCAAAGCGATCCAGATCGGCGTGCGCGGGGGTGCGCTGGAAGAAGCGGAACGCTCGGAAGGTCTGGATCTGGGGCTGCGCGTTTTCGTGGGGCAGCGGCAGGCCTGTGTGTCGGCGTCGGACGCGTCGGACCGCACCTTGACCGAAATGGCCGAACGCGCGGTCGCCATGGCGCGCGAAGCGCCCGAAGACCCCTATATCGGTCTGGCGCAGCCCGACCAATTGTCCGCCCGGCGCGACGCCGAAGGTCTGGACATGGCCGATCCCGCGCCTGAACCCGATGCCGCGGCCTTGCAAGAAGACGCGCGCCGCGCCGAAGCCGCCGCGCTGGGCGTTGCCGGGATCAGCCAAGTCGAAACTGCGTCGGCCAGCTACAGCGCGCGGCGGGTGTATCTGGCGGCCACGAATGGCTTTGCCGGCGGGTATGGCCGCACCGACCGGGGCATTGCCTGCATCGCCATCACCGGCGAGGGCACGGCGATGGAACGGGACTACGCCTTTGAAAGCCGGATCTTTCAGGCGGACCTGCCCGACCCGGAAGGGATCGGTCGCAAGGCGGCCGAACGCACATTGGCCCGTGCGGGGGCCAAGCAGCCACCCACGGGCGCCTATCCGGTGGTCTATGACGAACGCATCGCATCGGGTCTGATCGGGCATCTTCTGTCGGCGGCCAATGGCAGCGCGATTGCGCGCGGGGCGTCGTGGCTGCGCGATGCACTGGGCGACGACGTGCTGCCCAAGGGCCTGTCGGTCATCGAAGACCCGCATCGCGCGCGCGCCAGCGCCTCGCGCTTGTTCGACGCCGAAGGCTTGCCGACCGCGCGCCGGGTTCTGGTGGACAACGGCGTCTTGACAGGTTGGACGCTGGATCTGGCAACCGGGCGCAAGCTGGGCATGGCATCGACGGCCAATGCGGCGCGCGGCCCGTCCGCCCCGCCGTCGCCGTCGCTGACGAATATCGACCTGACCCCGGGCAGCATGGACCGGGCGGCGTTGCTGCGCGAGATGGGAACCGGGTTGCTGGTCACCTCGATGATGGGCAGTTCGATCAACCCGAACACCGGGGATTATTCGCGGGGGGCGTCCGGGTTCTGGGTGGAAAATGGCGAGATCGCGTATCCGGTGAACGAATGCACGCTGGCCGGGAACCTGCGCGACATGCTGCGCAGCATCGTGCCGGCCAATGATGCGCAACCCCATCTCAGCCGTCGCGTGCCCAGTTTGCTGGTCGAAGGTCTGACCCTTGCCGGAGCTTGACGCAGGGGACCTGCCCCTGCTGATCGACGCGGCCCGTGCCGGGGGCGAGATCGCGCTGCGCCACTGGCGTCAGGACCCCAAGGTCTGGGACAAGGGCGATGGTGCCGGCCCCGTGACCGAGGCCGATCTGGCGGTTGATTCGCTGTTGCGCGAAACGCTGAGGAACGCACGCCCCGGTTACGGATGGTTATCCGAAGAAACCGAAGACAGCCCGGCACGGCTGGATCATCGCAGCGTTTTCATCGTCGATCCGATTGATGGCACACGGGCCTATGTTGCGGGGGAAACGCCGTTTGCCTTGTCGCTGGCGGTGGTCACGGACGGGGTTCCCGTTGCGGCGGTCGTCTATCTGCCGGCCAAGGACAAGCTGTATGCTGCCGCTTCGGGGCAAGGGGCCAGTTTGAACGGTGCGCCCATCGGGGTGTCTGTGCCGCGGGATACCGCGCGATTGCTGGTGACCAAGCCGAACTTCGATCCGGTGCATTGGCCCGGTGGTTTGCCCAAGGCGACGCGGCATTTCCGTCCGTCCTTGGCCTATCGTCTGGCCTTGGTGGCCGAGGGCGCGTTCGACGGCATGCTGACCCTGCGCGCCGCTTGGGAATGGGACATCGCGGCGGGGGCGCTGCTGGTCAGCGAGGCGGGCGGCGTGGTCAGCGATGCGGTCGGCGCGCCTTTGCGGTTCAACGCGCCCCATCCGCAGACAGACGGCGCGATTGCCGCGCCAGCGCCGTTGCATGCCGATCTGATGCGCCGACTGGGTCGCCGCTAAAGCGCCTTGCCTTGCAGCAGTTTGGGCACATCCCCGGTGACACCGGCGGCTTCGCGCATGAAGCGCTGGCGCAAGCCCGGCACCGCGCTGACGGCGGCCATGCCCAGATCGCGCCCTATCCGCAGAAGCGGATTATCGTTCGAAAACAGCTTGTTGAACCCGTCGGTCGCCATGGCCAAGGTTGCGGTGTCAAACCGCCGCCAGCGCTGATAGCGGGCCAGCACAAGGGGGCTGGCGATATCCTCGCCCCGGCGGGCGGCGTCGATCAGAACCTCGGCCAAGGCCCCGACGTCGCGCAGCCCAAGGTTTAGACCCTGTCCTGCGATGGGGTGCACGCCATGGGCGGCATCGCCGACCAAGGCGACGCGGTCCGCCACGAAGGCATTGGCCAGCGTCAGGTTCAGCGGATAGGTGAAGCGGGGACCCGCCAAGGAAATCTGGCCCAGAAAGTCGCCAAATCGCGGGCGCAGGGCCGCCAGATAGTCGGCGTCGGGCAGCGCGTGCAGCGCGGCGGCTTGGGCGTCGGTTTCGCTCCAGACGATGGAACTGCGATTGCCGGGCAGGGGCAGGATCGCCAAAGGCCCCGAGGGCATGAAGAACTGGTGCGCGATGCCGTGATGGGGGTGTTCATGGTCGATGGCGGCCACGAGGGCGGTTTGGCCATAGCCCCAGCCCGTGCGGGTGATCCCGGCGCGTCTGGCGGTGCCCGAGGCCCGTCCATCCGCACCGACCAGAAGACGGGTCTGCAAGGTCTTGCCGTCGGACAGATGCACCGCGACATGGCCCGGTTCCACGGTCTGCCCGTCGACGGTCTTGCCCGAGATCAGCGTCACCCGGGGATGCGCCTTCATCGCGGCCAGCAGGGCGCGGCGCAGGAAGCGATCTTCCAGCATGAAGCCCATTGGGCCGTCTTCCAGTTCCGCCGCGTCGAAATTCAGAAAGAACGGGGCGGGGCCTTCGCCGGCGCGTCCATCGCTGGCTTTGACTTGCAAGATGGGTTGGGCGTCGGCCGCGACGGCGGACCAGACCCCCAGCGCGCCCAGCAGTTTTTGCGACGCGCGGGCCAGCGCATAGGCCCGCCCGTCGAAGGTCTTGGATTGGCGGGTGCGCACAGGCAGCGCGTCGACCACCGTGACCGACAGCCCGCCATCGGCCAGCGCAAGGGCAAGCGCCGGCCCGTTCAGGCCGCCACCAACGACAAGGACATCCTGCAGCTTGTTCATGGCGCGGAATATGACCCGTTGGCAGCGATTGTCCATCACGCGGCGGGTCGCTACGGTCGCGGCCAAATGTCCATGCAGGGGAAGGGGATGGGATGTCGAACGGGTGGCTGACGGCAACAGCGGCGGATTTGGGGCGGGGGATCGGCGCGGGCCAGATCGACCCGGTCGACCTGACCGAGACGTATTTGCAGGCGATGGCCGACCATCCCCTGACCCCGCGCATCTACGCCCGCGACACCGCCGCGCGGGCCCGTGCCGAAGCGGCCGCAGCGTCGCAACGGGCCAAGGACGGCGCGCGCCTGTCCCCCTTGGACGGCGTGCCGATCAGTTGGAAGGACCTGTTCGATACGGCAGGGGTGGCCACGGAAGCGGGCAGTGCGCTGTTGACCGGACGCACGCCTGACAAGGACGCAGACGTCTTGGCCAAGGCGACCGGCGCGGGTCTGGTCTGCCTTGGCAAGACCCACATGACCGAACTTGCCTTTTCCGGCCTTGGGATGAACCCGGTCACCGCCTCGCCGCCTTGCGTGAACGATCCCGACGCGGTTTCGGGCGGGTCGTCGTCGGGGGCGGCAACATCGGTTGCGTTCGGACTGGCGGCGGCGGGCATCGGGTCGGATACCGGCGGGTCTGTCCGGATCCCGGCGGCGTGGAACGACCTTGTGGGGTTGAAGACCACGGCGGGGCGGCTGCCCCTGACCGGGGTTGTGCCCTTGGCGGCCCGGTTCGATACGGTCGGTCCGCTGACCCGGTCGGTGGAAGACGCGGCCCTGCTTCTGGGCGCGCTGGAAGGGTGCGCGGCGCCGGACTTGGGCGATGCGGACCTGTCGGGCGCGCGGCTTGCGGTTCTGGAAACGGTGGCCTTTGACGAGATCGAAGACCGCCCGGCAGCGGCGTTCGAGGCCTGCTTGCCCAAGCTGGCAGCGCAAGGGGCCGTGATCGAGCGCATTCGGTTTGATGGGTTGACCGCCCTGATGGACCTGTCCGGGGTGCTGTTTGCGTCAGAAGCCTATGGCACATGGAAAGACGTTATCGAAGCCGCGCCCGAAAAGATGTTTCCGCAGGTTCTGGAGCGCTTCCGGGGCGGCGGGGCGTTCGATGCGCCAAGCTATGTCGCGGCGTGGCAGCGCGTGGACCGGACCCGCGCCGCTTGGGCGCAGGCGGTTGCGGCGTATGACGCCGTGCTGATCCCGTCCTGCCCGATCCTGCCGCCGAATGCGGCACGGCTGGACCGGGAGGCAGAGTATTTCAAGCGCGCCAACCTGCTGACCTTGCGCAATACCCGCATTGGCAACCTGTTGGGCCTGTCTGCGCTGACCCTGCCGACGGGCGTGGCGTCTTGCGGGATCATGGCGATGGGCCAGCCGATGGGCGAAGCCCGTTTGCTGCGGCTGGGCGCCGCGATGGAGGCGGCCTTGCGCTGATTCCCCCGCGCGCCCCGGCTTTTTCGTGGACCTGAGGCGCGCCCTCGGGTAACTTGCTGTCCATAAAGGGGCAAAAGACCCCATCTTTGAGGCAGTAAATGATCGAACCCGAGCGGTTTTCGAACCTACCGGAGTATGCGTTTCCGCGTTTGCGGGGCTTGCTCGACGTCCATTCCCCGGGCGCCGATCCGGTTGCGATGACCATTGGGGAACCGCAGCATCCCTTCCCGGATTGGGTCAGCGACGAAATCGCGGCGGCCAGTGCTGGCTGGGGAAAATACCCCGCCAATGACGGTTTGCCCGCGCTGCAAGGCGCGATTGCCGATTGGGTGGCGCGGCGGTTCAAGGTGACGATTGATCCCGCGACGCAGGTTCTGCCGCTGAACGGCACGCGCGAAGGCTTGTTCAACGCGCTGCTGGCGCTTTGCCCGGACCGCAAGGGCGGGCAGCGTCCGGTCGTGCTGGTGCCGAACCCGTTCTATCAGGTCTATGCCGTTGCGGCGCAGGCGGTCGGGGCCGAGATCGTCTATGTCCCCGCTACGGCGGAAACCGGGTTTCTACCTGATTATGCAGGGCTGCCGCGTGCGGTGCTGGACCGCACGGCGGTCGCCTATCTTTGCACCCCGTCGAACCCCCAAGGGGCGGTGGCGGACGAGGGCTATCTGACCCAGCTTCTATCCTTGGCCGAGACGCATGATTTTCAGGTCTTCGCGGATGAGTGTTATTCCGAGATCTATCGCGACACCCCGCCCATGGGCACGCTGCAGGTGGCCCAGCAGATGGGCTGCGACCCTGACCGGGTCGTGATTTTCCATTCGCTGTCGAAACGGTCGAACCTGCCCGGGTTGCGGTCGGGCTTTGCCGCCGGGGGGTCCCGGTCGGTCGCGGCGCTGAAACAGTTGCGGGCCTATGCCGGGGCCCCTTTGCCGAACCCGTTGCAAGCCGTGGCGGCGCGGGCTTGGGCAGACGAGGCGCATGTGATCGCGAACCGCGCGCTCTATGCCCCGAAATACGCCTTGGCGGATCGGGTCTTTGGCAACATGCCCGGCTATTCCGCGCCCGAGGCGGGCTTTTTCCTGTGGTTGCGGGTGCCAGACGGGCAGACCGGCGAAACCACGGCTTTGAAGTTGTGGCAGCGCGCGGGATTGCGCGTTCTGCCGGGGGCCTATCTGGCCCGTGAAACCGACGCCGGCAATCCCGGTGACGCCTATATCCGTGTCGCTTTGGTGGCCCCGTTGGAGGTGCTGGAGACAGCCCTGCCGCGCTTGGCTGCCGAGTTGGATAAGATGAGGAGCGAGTAGTCATGGCCTATCCCACCGCACGGCCCCGCGACCCCCTGTTGGACGATGGGATGCAGGCGATGCTGGAACGACGCGGGCGCGAAATCCTGGGTCTGATCCTGTTGGCCGTGGCCATCGTTCTGGCTTTGGCGCTGGGCAGCTATGTGCCGGATGATCCAAGCTGGTATTCGGCCTCGACCGCGCCGGCGCAGAATATATTGGGCAAGTTCGGGGCCTCGATTTCTGCGCCCTTGATGATCGTGATTGGCTACGGGATCTGGGCCATCGTGGCGACGCTGTTCGTTTGGGCGGTGCGATTGATCCTGCACCGCGGCGCGGACCGGTTTCTAAGCCGCGCCCCCTTTGCGCCCGCGTTGGCGGTCGTGTTGTCCGTGCATGCCGCGACGCTGGTGCCCGGGTCGGACTGGACCTTGTCCTTTGGTCTGGGCGGCCTGTTCGGGGACATGGTCTTGAAGGCGATCTTGCAGGTCTCTCCCGTCTCGGTTGCGTTGACGCTGAAGCTGATGACGGTTTTCAGCGCGGTCTTGATGCTGGGTCTGGCCGTGTTCGTCTTCGGGGTATCGCGCCGCGAATGGGCCAAGATCCGGGCCTTCCTGACCGATGGCCTTGTCAGTTTGCGGGGCGGTATGCCTGCGGTGTCCGGCGCGGTGGGGGCGGTTGCCGCAGCCGGCGCCGGGATGCGTCTGCGCGCCAAGGCAACGGGATTTGGCCGGGGCTTTGGCGCTGCGGACGAAGAAGATGAACCCCTGCCTTGGGAAACCCCGCGCGCCCCCGCAATGGGGCACCCCGATCTTGCCCAGCCGGACCCCTCCCCCGCAGCGGGGTATCCGGGGTTCGTGCCCGAAACGCCCCGCCCGCAACCCGAGATGGCCCCGCC
>CAZIKH010000062.1:0-1146 GCA_964539755.1 uncultured Dinoroseobacter sp. | reverse complement strand
GGTGGAACCGACCCGGCCCAGTCTGTTGCAGCGCGTCGCGCAACGCCGGAAATTCCTTGAAAAACGCGACATGCCGCAAGCGATGCCGCAGCCTGAATTGGTCGAACCGACGCCCTTGGCGCATCCGGACCTGCCCAGTGAACCGCCGGTCGTCGGCGCGCGTGTGCAGGGCCGTATTGCCCAGGCGATTGCCGACAAGAAGGCCCGCGATGCCGCTGCGGCGCGCGCGCCCCTTATGGCCGAACCGCCCCTGTCCCGCCCCGCCCCTGTGCAGGCGGATACCTTGCCGCTGTTTCCCGATCCGGACCCTGCGCCCATGACCGCCCCCGGCCCGTTGCCGCTGGACCCGGGCATGATGACCACGCCGCCGCGTATGGGGCAGGTCAATGACTTTGTCCCGCAGTTCACGCAGCCCGCCCCCATGCCGCCGGTGCAGGCCCCGCGCATGCAATCCGAACCGTTGGTCCAGCACCCCCCGCAGCGGCCCATCGCGCCGTCGCGCCAAGCCCGCGCCGAAGCGCAGCCGACCTTGCAGTTCGAAGAAAAGCCCAGCCGGGCCTATGAGGGACCGCCCTTGTCCTTGCTGACCAGCCCGGCCAGCGTCGAGCGTCATATCCTGAGCGATGAGGCCTTGGAAGAAAACGCCCGCATGCTGGAATCGGTGCTGGATGATTACGGGGTGAAAGGCGAGATCGTCAGCGTGCGCCCGGGCCCGGTTGTCACGATGTATGAACTGGAACCCGCACCGGGTCTGAAGGCCAGTCGCGTGATCGGTTTGGCGGATGATATCGCGCGGTCCATGTCTGCGCTGTCGGCACGGGTGTCGACCGTGCCGGGACGCAGTGTCATCGGGATCGAACTGCCCAATGCCAATCGCGAAAAGGTCGTGTTGCGCGAAATCCTGTCCGCCCGCGATTTCGGGGATTCGACGATGCGCCTGCCCTTGGCCTTGGGCAAGGATATCGGCGGCGCGCCGGTTGTGGCGAACCTTGCCAAGATGCCCCACCTTCTGATTGCAGGCACCACGGGGTCGGGCAAGTCGGTGGCGATCAACACCATGATCTTGTCGCTGCTCTACAAGCTGACGCCCGAAGAATGCCGTTTGATCATGATCGACCCCAAGATGCTGGAACTGTCCGTCTATGA
>CAZIKH010000061.1:4863-11325 GCA_964539755.1 uncultured Dinoroseobacter sp. | reverse complement strand
ATCTGGTGCTGGGCAATACCGGTCTGGCGCGGCTGTTTGCAGGACCCGACGCCACTGCCTGAGCCGTTTGGGCTGCGTCGGTTTCCGGATTGGGGCGGGATAAGTGGCGGAGAGACAGGGATTCGAACCCTGGGTGGACTTGCGCCCACAACGGTTTTCGAGACCGCCCCGTTCGACCACTCCGGCACCTCTCCGCATCGGTGTGGTGCGCGGTCTCTAGCCAAATGGGGCAGGGGGTTCAAGAGCGGTTGCGCGGAATTTACCGCAAGCACCTTGGAATTGTCCCCTTGCGGCACTACCCCTTACAGACAAGCCCGTTTTCGGTCCCGTTCCCGGCAGCGCCCCTGTTGCCCCAACCACAAGGTTCCGCCATGCGCCGTCCTGTTCTTGCCTTTCTCTTTGCCGTCTTGCTGCCCGTCGCCGCGCTGGCCCAAACCGCACAAGAGCGCACCGACCGCCTGATCGAGGTGACGCGACTGGTCGAGATCCTGCAGGTGATGCGCGAAGAAGGTTTGGCCTATGCCCAGACCATGGAAACCGACATGTTCCCGGGGCAGGGCGGGGCCGCGTGGATGGCCGAAGCCGAACGCATCCATGATCTGGACCGGGCCTTGGCGGATATGCGCCCGCAACTGGAAACCGTGCTGGCCGATGACCGGATCGACCCCGCGCTGGCGTTCTTCGCCGACCCCTTGGGCCAGAAAATCATCGCCGCCGAGCTGAGCGCGCGGGCCGCGATGCTGGATGACGATGTCGATGCCGTGGCAGAAGCCACCATCGAAGACATGCGGGCGGAAAACGATCCGCGTCTGGATCAGTTGGCGCGGTTTATCGCGGCGAATGATCTGCTGGAGTCGAACGTGGTCGGCGGGCTGAATTCCAACTTTGCCTTCTATCGCGGTCTTGCCGATGGCGGGGCTTTCGAACGCGAGCTGCCCGAAAGCCAGATGCTGGCCGAGGTCTGGGCCCAGGAACCCGAATTGCGCGCCGACAGCGAAAGCTGGCTTTACAGCTATCTGGGCCTTGCCTATTCGGCCCTGACCGACGCGGAACTGGACGCCTATATCGAGATTTCCGAAACCGAGGCGGGCGGGGTCTTCAACCGCGCGGTCTTTGCCGCCTTTGACGCGCTGTTCAATCGCACCTCCTACGAGCTGGGTCTGGCGGCGGCGCGGTTCATGACGGCGGAAGACGCCTGAATTTCGACGCGGGGCTTGCTTGACAAGCGCGGGCGCGCTGCGTAACTAGCGCGCACCGCGACACCACCGGGTTTCGCGGCTTTTTTTGTCAAACCGTCCCGATCCGGGGCGCGCTGCCCGAGGTGCCGATCTGGCGCAACACCTGGCAACAGGGACCGCAGGGCGCGGAAACTGAAAAGGAAGACGCCGATGTTTGCGGTCCTCAAGACCGGCGGCAAGCAGTACAAGGTTCGCTCGGGCGACGTATTGCAGGTCGAAAAGCTGGCAGCCGATGCTGGCGAAACGGTTCAATTCAACGATATTCTGATGATCGGCGGCGATGCCCCGGTCGTGGGCGCGCCCACCGTCGCGGATGCGGGCGTGCAGGCCGAAGTGCTGGACCAGATCAAGGGTCCGAAGACGATCAATTATGTGCGCCGTCGCCGGAAGCATTCCTCGAAGCGCACCAAGGGCCACCGTCAGCAACTGACCGTCGTCAAGATCACCGAGATCCTGGCGAAGGGCGCAGCTGCGTCGGGTGTGAAGGCCGCGTTGGGCGGATCGACCGCCCCGGCCGCTGCCCCCGCCGCTGCGGCCCCCAAGAAGGCCAAAGCCGCAGCCCCCAAGGACGACGCGCCGAAGGCGGCCCCGGCGGCCAGCGCGGGCGCGGATGACCTGAAGCGCCTGTCCGGCGTTGGTCCCGCATTGGAAAAGAAGCTGCACGCATCGGGCATCACCACCTTCGCCCAGATCGCAGCTTGGACCGAGGACGACATCGCCGAATTCGGTGAAAAGCTGTCCTTCAAGGGCCGGATCGAACGCGAGGGCTGGGTTGCCCAAGCGCAAGAATTCCTGGCCGAACAATCGTAAGGAGAGGACGAGATGGCACATAAAAAAGCTGGTGGTTCCTCGCGCAACGGGCGCGACTCGGCTGGGCGTCGCCTTGGGGTGAAACTCTATGGCGGTCAGCACGCGATTCCGGGCAACATCATCGTGCGTCAGCGCGGCAACAAATGGTGGCCGGGCGAAGGCGTGGGCGAAGGCAAGGATCACACGATTTTCGCAACCGTCGAAGGCCATGTGACGTTCCGCAAGGGCTTCAAGGGCCGTACCTTCGTGTCCGTGCTTCCAGCCGCCGAGGCCGCTGAATAACGCCGGGTTTCAAGGCATATCGCTTTGACAGGGACCGGCCCACTGGCCGGTCCTTTTCATTTTCACCGGGGGTCTGCGGGACAATCCTGCGCCCCGTCTGCCGCAAGTCCGATCTTTGGGAGGAGACCGACATGACCGCACAGGCCATCGCCCCGGCGACACCCGCCGCAGCCGCGATCCACACGGACCGCTTCGTGCTGCGCCCGATCCGCAAGTCGGATTCCGGGCTGATCGCGATGTACACCGCCGACAAGCGCGTCGCGGACATGACCGCGGGCATTCCCCATCCCCTGCCGCCGGGCACAACGGAAGCCTTCGTCGCCCGCGTCATGGCCCCCGACAGCGTCGAAACGGTGTGGGTGCTGGATGGGGCGGCGGCGGGCCTGTCCGAGGTCTTGGGCGTGATCGGGCTGAAGCATATGGACCGCAATCAGGGCGAAATCGGCTATTGGGTGGCGCCGGCGTTCTGGAATACGGGCTATGCCTCCGAGGCGGTGCAGGCGCTGGTGGCCGCGAACCCCTTGGGGCACGACACGCTGTTTGCGTCGGTTTTTCAGGACAACCCGGTGTCGGCGCGCATTTTGACCAATGTCGGTTTCCAGTATATCGGGGATGCCGAGACGTTTTCCGTGGCCCGCAAGGCCAAGGTTCCCACGTGGACCTATCTGAAGAAATACGAATAAGGGCCTGAGATACAGGCCTTATTCCGAATATTGGACATGCTGTCATGAAGTTCCTGGACCTGTGCAAAGTCTATATCCGATCCGGTGCGGGCGGGAACGGGGCGGTCAGCTTCCGGCGCGAGAAGTATATCGAATATGGCGGGCCGGATGGCGGCGATGGCGGTCGCGGCGGCGATGTCTGGGTCGAAGCGGTCGATGGGCTGAACACGCTGATCGATTTTCGCTATCAGCAGCATTTCTTTGCCAAGAACGGCCAAGGCGGCATGGGGCGTCAACGCACCGGCAAGGATGGCGATGATATCGTCTTGCGCGTGCCCGTCGGGACCGAGGTGCTGGACGAAGACGAAGAAACCGTCATCGCGGATCTGACCGAGCTGGGCCAACGCGTGCGCATCGCCAAGGGCGGCAATGGCGGGTTTGGCAACCTGCATTTCAAATCCGCCACCAACCAAGCCCCCCGGCGCGCCAATCCCGGTCAGCCGGGTGTGGAACGCACGATCTGGCTGCGGCTGAAACTGATCGCGGATGCCGGGTTGCTGGGCCTGCCCAATGCGGGCAAATCGACCTTTCTGGCGGCGACGTCGAACGCCCGTCCTAAGATCGCGGATTACCCCTTTACGACGCTGCACCCGAACCTTGGGGTCGTGGGAATTGACGGGGCCGAATTCGTGATGGCGGATATCCCCGGTCTGATTGAGGGCGCGCATGAAGGGCAGGGCTTGGGCGACCGGTTCTTGGGGCATGTCGAACGCTGCGCGGTGCTGTTGCATCTGGTGGATGGCACCTCGGAGGACGTCGTGGGCGATTACCAGACCATCCTGCATGAACTCGAAGCCTATGGCGGCGATCTGGCCGACAAGCCGCGGGTCACCGCGTTGAACAAGATCGACGCGCTGGATGACGCAACGCGCGCAGACCGCTTGGCGGCCCTGCAGGCGGTCGTACCGGGGCCGGTTCTGGCCATGTCCGGCGTCAGCCGCGAAGGGCTGGACGAGGTGCTGCGCCTTGTCCGCCGGCGCATCCTTGGCGCGCGGCAAGCCGAAGCCGCCGCGCAGGACAGCGCCCCCGAAAACTGGACACCCTGACATGGATAGCTTGAAGACCAAGGTCTTGGCACCCGATCTTCGCCAGACCCGGCGGCTTGTGGTCAAGATCGGCTCGGCCCTGTTGGTGGATGCGGAAACAGGGCAATTGCGGCTGGATTGGCTGCGCGGGCTGGCCCAAGACGTGGCCCAGATCCGCGCGACGGGGGCGGATGTGATCGTGGTTTCCTCGGGGTCGATCGCGCTGGGGCGGGGCCTGTTGGGGCTGCCGCGCAGCGCCTTGCCCTTGGAACATTCGCAAGCCGCCGCCGCCGTGGGCCAGATCCATCTGGCGCAGGCCTATCAGCAGGCCTTGCAGCCCTTTGACATTCGCGCGGCCCAAATCCTTGTCACGCTGGAAGACACCGAAGACCGCCGCCGCTATCTGAACGCGCGCGCCACCTTGGCGGCGCTGCTGTCGTTCGGTGTGGTTCCCATCGTGAACGAAAACGACACCACCGCGACCGATGAGATTCGCTATGGCGACAATGATCGTCTGGCCGCGCAGATCGCGGCCTTGTCGGGGGCGGATGCCTGCGTGTTGCTGTCGGATGTGGACGGCTTCTACAACGCCAATCCCAAGGACAATGCCGCCGCAGAACGCTTTGATATCGTGACAGAAATCACGCCCGAGATCGAAGCGATGGCGGGCGATGCCGGGTCGGGCCTGTCGAAAGGCGGGATGCGCACGAAACTGATGGCGGCGCGCACGGCCACCTCGGCGGGCTGCGCGCTGGCCATCGCCGAAGGGCGCGGCCTGCGCCCCTTGCAGGCCTTGATGGACGGCGCCCCGCGCACCTGGTTTCTGCCGCAACAGGACCCGAACGCCGCGCGCAAGACATGGATCGCCGCGATGAAGCCAAAGGGGCGCATCGCCATCGATGCGGGCGCGGCGCGGGCGCTGACTCAAGGCAAATCCTTGCTGCCGGCGGGGATCACGCAGGTGACCGGCGTTTTCGGACGCGGCGATCCGGTGGAAATCGCGGGCCCTGCCGCCGTTCTGGGGGTGGGCCTGACGCGCTATACCAGCACCGAAGCAACCGCGATTGCGGGCCATCACAGCGCTGACATCGCCGCCATCCTCGGCTACGAAGGGCGCGCCGTCCTGATCCACCGGGACGATATGGTCCTGAGCTGACCAAAGGGGCAAAGCATGAAAGACAGTGTCACCGACATCGCCGCCACCATGGCCGAGATCGGCCAGAAGGCCAAAGCCGCCGCCGCCGAGATGGCCTTTGCCCCAAGCGCGGCAAAAGAACAGGCGCTGACCGTTGCCGCCGACCGCATCTGGGACAGCCGGGCCGACATCCTTGCCGCGAACGCCAAGGACATGGAGTACGGACGCGACAAGGGCCTGAGCGACGCGATGATGGATCGCCTGTTGCTGACCGAACCGCGCATCGCGGCCATTGTCGAGGGGTTGCGCGCCATCGCCGCCCAACCCGATCCGGTGGGACAGGTGATCGACAGCTGGACCCAGCCTTCGGGCCTGCAAATTCAGCGGGTGCGCACGCCCTTGGGCGTGATCGGGGTGATCTACGAATCCCGCCCCAATGTGACAGCGGATGCGGGCGCCTTGTGCCTGAAGGCGGGCAATTGCGTGATCCTGCGCGGCGGCTCGGAAAGCTTTCATTCGGCCAAGGCCCTGCATGACGGCTTGCAGCACGGGTTGCGCGCGGCAGGCCTGCCCGAAGCGGCAATCCAACTGGTGCCGACCCGCGACCGCGCGGCGGTGGGCGCGATGCTGACCATGACCGACACCATCGACGTGATCGTGCCGCGCGGCGGCAAGGGCCTTGTGGGCCGGGTGCAGGCCGAAGCGCGCGTGCCCGTCTTTGCCCATCTGGAAGGCATTTGCCATGTCTATGTCGACAAGGCCGCCGACCCCGACAAGGCCCGCGCCGTCGTTCTGAACGCCAAGACCCGGCGCACCGGGATTTGCGGTGCTGCGGAATGTCTGCTGGTGCATCGGGATGTGGCCGACAGCCTTGGCCAGCAGATCGTGGACGATCTGATCGCCGCCGGGGTCGAGGTGCGCGCCGAAGGCCTGCGCGGGACGGTCCCCGCGACCGAGGCCGATTGGGGCACCGAATATCTGGACATGATCATCGCCGCGCGGGTGGTCGACGATCTGGACGCCGCGATGGGCCATATCCGCCGCTATGGATCGAACCATACCGAGGCGATCCTGACCGAGGACCCCGCCGCCGCGGCGCGCTTTTTCACGGAACTGGACAGCGCGATCCTGATGCACAACGCCTCGACCCAGTTCGCCGATGGCGGGGAATTCGGGATGGGGGCCGAGATCGGGATCGCCACGGGCAAGCTGCACGCGCGCGGCCCGGTCGGGGCGATGCAATTGACCAG
>CAZIKH010000061.1:0-4763 GCA_964539755.1 uncultured Dinoroseobacter sp. | reverse complement strand
ATCAAGACCTTGATCCGGGTCTTGGCCAGATCGATCTGCATGCGCCGCCGCGTGGACCGGATCAGGTCCGCCAGCAGCCCGAATTGCACCTGTGCCGGGCGCAAATCGGCCTCGCTGGCGGGATCGGACAGGCAGGCCCACAGATCGGCATCCAGCACCATGCGCTCGGCCTCGGCCACGATTTCGCGGCCTGCATGGCTGTCTGTCACCCGGATCGTGCCGCCATAGGGCAGGGCGGTTTCAAGGCATTGCAGGATCAGGAAGGCCAGCTTGGCCTCGGCGCGGGGTTGGTCGTCCGGCTGCCAGCCCAGTTTGACCCGCCCGCCATGGAACATCGCGCGCAACACCGCCCGCAATTCGGACCCGCGCACCACTTGGGCCTCGTCGGCATGGCCATAGGCGATACGGAAAAACCGGATCCGGGCATTGGCGTTTTCCACGCTTTCTGCGATCAAGGCCATTTCCGGTGTCTGGCTCAGCCCGGACATCTGCAACAGCTCCAAACCGTTGCCAATGGCGCCCAGCGGGCTAATCAAGTCATGGCAGATGCGCGATCCGACAAGGGCGGTCAAATCCGAACGAAGGGGATCAGGCATGGGTTTGGCTTTCTGGGAAAGGACGGCGAATGGACGATCTGAAGGGGCTGAACGCGCTTCTGGAACCGGGAATGTTGGTGCGCCACCCCGACGCGCCCGATTGGGGGTTGGGCCAGGTGCAGTCGAATATCGGCGGGCGCATCACCGTCAATTTCGCCGAGGCCGGCAAACAGGTGCTGGATGGGCGCGTGGTCCTGCTGGAACGGGTTTTCGACATGGGGTGACCTTTGCGGCCTTGCGGGCGGATGGGGCCGTCCTAGCAGACCTGGCTGCGAAAAACAACCTAAACGCGAATAGGGTGAGCCAATGCAGCCTAAAGGCTTTTGCGATTGCGGTGTGCGGCGGGTTTGACTAGGACAGCCGCCAATGGCCCCCGACCGAAGGGGCGCAACGCAATCGGCCCCATGCAAGTGCTCGATCCTCATCTTCATGTCCGGTTCGCGGAAACCGAGGCCGATCTGCACGCGGCACAGCGGTTGCGGTATCAGGTGTTCGTGCGGGAATTGGGCGGCGATGGCCCCTTGGTGGACCATGCCGCCGGGCTGGAACGCGACGCCTTCGATGCGCATTGCCTGCATTTGCTGTTGCTGGACGCGCGGCGCGAAACCGATGCCGTGGTCGGGGTGTATCGCCTGATGCTGGCCGAGGGGGCCGCAGCGGCGGGCGGGTTCTATTCGGCGGGCGAATATGACCTGTCGCCCTTGCAAAGTTCGGGGCGTAAGTTGCTGGAATTGGGGCGGTCTTGCGTCCATGCCGATTATCGCGGCGGGCCTGCCATGTTGCTGTTGTGGCAGCATCTGGCGCGGTTCGTTCTGGCCCGTCAGATCGAGATTCTGTTTGGCGTCGCCAGCTTCCATGGCACCGATGTCGCGGCCTTGGCGCAGCCCTTGTCGCTGTTGCATCACCGTCATCTGGCGCCTGCGGACCTGCGCGTGCGCGCGCGCGACATGCAGCCCATGGATCTTGTGGCCCCCGATCAGATCGACCGTGTGGCGGCCCTGAAGGCGACGCCCGCCTTGATCAAGGCCTATCTGCGTCTGGGCGGCTGCGTGGGCGAGGGCGCGTTCATCGACCACGCCTTCAACACCACCGATGTGTGCCTTGTCATGGACGTCGCCCGTATGAGCGACAGTCAGCGCGCCCTTTACACGCGGACGGCAGGCTAGGCCGATGCAGTGGGGCCTTGACGAACCCCCCTTGGCGGCGGACCCGATCCGCGCGGGCGGTTGGCTGCGGGTGGGGTTGCGCGGGGCCTTGGTCGGCGGCGTGACCTATGGCGGGCTGGTTCTGCTGTTGATCCTGCGCCTGTTCGAAGCCCCGATTTTCGGGCTGCGCCGCCCGATCACCCCGTGGATCACGCAAGGCGTGTGTCGGTTTGCCTTTCGCGGCATGGGCATGCCCTTGCGGGTGCGCGGCACGCCGATGCGGCACCGGGGCGCGATTGTGGCCAACCATGCGTCCTGGCTGGATATTTTCGCGCTGAACGCGCCCCAGAACGTCTATTTCGTCGCCAAGGCCGAGGTCGCGGGCTGGCCCGGGATCGGCTGGTTGGCGCGCGCGACGGGCACGGTGTTCATTGCCCGCAAGGCCTCGGAAGCGGCCGCGCAAAAGCGCCTGTTCGAAGACCGGTTGAAGGCCGATCATCGGCTGGTTTTCTTCCCGGAAGGGACCAGTTCGGATGGCATCCGGGTTTTGCCTTTCAAAACAACGCTTTTTGCGGCGTTCTTTGACCCGGAATTGGTGGATTTCATGTATGTCCAGCCGGTGTCCGTGGTGTATCTGCCCCCCGCGCAGGCGGACCATCGGTTCTATGGCTGGTGGGGCGATATGGGGTTCGCGCCGCATTTGCTGCGGGTCTTGGCCCAAGCGCCCCAAGGATCGGTCGAGGTCGTCTTTCATCCCGCATTGCGCGTGGCGGATTTCCCCGACCGCAAGGCACTGGCCAAGGCCTGCGAAGATCGTGTGCGGGACGGGGTGCAGGCGCGGTTGGCGGCTGCGGCGACCCGTCCGGTCGCCCCTTAGGCGGGCAGGCCGATCCGCGCGCGCAGTTGCGCCGGGGTGTCCCCCGCCGCGCGATAGGTGGCCAAGGCCCGCGCGTCATCGCGTTTGGCAAGACGTTTGCCCGCATCATCGCGGATCAGGGCGTGATGGTGCCAGACGGGCGTGGGCAGCCCCAGCAGGGCTTGCAGCAGGCGGTGGATCGGGGTGGCGTCCCACAGATCGGCCCCGCGCAAGACCTCGGTAATGCCTTGGAACGCGTCGTCGACCACGACCGACAGGTGGTAGGAGGTCCCCATGTCGCGGCGGGCCAAGACAACATCGCCGATCCCGTCGATCAGGGCGCCGCTGTCCAATACATGTTCACCGTCATGGATTGGTCCGGTCTCGATAAACGTCAGCAAATCCAGAGGGTTGGTTTCTTGCACCCAGCGCAGCGCCGCGCGCATATCCAGCCGCAGCGCGTCCTGTGGGCCTGCATCCGCCATGCTGCGCCCCCGGCAGGTGCCCGGATAGACCAACCCGTCCGGCCCGGAAACAGGTGCCCCTTCCTGCGGCGCGGACAGGGCTGCGCGAATATCCCCGCGCGAACAGCGACACGGATAGATCAGGCCAGCATGTGCCAAGCGCGCCAGCGCCTGCTGATAGGCGGCGCGGCGGTCGGACTGGCGCAGAACCGGGGTTTCCCAAGTCAGCCCAATCCAAGACAGGTCGTCATATATTTGTTTTTCCCAATGATCCTTGGATCTTGCGCGGTCGATATCCTCGATCCGCAGCAGAAACCGCCCCTGACGATCCTGCGCACGCTGCCAGCCCAGACAGGCGGAATAGGCATGCCCCAGATGCAAAGGGCCTGTCGGGGACGGCGCGAACCGCGTGACATAGCCCATGTGCTGCGCCTAAAGCTGCAGAACGTAGACGGTCGATCCCAGCCCGATCCCCGGGACATGGTCGCCATGTTCCTTGAACAGCAACTTGGCCCCCTGCGCGAGGCAGGCATCGACCCGTCCTTCGAAGGCCGGATCGCCCAAGGTATGGTCGTTAAAGGAAAAAACGAAACGCCCGCCCGGCCCAAGTGCGGCGACCAGCTTGTCGAAAACCTGTGGCGGGGCGGCCCCCGACCCGATCACCCCGACCGCTGCCGCCACGTCATACCCTTTGGGCAGGTCTTGGTCGGCTTCGACGACGAAGGTTCGGTCATAGACGCCTTTGGCGGTGGCGACGGCCAGCATGTCCGGCGCAAGGTCGCAGCCTTCCAGCCGGGTGAAGCCCGCCGCGCGGAACGCTTCGCCCGACACCCCGGTGCCGCAGCCGAAATCCAAAAGCCGCGCGCCGGGGTCGGTGCCCGTCGCCGCCAGCGCCGCCGCGCAGCGGGCCGGGGTGGCATAGCCATTGGCCTGCAATTCGCTGTCATAGGTCTGCGCCCAAGCGTTGTAATGGGCGCGAACCGCGTCGGGATCGGTCAGAGTGTAGACATTTTTCAAGGACGGTGTGTCAGTCATGTCCCCAGCCTAACACCCGTCACGCCGCTTGCGCCAGCCCCAGCCAGCCCAACCATGCCGCCTTGGCGCGGTCGGTATAGGCCTTGTAGCGGGTCGCGCGGTTGCGCCGCCCGCCTTTCGCCTCGATCGGGGGAAACAGGCCGAAATTCACGTTCATCGGCTGGAACGTCTTGGCGTCCGCCCCGCCCGTGATATGGGTGACCAAAGCGCCCATCGCGGTTTCCGCCGGGGGCGGTTGCAGCGGTTGGCCCAGCATCTCGGCGGCGGCCATGCGCCCGGCCAGCAGGCCCATCGCCGCGCTTTCGACATAGCCTTCGACGCCCGTGATCTGGCCTGCAAACCGGATATGCGGATGCGCGCGCCAGCGCAGATCTTGGGTCAGCAGGGTGGGCGAATTCAGAAAGGTGTTGCGATGGATGCCGCCCAAACGCGCGAAGCGGGCGTTTTCCAGCCCCGGAATCATCCGCAAAACATCGGCTTGCGCGCCGTACTTCATCTTGGTTTGAAAGCCGACGATGTTGAACAGTGTTCCCAGGGCATTGTCGCGGCGCAGCTGCACCACGGCATAGGGTTTGACATCCGGTTGATGCGGATTGGTCAGCCCCACGGGCTTCATCGGGCCAAAGCGCAGGGTTTCGCGGCCGCGTTCGGCCATCACCTCGATCGG
>CAZIKH010000060.1:0-11524 GCA_964539755.1 uncultured Dinoroseobacter sp. | reverse complement strand
GCAGGAAGCCGGGCTGCCCGATGGGCTCTTGCAGGTCGTCAATGGCGACAAGGAAGCGGTGGACGCGATCCTCGACAACGAAACGATCCAGGCGATTGGCTTTGTCGGGTCGACCCCGATTGCGCATTACATCTATTCGCGCGGCTGTGCGGCGGGAAAGCGCGTGCAGTGCTTTGGCGGGGCCAAGAACCACATGATCATCATGCCCGACGCGGACATGGATCAGGCCGCCGACGCGCTGGTGGGCGCGGGCTATGGCGCGGCGGGGGAACGCTGCATGGCGATCTCGGTCGCGGTGCCGGTCGGTGACGAGACGGCGGACCGGCTGATCGAGAAGCTGGTGCCACGGGTCGAGGCGTTGAAGGTCGGGCCCTACACGGCGGGTGCGGACGTGGATTACGGCCCCGTGGTGACGGCGGCGGCCAAGGCCAATATCGAACGTCTGGTCCAGTCTGGGGTCGATGCCGGGGCGAAGCTGGTTGTCGATGGACGCAACTTCAACCTGCAAGGCTATGAAAACGGCTATTTTGTCGGGCCGCACCTGTTTGACCATGTCACCACGGATATGGAGATCTACCGGACCGAGATTTTCGGCCCTGTCCTGTCCACCGTGCGCGCCAAGACCTATGAGGAGGCGCTGTCCTATGCCATGGACCACGAATACGGCAATGGCACAGCGATCTTCACCCGCGATGGCGACACCGCGCGCGATTTCGCCAAGCGGATCAATATCGGGATGGTCGGGATCAACGTGCCGATCCCGGTGCCGCTGGCCTATCACACCTTTGGCGGCTGGAAGAAATCGGGCTTTGGCGATCTGAACCAGCATGGGCCGGATGCGTTCCGTTTCTACACGCGCACCAAGACCGTGACCGCGCGCTGGCCGAGCGGGATCAAGGAAGGCGGCGAGTTCAGCATCCCGGTGATGGAATAAGCGAGGCATAGCGCCCGGAGACTGGCGACGGCAGCCCTTCTTCGGGCCGGTCGCGGCGGCAGGGGACTGTTGCCCGGAAGGGGGCGGTCTGTCTGCCCAAATGGACAGTCCCTAAGAATGTTAGGGGTTACAGCGGATATGGTAGGTCGGGGGGCGCGGCCCGCCCAGATGATGTGGTTTTCGTCCGGTTCGCCCAAATTCTTAGGGATGTTAACCAATTGGTAAGGTTTGCGGCCCGTCGCAGCGCGCAAACAAAAAGGCCCGGGGGGAGATGCCCCCGGGCCCCGCGTCTTGGTGATGTCCGCGCTGTTACCGCTTGCCCGCCAGCAGGTCGCGGACCTTCTGCGCGACCGCCTCGGCGGTGATGCCGAAATGGGCGTAAAGCGCGTCGGCCGGGGCAGAGGCCCCGAAATCGTGCATCCCGACAAAGCCGCCTTTTTCCCGCTTGCCGCGTTCCCCATAAAGCCAGCGATCCCAGCCGAACCGCACGGCGGCCTCGACCGCGACGCGCACGGGTCCGCCGGGCAGGACGCGCTTGCGATAGGCCTCGGGCTGTTCTTCGAAAATCTCCCAGCAGGGCATCGACACGACGCGCGTGCCGATCCCTTCGGCCTGCAACAGATCGCGCGCCGCCATGGCGATGGCCACTTCAGACCCGGTCGCCATCAGGATCGCTTCGCGTTTGCCGTCGGCATCGGCCAGAACATAGGCCCCTTGGGCGGTCAGGTTCTTGGTGGTGTGCTCGGTCCGGACGGTCGGAACGCCTTGCCGGGTCAGCGACAGAACGGATGGACCGGTTTGGTGTTCCAGCGCCAATTGCCAGCTTTCGGCGGTTTCGATCACGTCGGCGGGCCGGAAAACCAGCGTGTTCGGTGTGGCCCGCAGCAAGGCCAGATGCTCGACAGGCTGGTGGGTCGGGCCGTCTTCGCCCAGACCGATCGAGTCGTGCGTCATCACATAGACAACGGGTTGCTTCATCAGCGCGCTCAGCCGCATCGCGCCGCGCGCATAGTCGGTAAAGCACATGAAGGTGCCGCCATAGGGGCGAATGCCGCCATGCAGGGACAGGCCATTCATCGCCGCCGCCATGCCGTGTTCCCGGATGCCGTAATGAATGTAGCGGCCTTCGCGGGTTTCGGGCGTGTGAACGCCCATATCGGGGGTCTTGGTGTTGTTCGACCCGGTCAGGTCGGCAGACCCGCCCACGGTTTCGGGCAGGATCGGGTTCAGCACGCCCAGAACCTTTTCGCTGGCCGCGCGCGTGGCCAGTTTCGGGGCGGTTTCGGACATTTCCTTCTTGAAGGCCTTGATCGTGGCCGACAGTTTCTTGGGCAATTCCCCCGCCATCACGCGGGCGAATTCCTTTTGCTTGGCGCCCGACTGGCCAGCCAAGGTGGTTTCCCAAGCGCTGCGATCCGCCGCCCCGCGGGCCCCGACGCCTTCCCACCAGGTCTTGATCTCGGCCGGAATTTCAAAGGCCGCGTGGGGCCAGCCATAAGCGGCCTTGGTGTCCGCGATCAGATCGGCGGCGGTCAGCGCGCCATGGCCCTTTGCGGTGTCCTGCGCGCTGGAGCCCAAGGCGATATGGGTCTTGCAAGCGATGATCGTCGGCTTGGACTTTGACTGTTTGGCTTGGGTCAGGGCGCGGTCGATATCCTCGGGGTCGTGACCGTCGCAGGACAGCACATTCCAGCCCGAGGCGGCAAAGCGCGCCAATTGGTCGGTGCGGTCTGCAATCTCGACCTTGCCGTCGATGGTGATGCCGTTGTCGTCGAACAACACGATCAGCTTGGACAATTCCTGACGCCCGGCCAAGGACAGGGCTTCCTGACTGACCCCTTCCATCAGGCAGCCATCGCCCGCGATGCAATAGGTGTAGTGATCGACCAGTTTCTTGCCGAACCGCGCGCGCAGCACTTCTTCGGCCAGCGCGAAGCCGACGGCATTGGCAATGCCTTGGCCCAAGGGGCCCGTCGTCGTTTCGATCCCCTTGGCGTGCCCATATTCGGGATGCCCGGCGGTGATCGCGCCCAATTGGCGGAAATTCTTCACCTGTTCCAGCGTCATGTCCGGGGACCCGGTCAGATAGAGCAGCGAATACAGCAGCATCGACCCATGGCCCGCCGACAGGATGAACCGGTCGCGATCGGGCCAATCGGGGGCGCTGGCGTCGAATTTCAGATGCTTGGAAAACAGCACGGTGGCCACATCGGCCATGCCCATCGGCATGCCGGAATGGCCGGAATTGGCGGCGGCGACGGCATCCAGCGTCAGGGTGCGGATGGCGGCAGCGCGCATCCAATGGTCGGGGTGCGCAGCGCGCAGGGCAGAGATATCCAAAGCAGACGGTCCTTGTCAGAGGGGCGACTTTGGGGGGCTGATACGACGCGCGCGGTGCGAAGATCAAGGAGCGCTGGCCCGCCGAGACAGTTTGCATCGGCCCGCTGATCCGCACAGGTCCTGCAAGCGCCTGTTTGCTTACCTTAGCTGCATGGCGCAATATCTTGATCAAACGGGCGATTCGGGGATGATCCCTGCCGCGCCCTTGGGGACGACTGCGCAAAATGGAACGTGGTATGAGTGAGCTCGCCGAGCTTGAAAAACGCATTGCCGAGGCGTTGGAAAGAATCCGAACCGGCGTCGAAGGTCTGCCCACCCAAGCGGCGGAGGACATGGTGCCCGCCGCGGAAGCCGATGCCTTGGCCGAGCAATTGTCGCTTGTGACGTCGGATCTGGCGGAAGCGACCGAAGCCTTGGGGCAGGAAAAGGCCAAGGTGGCCGATCTGGAAACCCAGCTGGTCAGCTTGAAAGCCGACCTTGCGACAGCGCAAACCGATCTGGCGGATGCCAAGGCGGACAGCGGACAGGTCACGGCGATGACGGCCCAACTGGAAGCCTCGGATGCCGAACTGCGCACCTTGCGGGCGTCGGTGCAGGAATTGCAGGCCGCGAATGCGGAATTGCGGCGGTCGGCCCTGACCGGGGTGACCGATCCCGCGCTGATCAATCGCAGCCTTGCGGCCGATCTCGAAGCGGTGCAGACCGCGCGTCTGGCGGAGTTGCGCGAATTGGATGCCGTCCTGAAGCAGCTTGAACCGGTTCTGGGAGACACGTCCAATGCCTGAGGTCACGATCAGTATCGGCGGACGCGAGTTCGATGTCGCCTGTCAGGAAGGCGAAGAGGTTTATCTGCAAAGCGCGGCTCAGATCCTCGACAACGAAGCCCAGGCGCTGGCCGACCAATTGGGGCGGCTGACCGAAGCGCGGATGCTGTTGATGGCGGGCTTGATGCTGGCCGACAAGACCGCAGAACTGGAAGAGGAATTGCGCCGCACGGAAGCCGCCTATGGCGAATTGGCGCAAGAGGTCGAAGCGTTGCGCAACGCGCCTGCGCCCGAACCCGAACGGATCGAGGTGCCCATGGTGCCGCCCAGCCTTGCCGAAGGCCTGGCCGAATTGGCCGCCCAAGCCGAAGCGGTGGCCGATGCGGTGGAAGCGCGCGCTGGGTCTGACGCGAGCTAGCGACGCATCAAGCCGCCGTTGGGGCGATCATTCCTCGCACGCTTCCCATTCGGCCACATACATGTCCGAGATGACATAAAGGACCCGCGCGGTAAATTTGGACCGCATCAACATGACCCGTTCGGTCCATTCGTCGCCTTCGCCCCGGCACAGCTTGTCGTAAAGAACGGCGTTCATATCGCGCACCTCGACCGGATTGGTCAGATCGCACAGGCTTTCGACGCCGAACATCTGGCCATTTCGAATGGCGACGGCCCCGCCATCCATCCCGACGCTGTCGGCCCTGCAGGTCCAGCCTGCGAACATCTCGCCGCTGGGCCGATAGAGCCCGTCGAACTGGTCCGTTTGCGCCGCCGCCGTTTGGGCGGCAGCCAAGCAAAGAAGGGCGGCAAGAAGGCGGTGGGGCATCGCGGTATCCTTTTGGGGCGTCACTTGACGCAGCTTGGCCGAGACGCCGCCACGCGGCAAGGGACCTGCGGTCGCCTTGACGTGGACAAGGCGCTGACGCATCACAGGGGCCTGTTTCAGCCTTGGGGGCGTCATGAAGTCTTTCCTGTATCTGTTGCCAATCGTTCTGGTTTTCGCGGTCGTTGGCCTGTCGGGCTATATCCGCTTGGCCCCATCCAACCCCGAGGTTTGGCACATTGATCCGACCGACCCCGATTTGCGGCCCGGGGACGGGCGGTTCCTGTTGCGGGACGGCGGTGACGCGCCCAGCCCGGTCTTCGATGCGGCCCCCGAAACGGTCATGGCGCGGTTGGCCGAAATTGCCGATGCGACCGCGCGGACCCGCGTGCTGGCCGGGGACCCGGGCCAAGCGCATATGACCTTTGTCACCCGGTCGCGCCTGATGGCGTTCCCCGATTACACCAGCGTCAAGGCCGTGGCGGACGGGCAGGGACAGACCAAGCTGGTGGTTTATGCCCGGTTGCGGTTTGGCCAGCGCGATTTCGGCGTGAACCGTGCGCGCGTGGAAGACTGGGTCGCGCAGCTTCAGGCGGACCCGGCGCTGTAGCGCCGTCTGCCGGGTGCCGCGACGCCGCCCCTTGACCCGCTGCGCCCAATCCGCCATCTCGCCGCAATGGTACCCATGGACAAACTTGCCGAGATCACGGCGCGCTACGAGTATCTCGAAGCGCGGATGTCGGCTGGCGTGGACGGGTCCGAGATTGCAGCCCTTGCGCGGGAATATTCGGACCTGAAGCCGGTGGTGACCCAGATCAGCGCCTATCGCACCGCGCTGGAGGATCTGAGCGAAGCCGAAGCCATGCTGTCGGACCCCGAAATGGCCGAATTGGCGCAGGATGAAATCCCGGCGCTGAAGGCGCGCATCCCGGAAATGGAACAGGCCCTGCGGATCGCCTTGTTGCCAAAGGATGCCGCCGATGCCCGCCCGGCGGTGCTGGAGATTCGGCCCGGAACGGGCGGCGACGAGGCCTCGCTGTTCGCGGGCGATCTGTTGCGGATGTACCAACGCTATGCCGAGGCGCGCGGTTGGTCTTTTGAGATACTCGAACAAGCCGAAAGCGAATTGGGCGGCATCCGCGAAGTGATCGCCCGGATCGCGGGCGAGGGCGTCTTTGCCCGGATGAAGTTCGAATCCGGCGTGCATCGCGTGCAACGGGTGCCGGTGACGGAATCGGGCGGGCGCATCCATACCTCGGCTGCCACGGTCGCGGTGTTGCCCGAGGCCGAGGAGGTGGATATCGACATCCCCGCCACGGACCTGCGGATCGATACGATGCGCGCCAGCGGGGCAGGGGGCCAGCACGTCAACACCACCGACAGTGCGGTGCGCATCACCCATATCCCGACCGGGATCATCGTGGTCAGTTCCGAAAAATCCCAGCACCGCAATCGCGAGATCGCGATGAACGTGATGCGCGCGCGGCTTTACGATCTGGAACGCCAGAAGATGGACGCAGAACGCGCCGCCGACCGCAAAGGGCAGGTGGGCAGCGGGGACCGTTCGGAACGCATCCGCACCTACAACTTCCCCCAAGGCCGGATGACCGATCACCGGATCAACCTGACCTTGTATAAGCTGGATCAAGTCATGCAGGGCGATCTGGACGAGGTGATCGACGCCTTGATCGCCGATGATCAGGCCAGCCGTCTGGCCGAGATGGGGGTATGACGGCCAAACTTGCCGCCCAGATCCTGCCATCGGCCATTGCCGCCTTGCGCGCGGCGGGGGTGGCGGACCCGGCCCGCGATGCGCGGCGGCTTTTGGCCCATGCGCTGGACCTGCCCCCGGATCGCCTGACCTTGCACCTTCAGGACCCCCTTGCCCCGGTCGATCAGGCCCGGTTCGAGCGGTTGGTGCAGGCGCGGTGCCAACGCCAGCCCGTCGCCCAGATCATCGGGCAGCGCGCCTTCTTCGGACGCCGGTTTCGCGTCACACCCGCTGTGCTGGACCCGCGCCCGGAAACCGAAACGCTGGTCGAAGCCGCGCTGGAGGGACCATTTGCGCAGGTCTTGGACCTTGGCACGGGCAGCGGGGCGATCCTGCTGACGCTTCTGGCCGAACGGCCCGGCGCACGGGGGCTTGGGGTGGACCTGTCGCCTGCCGCGCTGGCGGTGGCGCGGGACAATCGCGACCAACTTGGCTTGGCCGGACGGGCGCGCTTGGCCCTGTCGGATTGGCTGTCGGCGGTTTCGGGGCGCTTTGATCTGGTCGTGTGCAACCCGCCCTATATCGACGCCGCGGACCACGACAGGCTGGACCCCGATGTGCGCGACTGGGAACCGGCGATGGCGCTGACACCGGGCCCCGATGGCCTGTCGGTTTACCGCGCGCTGATCCCGCAGCTGTGCCGCGTGCTGGCCGATCCCGGCAGGGCCCTGTTCGAGGTCGGGGCCGGACAGGCGCAGGCGGTGGCAGAGATGCTGCGCAGGGCAGGCTTTGTCGATGTTGCAATCCGACAAGACCTGGACGGGCGCGGACGCGTTGTTGGGGGCCACACCCCCCAAAACAGCGACTTTTTTGACAATGTCCGGTGATCTTGACGTTTTTTTTGCCAATTATGCCTTGTAAGGGCCTCGAACTGATGTTTACTGGCGATCAGACGCGGCAGCGACGCTTTCCTTAAAGCCGACGCCCAAGGATCCGATGATCGGCCCGTCTGACATGCGTTTGGCCATATCAGGTGTTGGATCACCCCCTGACTGAACGGATCGTTGGCATGGGCCTGCGATCCCCCAACTGCCCCCAAGGCGGAAACTGACCTCATGAGATCTTCCAAGTCCCGGAACCGGAACAAGAACAACAACCGCCGCCCGTCTGGCAACATCATCAACCGGGTCTTCGACAGCTCGGGGCCGGAAGGCAAGGTGCGCGGAACCCCCCAGCAGATCATCGACAAATACAACCAGTTGGCGCGGGATGCGCAATTGGCCGGGGACCGGGTCGCGGTCGAGAACTTCCAGCAGCATGCCGAACACTATACCCGTATGCTGAGCGAGGCGATGCGCGAACAAGCCGAACGCCAAGCCCAGCAAGACGCCCAGCAGGCCCAAGCCAATGAAGCCCGCCGCGAACGGCAGGAAGCGCAGCAACGCGACCGCGAGGCCAATGCGGCGCAAGACAGCGGCGACACCGATGCCGCCAGCGCGGATCAGGCAGAGGCAGGCCCGGTCGAGACGCCCGAAGACCGTCCCGCGCGCAAGCCACGGAATCGCCGGCCCCGGGCCGACCGGACCAGTGGGGATGCCACGCCGTCCGCTGACGCGGTCGGGTCCGAAACCCCATCGGCCGAAGGCACGGCAGGCCCCGCGATCGAGGCCCGTTCCGCCGCAGAATAAGCGGCTTTTCAGATAGTTATCTGACGATCTTGAGATTCCTTCAGGCCGTTCCCCCCCTTTGGGGCGCGGCTTAATCCTATGTTCACTTCTGCCTTCGATGATGCGCGTGTCCCGTTGCCAAGCTGTCTTGGCAGCGGCGCTTGGATCAGCGTCGAGGTCAGGCAAGCCCCCCTCGGCCAGCATGAGGTGGGCACGCATGAAGGCGTTCAATTCAATTCGGGTCGCGGTCAAACTGCCGATCATCATGGTGACGCTCAGCCTGATGGCCTTGGTCGTCACCACGGCCCTAAGCCATATCCATGCGCGCAAATCCCTGACGCAGGAGGCGGAAGCGAAACTGGTGGCGATCGCGTCCTCGCGCGCGCGCGCGGTCGAGGTGCTGGTCGAAGGGATCGAACGGGATCTGGATCTGGAAGCCAGCAGTCCCTTCCTGCAAAAGGCCTTTGCGGAATTGCAGCGCGCCTGGGGCCTGATCGGTGCGGACAGCGCGGATCATCTGCGTCTTTGGTATCAAACGCGCAACCCGAACCCGCCGGTGCAATATGCCGAACTGGAAGCTGCCCCGGATGGCAGCGCCTATTCGCGGACGCACCGGGAATTTCATCCCTTCTATCGCACGCGGCTGGCAAATTCGCCCTATGACGACATCTTCTTGGTCGCCCCGGATGGCCGCGTCGTCTATTCGGTGCGCAAGGGGCCGGATTTTGCGCTGACCCTTGGGCGGGGGCAGGGACAGCCGGGGCTGGAAGCGGCCTTTGCCAAGGTGTTGCAACAGGATCAGACCGCGCAGCCGGTTTTCGCGGATTTCACCATTCCGGCGGATGGGTCCATGCCCATGGCCTTTGCCGGGCGGGCCATGACCGATCCGCAGGGGCGGTTTCTGGGGGCGATCCTGTTTGAAATCCCCATCGCGCCCGTGAACGAGATCCTGCAGGATGCGTCCGGCTTCGGGGCGGATGGCCAGTCGGGCGAAACCTATCTGGTCGGGGAAATGGGGGCGCTGCGCAGCCAATCGCGCCTGACCGCCGAGGCCGGGCCGGGCCAAAGGCTGGAGGACCCGCGCGACCTTGTGCCGGTGGTCGGGCTTTCGGCGGCCACCGCGCAAGGCATTGGGTTCGGCGGCGACCCGGTTTTTGCCGCCCATGTACCGGTGCGGGTGTTCGATCAGACCTGGACGGTGATCGCGGAACGGGATTATGCGTCGCAATTCGCCTCGTCGGACCAATTGCTGTGGGATATCATCACCAATATCGTTTTCCTTCTGGCAGGCATTTGCGTTCTGGGGGCGCTGTTGGCGCGCTCGGTCAGCTTGCCGTTGGTGGCGGTGGGCAGCGCGATGCGGAAGATCGCCAATCGCGACCTCGAAAGCGGCATTCCCTGCCTGCGGCGCGGGGACGAGATTGGCGAGATCGCGAAATCGCTGAAAGCCTTGCGCGACGATCTGCGCGAGGCTGCCAAGACCGAAGCGGAGAACCATTTCAAAAGTGCGGCGTTCCAAAGCAGTTCCGCTGCCTCGATGATCGTGGATTCGGATCGCATCATCCAATACGTGAACCCCGCCGCGCATCAGTTGCTGACCGCGCATGCCGAAACCTTCCGCCAGACCTTGGCCGCCTTTGACCCCGATCAGGTTGTCGGGCGGTCGATGGACCAGTTTCACGGTCCGGGATCGCGCGCCACACAACGTCTGTCGCAGCATGAAAACTTCCCCTTCAGCGCCGATATCCGGGTGGGCAAGGCGCGGTTCGCCTTGATGGTGAATGTCGTCAACGATGTGGATGGCACGCGGCTGGGTTATGTCGTCGAATGGCAGGATGTGACCGTCGAACGGATGCAAAAGGCGATCATCCGCGCCATCCACAAGCACCAATGCACCGCCGAATTCGACTTGGACGGCGTGCTGGAACAGCACAATGACCGATTGGCCGATGTCTTGGGGGGCGAACGCTTGCGCGCGGGACAGACCCGGTTCACCGATGTGATCACGACCTGCGGTCAGTCCGGGCAAACGGGGGCCGAGATCTGGGCGGGGTTGCTGACCGGGACCCAAACCTATGGCCGCTTCGAATGTCGCGCACCGGATGGCACCGTGGCGTGGCTGGAAGGATCGCTGAGCCCGGTGCTGGATCGGCAGAACGATCCGGTCAAGGTCCTGCTGATGGCCACCGATATCACGGCGGCCCAAGCCGAAATCGGGGCGGCGGAAGCCGAACGCACCGATCTGGAACAAGCCCAGGCCGCCGTGGTCGAGGCCCTGAGCGTTGGCCTGGAACGGCTGAGCGGCGGCGATCTGGTGTCGCAGATCGAAACACCCTTTGCGGCGCGCTATGACAGCTTGCGCACCGACTTCAATGCCGCCGTGGACCGGTTGAACGCCGCCCTTGTCGGGGTGATCGAGAATGCGAACGCCATCCGCGGCGAAGCAAGCGAGATCAGCAATGCCGCCGATGACCTGTCCCAGCGAACCGAAAAGCAGGCCGGCACGCTGGAAGAAACCGCCGCGGCGCTGGACGAACTGACCGCGTCGGTCCAGTCCGCCGCCGATGGGGCGGCGCGCGCCAAGCAGGTCGTGACCAAGGCGCGCGACAACGCCATCAGCAGCGGACGCGTGGTCAGCGAAGCCGTCTCGGCCATGGGCTTGATCGAGGAGTCGTCGGGCAAGATTGCCAAGATCATCGGGGTTATCGACGATATCGCCTTTCAGACCAACCTTCTGGCGTTGAATGCCGGGGTCGAGGCCGCGCGCGCGGGGGATGCCGGGCGGGGCTTTGCGGTCGTGGCCTCTGAAGTGCGCGCATTGGCGCAGCGGTCGTCGGAGGCCGCCAAGGAAATCGGGGCCTTGATCAGCACCAGCGGCGATCAGGTAACGCGCGGCGTGGCATTGGTGAACGAGGCGGGCGAAGCCCTGTCCGAGATTGTCGAGTCCGTCGGTGGCATTGCGGACCATGTGTCGGAAATCGCGGCCTCGGCCCAGCAGCAATCCGCCGGGCTGGCCGAGATCAATGCCTCGGTCAACCAGTTGGATCAGGTCACCCAGCAAAACGCGGCGATGTTCGAAGAAACAACCGCCGCCAGCCATGCACTGACCCGCGAGGCGCAGAACCTGACCGACATGATCCGTCGCTTCAAGACCCATGTGGGGGTCAGCCCGGACGCGGCGGATCAGCCCGCAGCGCCTGTCCCGGCCCGCGCGCCGGACCGCCGGGTCGGCTTGCATCGTCCGGCCCCCTTGCGGGCTGTGGCCGGACGGACCAGCGGGACCGA
>CAZIKH010000059.1:0-11538 GCA_964539755.1 uncultured Dinoroseobacter sp. | reverse complement strand
GCCGCCGCCGCCCCCGTGGCGGACCCGGTGAACGGGTCTTCGGGCGGGGAAGGCGGCAACAACAGCAACCGCGCGAAGGTGTCGCCCTGCGCGGTCGCCCCCTGCCGGGTCACCAGGTAGGGTTCCAGCAAGGTGCCATCGGGCACGCCATGCCGGGCGGTATAGGCCCGCAGGCGATCCGGGTTCAGCACCGCGCGGCGCAGCGCGTCGTGGGACTGCAAGACGGTGATCGTGAACCCCAACCCCGTCGAACAAATCTGCGGCACACCGACGATATCGGCCGCCTGCAACCCATAGATCGCGGCGATCTCGGCCGGGTCCGCCTGCGCCCCGAATTGCGGGCGCGCCTGCACCATGCTGACCGAAATCCGGCCCGCGTCCTCGCGCGTCGCCGTCACCGGCACGACCCCCGCCCCGGTTTCCAGCGTCACATCCCCGTCCGCGATCCGGCCCCGGTGCAGCAAGGCCGCAGCGGTGGCGATGGTGGGATGCCCGGCAAAGGGGATCTCCTGTCCGGCCAGAAAATACCGCACGCGCAGATCCGCGCGGTCCGACGGGCCGACAAAAGTGCATTCCACCAACGAGGTTTCGCGCACGAAGGCCATGCAGGTGGCCGCATCCAACGCGCCCGCATCCTGCACCACCGCGCAGCCATTGCCGCCGAAGGGCCGGTCGCTGAAGGCATCGACCCAATCGACGGCGTAGCGCGCCATGTCAGTGCGCGCTGACGGGCTTCATGTCGTGCTGACGGGCCAGAACGAAGGCCATGCGGCGATCCCCGACAAGGGCGATCCGCGCGCCTTCGGCATCATGCACCGCATAAAGCTGGTCGATCCCCGGCGCTTGGCGCTGAATTTCCTGCGGCAGATCGGCCACCTTCACGGGGCGCACATAGACGATGGGCGCACTGCCCTCGGCCTGAAACTCAAATGGTGTGTTCATTGTCTGCCCCCTTCATCCTTTGGTGTTGATCTTGATGGTCTGCACAACCGTGTCGGGCACCGCGCGGTGCAGATCGACATGCAGAAGTCCGTTTTCCATTTCCGCGCCGCCGACCTCGACGCCATCGGCCAGCACGAAACTGCGCTGGAACTGGCGCGCGGCGATCCCGCGATGCAGGAAGGCGCGCCCGGCGCTGTCATCCGTCTGGCGTCCCCGGATCACCAATTGGCGGTCTTCCAAGGTGATCGACAGGTCGTCCTCGCGGAACCCGGCCAGCGCCAGCGTGATGCGAAACCGCGTCTCGCCGATCTGTTCGATGTTATAGGGGGGGTATCCGTCATTTCCGGATTTGGCGGTGCGCTCGACAAGGCGTTCCAACTGGTCGAACCCCAGCAGGAACGGATGCGCCCCAAGGGCCATTTTCGTCACGGCCGTTCTCCTTTTGTCATGTCCTTGCGATCAAGCGACAGGATCGCAGACCCCGTTTGGCGGCCTGCTTGGGAAAAATATGGGGGCGCCACAGCCCCCGTGCAAGAGACAAAACACTTTGCGCAACCGCCCGAAGTGCCTACATTCAAGGCTCGGGGGGCTGTGAAAGGGCTTTCAGCATGAATGCCATGGGCAACGGAAAGATGGACCATGACGAGGTTCTGCGGATCGAGCTGGAAGTGCTGCGCCGCGAACATCGGGACCTCGACGAATCCATTGCGGCCCTGCACGAAGGGGGCCGCGCCGATGCGCTGACCCTGCAACGCCTGAAGCGCAAGAAACTGGCCCTGAAGGACCGGATCGCCCGGATCGAGGACGAACTGACCCCCGATATCATCGCCTGAGGCCGCCCCATCGGCAAACGCCTGCGTGTCGGGCGGGAACGGCGTTGCCGCCCCGGACCCAGTGGCTATAGTGCGGGCCGAGCGGGCAGAAGGAGCAGGCATGTCCCCCCCAGTTGGTATCATCATGGGCAGTCAGTCCGATTGGGCCACCATGCGCGAAGCCGCCCAGATTCTGGACGATCTGGCGGTCGGGTATGAAACCCGGATCGTGTCCGCGCATCGCACGCCGGACCGCTTGTGGGACTATGGACGCAGCGCGGTGGACCGCGGCTTGCAGGTGATCATCGCCGGGGCGGGCGGGGCTGCGCATTTGCCCGGCATGATGGCCTCGAAGACCCGCGTGCCGGTGATCGGCGTGCCCGTGCAGACCAAGGCGCTGGGGGGGGTCGACAGCCTCTATTCCATCGTGCAGATGCCGCGCGGCTTTCCGGTGGCGACCATGGCCATCGGGGCTGCGGGCGCGGCCAATGCGGGCCTGATGGCCGCGGGTATTCTGGCGCTGCACGACGCCGAACTGGCCGCCCGGCTGGACGCATGGCGCGCCAGCCTCAGCGCGTCGATCCCGGAGGTGCCGCAAGATGGCTGACCTTCCCGAAGATGGCCCCAAACCGGTCCATGCCGTGCCCGGCAGCCCGCCCTCGCTGCCCGACCCCGAAACCGGGCGCAGCCAACCCAGCCTGCCGCCCCCTTTGGGCACGGGTGCCACCATCGGCATTCTGGGCGGGGGCCAGTTGGGCCGGATGCTGGCCTGCGCGGCGGCGCGGCTGGGCTTCAAGACCAATGTCTATGAACCCGCCTTGCGCTGCCCGGCGGGCGATGTCGCGGCACAGGTCTTTTCCGCCGCCTATACCGACCGCATGGCGCTGACCGCCTTCGCCAAATCGGTCGATGTCATCACCTATGAATTCGAAAACATCCCCACCACGGCGCTGGACCTGCTGGGACGGCTGAAACCGATCCGCCCCGGTCGCCGCGCGTTGGAGGTCAGTCAGGACCGCCTGATCGAAAAGGATTTCCTGACCGAGCTTGGCTTTGAAACCGCCCCCTATGCGGCGGTGGATGATCTGGCCTCGCTGCAAGAGGCGCTGAAAACCATCGGCACGCCGTCCATCCTGAAGACCCGGCGTCTGGGCTATGACGGCAAGGGACAGCTGCGCCTGACCAAGCCCGAACAGGCGCAGGTCGCGCTGGATTATATCAAGGGCGTGCCCGCGATCCTGGAAGGCCATGTGCGGTTCAGCCACGAGGTTTCGGTGATCGCCGCGCGCGGTCTGGACGGGTCCGTCGCGGTGTTCGATCCGGGCGAGAACGTGCATGTGGGCGGCATCCTGTCCACCACCACCGTGCCCGCCCGCCTGACGCCCGCCCATCGCCAAGACGCCGTTCTGATGGCGGCCAAACTGTTGAACACGCTGGACTATGTCGGCGTTCTGGCGGTCGAGCTGTTCGTGTCCAAGGACGGGCTGATCGTCAACGAAATCGCCCCCCGCGTGCACAATTCGGGCCACTGGACGCAGAACGGCTGCACCGTGGACCAGTTCGAACAGCATATCCGCGCCATCGCGGGTTGGCCCTTGGGCGATGGCAAGCGCCATGCCGATGTGATCATGGAAAACCTGATCGGCGACGCCGTGGACCGGGTGCAGGATCTGGCCCGCGAACCCGGCACCGCGATCCATCTTTATGGCAAGGCCGACGCCCGCCCGGGCCGCAAGATGGGCCATGTCAACCGCGTGCGCCTGCCCAAGCCCTGACCGCCATGACAGGCCAGTTGATCGTTGCCGCCCCCGCCGAAGGTCCGGTCTTGCACCTGACCGAAGGCCTCAGCTTCTGGGGCGGCACCGATCCCGCGACAGGCCGCATCATCGACGCCCATCACCCCCAGCACGGCGCGGACCTGGCGGGCAAGGTGGTGGTCATGCCGACCACGCGCGGGTCCTGTTCGGGCAGCGGCGGTCTGCTGGATCTGGCGCTGGCGGGCAAAGCCCCCGCCGCGCTGATCTTCTCGGGCCCCGAGGATATCGTGACCGTCGGCGCGCTGGTCGCCACGCAGCTGTTTCAGCGCCCCATCGCGGTCGCGCGTCTGGCGGCGGCCGACCATGCCGCCGTGGCCCGCGCGGCAACCGTCCGCATCACCGACCGCGCGGTGCTGGCCGACGGGGTCTGCTATCCGCTGCGCGCGCTCGATGTCGCGACCGTGGCGCTGACGCCTGCGGACCGGGCGCTGCTGGACGGGCAGGACGGCCCTGCCCCACAGATCGCCATGCAGATGATCCGCACGGTCGCCGCGATCCAAGGTGCCCCCGCGCTGACCGATGTGACCCGCGTCCATATCGACGGCTGCATCCACAATGGCGGCGGCAATCTGCGCTTTGCCGACACCATGGCGCAGATGGGCGGCAAGGTGCGGGTGCCGACGACCATGAACGCGATTTCCGTGGATTATGCGGGCTGGAAAACCCAAGGCGTGGACCCGGCCTTTGGTCAGGCCGGGCAGCAGTTGGCCGATGCCTATCTGGCGATGGGGGCGCAGCCCAGCTTCACCTGCGCGCCCTATCAGGCCGACGACGCCCCCCACCGGGCCGAGGCGCTGGGCTGGTCGGAATCCAACGCCGTGGTCTATGCCAACAGCATCCTCGGGGCGCGAACCGTAAAGCACCCTGACTATTTCGACCTGTTCATCGCGCTGACCGGGCGCGCGCCCCTGTCCGGCGTCTATCTGCCCGAACACCGCGTCGCCCGGCGCGTGATCGACGTGACCCTGCCCGCCGGGTTTGACGATGCGATGTGGCCGCTTCTGGGCTGGCTGGTCGGGCAGGCGGCACCCGATTGCATCCCCCTGGTGCGGGGCCTTGACCATACGACCCCCGGCCCGGACGATTTCCGCGCGCTCTGTGCGGCCTTTGGCACGACCTCGGCCGCGCCCATGCTGCATCTGGCGGGGATCACGCCCGAAGGCGATCTGCCCCCCGCCCCGGATGCCGACCGCGTGGCCCTTGGACCGGACGATTTTCGCCGGGCTTGGGCCGCCTTCAACCCCGGCCCCGACCGGATCGACCTTGTGGCCTTGGGCAGCCCCCATGCCTCGCTGACCGAATTGCGCGGCTTTGCCGACCTGATGCAGGGCCAGCCTGTGGCCCCCGGTGTGACCGTGATCGTCACGCTGGGCCGGGCGGTCTTGCAGCAGGCCGCGCGCGAAGGTCTGACCCGGCGCCTGACGGATGCGGGCGTGCGGCTGATCCCCGATCTGTGCTGGTGTTCGATCACCGAACCCGTCTTTCCCCCCGGCACCACCTGCCTGATGACGAATTCCGGCAAATACGCCCATTACGCCCCCGGCCTGCATGGGCGCGCGGTGCGATTCGGCAGTCTGGCCGCCTGTGCCGACGCCGCCCGCACCGGGCAGGCCGCCCCCCGGCCCGCGTGGCTGCGCGGCTAGGCGCAACACCCAAACCCCTTCGATCCGCCTGCAAAACAAGGGGTCTGTTGCGGGGTGGGTGCGGTCTGCGCGCGCTTGGTTTGCCGGTTCTTAACCGCAGGGGGCCTATACCCGATCCCGGTACCACGCGGCGCTGTCCGAGCAGCGTCGCATCAAGGATCACGGTTTGCATGGATGGGCCCCACCCAAGGCGCATCTGCCTGCACCGCGCAACGACCGGGGGACACCCCGGAAAGGCCCCAGACCCGGTTGACACCCGGCGATGGGATTGAAGACCGTTCCGCCCGAGGCGGCGCCGCTTCACCTTCCTTGATCTTGGACCATTGCGGTCCCCAGCCCGAGTGTTCCCGCCCTGCCGCAGCCCTAAGGCTGCTCGGCGGGCTCTGGCGCGCGCAACTCATCGGGCGCCAAGGCTTCTTCGATATCGAACCCGGTCGAGGCGATGTCATACAGCACCTCGGCCAGTTTCAGGCCCGGCTGGAACGTGCCCCGGCGCAGAAAATGCACCACCTGCGCGGCGACCAGCGGATTGTTCATCATGAAGGTATGGGTCACCGGCAGGGTGATATGCGCCTTCATCCCCTCCAGATAGGTGCTTTCGACCGATACCTTCCCGTCATCCTCGCCGGGGATCAGGTTGGAATAGATCGGGTTCAGGCTGCGATTGCCCGCGATGATCCCCACCTCGAACCTCGCGGGCCCCAATCGGTTGGGCGTGCTGTCCGGTCCGGTGCCCAATTCCTGCCCCGCGGGTCCGTTCAGCCACGCAAAGGGTTCCAGATGCACGAATTCATCCACGATTTCCGACCCGTGATTGGGCGGGGCCATCATCACCACCCGGCCCAGCCGGGGAATGGTGTTCTGGCTTAGAAACTGGCGCACCAGAATACCGCCCATCGAATGGGTCACGATATGCACCCGGTCATTGCCGCAGGCCGCCAAGGCGGGCGGCAAGGTGCGCGCGGCCAGCCGTTCGATGGTTTCCTCGGTCGAGGCATAGCCGGGCGTCACGGTGGTATAGCCCGCGCGATCCAGCAATTCTTCCAGCACGGTCAGCGACGCTTCGCTGCGCGCCAACCCATGCAGCAGCACAACGCAGTCGGCCCGCGCGGGCGCGGGCACTGCCAGCAGCAGAAACAGGATCGGGGCCATCCAACGCATGGACCCAAGATAAGCGGCCAAGCCCTGCGTGACGAGGGGCTTGCCGCGCCCGTGCCGCTGCGTCAGTGTCGCCCCATGTCGCGCCGCCCTGTCCGCCTTGCCGTCCGTGCCCTGATCCTGCACCGCGACCGGTTGTTGCTGGTCAATGCCTGGGGCGGCGGTGTGTCGGACCTGTGGTGCGCGCCGGGGGGCGGGGTCGAACCGAACAGCAGCCTGCCCGACAATCTGGTGCGCGAGGTCTACGAAGAAACCGGGCTGACCGTGTCGGTCGGCGCGCCCGCGATGATCAACGAATTTCATGACCCAAAGCGCGGGTTCCATCAGGTCGATCTGTATTTCCGGGCCAGCATCGTGACCGGCACGCTTGACGATGCTTGGACCGATCCCGAAGGCATCGTCACGGAACGGCGGTTCTTTGCCCGAGACGAGATGGCCACGATCCGCTACAAGCCCGACACCCTGCCCCAAGCGGCATGGGACGGGGCCTTGGTCTATGATCCGCTGGAATTGCTGATCAAGTAGCTTTCGCGCGCGCCGCGATCCCGACCCCCACCAGGATCAGCACCGCCGCCAGCACCGCGCCAAGGCTCAGCGCCTCGCCCAGCAGCAGCGCGCCGCCCACCAAGGCCAGCGCCGGCGCGCTCAGCTGCGCGACCGCCGCCCGGGTCGCCCCCAAGCTGGGCATCAGCATGTACCACAGGGCATAGCCCAATCCGCTGGTGATCGCGCCCGAGATCACCGCCAATCCGACCCCGGTTGCCGTCGCCGGGGTCGGGTCCAGCGCCCCCCAAGGCACCAAGGCCGCCAAGACCGTGGCCAAGCCGAAATTCATCGCCGTGTCCGCAAGGGGCGCGGTCGACCGTTTTCCGACCAGCGAATAGAACGCGAACCCGATCGCCGCCGCGATCATCAAGACGACGCCCAACGGGTCCGGGGCCGCGCCGATCTGCGGCAGGAACAGGAACACCAATCCCCCCATCGCAAGGCCCATCCCCAGCCAGCGCCCAAGGGGCACACGCTCGCCCCCGATCAGGCCCCCGGCGAACATGGTCGCCTGCACCACCGCAAACAGGATCAAGGCCCCGATCCCGGCCTCCAGCCAGACATAGGCGATGGAAAACCCGACCATATAGGCCCACAAGCCCAGAACCGCCGTCACCCGGCCCGGCTGCCACAGCTTGGGGCGCTGCCGCTTCCACAGGACGAGGGCGGCCAGCATCAGCGTGCCCGCCGCCAGCCGGATCAGCGCAAACTGCCCCGCCCCGATCAAGGGATCGGCCAGCGCGGCGCGGGTCAGCAGGGAATTCGCGGCAAAAAAGCTGATGGTCAGCGCGGTCAGCGCAAACAGGCGAAGGCCAGACAGGGGCAAGGCGGGCTGGGTCATGCGCTGCTTCCTGCGCGCTTCGGCGGGCAAGGTCCAGTCATCCCGCGCGCCCCCGCCCTAAGATTCTTAGGGCATAATCAACATGATGTGGCATCTGGGGACACCGCCCCGCTTGCGCGCCCATATCTGGTGGCTTTCCCAAATTCTTAGGGACGTTCACGTTTTGGAAAGGATCAGGCGCGGTCCAAGAACCGTTCGGCCAAGGGCCCCGCCAGATAGGCAACGCGCCCCGCGCTCAGGCACAGCGCCACCCGGTCCTCGGCATCCAGCGCGATCAGGTCGGCGCGCGCCCCGGGCACAAGGCGTCCCCGGTCCGTCAGCCCAAGGGCCTGCGCCGGGGCCTCGGACACCAGCCGCCACGCGGCGGGCCAGTCGCAGACCCCGTCGCGCACCAGACGGCACACCGCCCCCAAAGGCGCGGGGTAGTGGTAATCCGACACCAGCACGTCGCACAGCCCCTCGGCGATCAGGTCGGTGGCGCGCAGGTTGCCTTTGTGACTGGCCCCGCGCAGCACATTGGGCGCGCCCATCACCACGACATCGCCCGCCGCATGGGCGGCTTCGGCGGCGGCGCGGGTTTCGGGAAACTCGGCCACACGCGCGCCCAGCGCGCGGAACCGGGCGCGGCCCTCGGGCGTGGCATCGTCATGGCTGCCCATCAACACGCCCTGCGCCGCCAGCCGATCCGCCAGTGCGGGCAAGGCGACCGACAGATCGCGGGCATGCAGGTCCTGCAACAGCGCCAGATGCGCCTCGGGCGACCGCCCCGCCTTCAGGGCCTGCCCGGTCAGCCGGGGCGGCCTGCGCCCGGCGGCCAGCGCGGCATGCGGCAAGTGATCGTTGAACACGACATAGCCCGCGCCCGGCAAACCCGCCAAATCGGCGCAACGGTCGAACGCCTCGACAAGGCTGGTTTCCAACCGCCATTGCAGACGCAGGTCCAGCCGCGCGTCAAAGCCCTGCACCGCCTGCGCCAAGCGGCTGGCAAACTCCGGCCCGCGCATCCCGCCTTCCCAACTCAGGAACTGCGCCAGCACGGCGGTGGTGATCCCGTTCGCGGCCAGCTCGGCCTCGGTCGCGGCAAGGCCCGCGCGCGGGTCCATCACCGCGCCGCGCCGGGGGGCCAGATGCCGTTCGAACCCATCCCCATGCAGATCGACGATCCCCGGCAGCAGGCGATAGCCGCGCAGATCGACGGCGGGGGCGTCCAGATCGTCGACCAGATGCGCACCGTCCACGGCAAGGGGGCCATCCGCAAACCCGTCCGGCCCCAGCACGCGGGCGTTCTGCAACACGACCCGCATCAATAAAAGCTCTGCGGATCGATATCGAGGCTGAGGCGCACATTCGCCGGACGCCGCACGCGCGCCACCCATTGGGCCAGCGCCGCCTGCACCGGGGCGGCCTTGTCGGCCTTGACCAGCAACCGCACCCGGTGCTGGCCCCGCACCCGCGCGATGGGGGCCGGCGCCGGGCCGAAGACCTGCGCCCCGATGGCCGCCAAGGGCTGCGCCGCGCGCACCAGATCGCGCCCCAATGTCATCACCGTCTCGGCCTCGGGCCCGCTCAGGACCACGCCCACCAAGCGGCCAAAGGGGGGCATCCCGGCGGCGCGGCGGGCCTCAGCCTCGGCTTCCCAGAAGGTTTCATCCTCGCCCGTCAGGATCGCCTGCAAGACCGGGTGATCGGGCTGGAAGCTTTGCAGCAGCGCCACGCCCTTGGCATCCCCGGTGCGCCCCGCCCGCCCCGCGACCTGCCGCATCAATTGAAAGGTCCGTTCAGCAGCGCGCAGGTCCGACCCGTGCAGGCCCAGATCGGCATCGACCACGCCCACCAGCGTCAGCAGCGGGAAATTGTGCCCCTTGGCCACGATCTGCGTGCCGATGATGATATCTGCCCCGCCATCGGCAATCGCTTCGATCTGCGCCTTCAGGCTGCGGGCCGAGCCATAAAGGTCCGAGGACAGGATCGCCAGCCGCGCCTCGGGGAACCGCGCGGCCACCTCTTCGGCCAAGCGTTCCACGCCGGGCCCGACCGGGGCCAGCTTGCCTTCGGCCCCGCAGGACGGACATGTGGTCGGCACCGGGCGCGAGGCCCCGCATTGATGGCAGATCAGGCGCTTCTGGAACCGATGTTCGACCATGCGCGCATCGCATTCGCGGCATTCGATCTGGTGCCCGCAGGCCCGGCACAAGGTCAGCGGCGCATAGCCCCGGCGGTTCAGAAACAACAGGGCCTGTTCCCCGACCGCGACCCGTTTGCCGATCTCGTCGGCCAGACGCGGCGAAATCCATGTGCCGGGGGCCAGATCCTGCGTGCGCATGTCGATGGCGCCCAGATCGGGCAATTCCGCCGCCCCGAACCGCGCCGCCAGATCCAGCCGCGCGTATTTGCCCGCCTGCGCATTGGCCCAGCTTTCCAAGCTGGGCGTGGCCGAGGCCAACACCACCTGCGCCGCCGAGAAGCTGGCGCGCAACACCGCCATGTCGCGCGCATTGTAAAGCACCCCGTCTTCCTGCTTGTAGGAACTGTCGTGTTCTTCATCGACGACGATCAGGCCAAGGTCCTGAAAGGGCAGGAACAGCGCCGACCGCGCCCCCACCACCAATTGCGCCTGCCCGCGCGCCACCTGCCCCCAACAGCGGCGGCGTTCGGCTTGGGTCACACCCGAATGCCACTCGGCGGGGCGCGCGCCGAACCGCGCCTCGACCCGGGTCAGGAATTCCGCCGTCAGCGCGATTTCCGGCAACAGCACCAAAGCCTGACGGCCCGCCTGCAAACAGGCCGCGACCGCGTCCAGATAAACCTCGGTCTTGCCGGAGCCTGTCACGCCTTTCAGCAGCGTGGTGCCATAGCGGCCTTCGCGCACCGCGTGGCGCAGCACCTTGGCGGCGCGCGCTTGCGCGTCGGTCAGGGGTTTGCCGGGGCGGTCGGCGTCCAGCCGGGGATAGGGGCCGTCGCGGGGGGCTGCGACCTCGACCAAGGTTCCCAGCTGCACCAGCCCCTTGACGACCCCATGGCTGACCCCCGCCGCGCTGGCCAGTTCCGACAGGCCCAAGGCCGCCCCGCCATAGGCGTCCAGCGCGTCCAGCACCCGCGCGCGGGCCTCGGTCAGGCGGCTGGGGGGATCGCCCGCCATGGCATAAACCTTGCGCGCGCCCGGCGGATCGCCCAAGCCCGACACCCGCGTGGCCAGACGCAGCATCGCTTCCAGCGGGGTCAGGGTGTAGGCCGCCGCGCGTTCCAGAAAGCCGCGCATTTCCTCGCGCAGGGGCGGCACATCCAGCCGCCGGAAGGCCGCGCGCAGCTTGGCGGCGTCAAACTCGCCCGTGCCCGGCCCCCAGACCACGCCAAGGATCTTGCGCGGGCCCAGCGGGACCTCGACGAAATCGCCGATCTCGCACCCGCCTTCGGGCGCGCGATAGTCCAGCATCCGGTCCAGGGGCTGGGTGGTCAGCACCGCGATGCGCGCGCCGGGGGCAAAGGACATCACGCCGCCCCTTCCGCTGGCAGGGCGGTTGGGTTAGGCAGGCGCAAATCCATTCTCCGCCAAGGGGCCGCTGCCATGAAATTCTTTGTTGATACCGCCGAGATCGACGAAATCGCCGAACTGAACGACCTTGGGATGGTCGATGGGGTCACCACCAACCCCTCGCTGATCGCCAAATCCGGGCGCGATATTCTGGAGGTGACAAAGGAAATCTGCGCCCTCGTCGATGGCCCCGTCAGCGCCGAAGTGGTCGCCACCGAGGCCGACGCGATGATCGCCGAAGGCCGCA
>CAZIKH010000058.1:0-11764 GCA_964539755.1 uncultured Dinoroseobacter sp. | reverse complement strand
TCATCGTCGTGATAGCCGGACCGCGACCGATCCCGCCGATCATCATCGTCGTCGTCGTCGTGATCCGAACTTGCCAACACCAACGGCAGGACGCGGTCGGCGTCGTCGAGAAGGGCCGCGATGGACCACCCCCCGTCTTGTGCGGGCGCGTGGATGGCGCTTGCGGCGGGCAGGCCGATGGCGGCGGTCAGGGCCGTCGTGGCGACCAGAAGTTTCAGCGTCTGTTTCATGGCAGGGTCTCCTTTCGTCTGCTCAGGCCAATCTGGGAACCCGACCTGAGGGCTGCCTGACGCCGTCGCGATTCCCGCTTCAGCTTGGCGTCAGGAACCCGGCGGGCCGAAAAAAGGCCCCGCCCTTGCGGGCGAGGCCAGTGCGGGCCGAGGGGACAATCGGCCTTGGAAAGTGGGTACCGTCAGGCGATATCTGTCGGAGCGGGCGCGCGCTTGTCGCCAGTCACCATGGAGCGCGCGAGGTTCTCGTCATGCCGGAACGAGGCAAGCACAACGCCCCCGACATGCAGCGCCGCCAGCAAGAGCATCAGGTTGGCAAGGGTTTCATGCACTTCCTTCAGGGGCCCTTCACCCTCGCCCGCTTCGCGATAGCCGGATCGGTGGTCATCGTCATCGCCGTCGTCATCGGCCCAAGCCGGGGCAACCAGAACCGGCAGGTCCGGCAGCAGGGCCAAGCGACTGTCATCTTCCATCAGCCAGCCGGTAAAGGCCGTGCCCGACAGGGTGACCAGCAGCGCGATCACCATCGCCGCCCCCGCCGGATTGTGCCCCAGGTACCGTTTTTCGCGGCCTTGGGTCATATCGCCCAAGTATGCCAGTGTGGCGCGTGGGCCTTTCACGAACTGCGCAAAGCGCGCATAGCGGCTGCCGATGACCCCCCAGAGCACCCGAAAAGCAACAAGGCCTGCGACGGTATATCCGGCATATTCATGGACGGGCTGCAATTCGTCCGCGGTCAGCCAAGCGATGGCAAAGGCCGCCACCAATCCCCAGTGAAACACCCTTACCAATGGGTCCCAAACACGGATCGTGCCGGTCGACGCCTCGGGGGCGTCCTGCGCGAGCGTCTGTGTCATTCTTTGTGTCCTTCCCGGTTGCGGTCGCGGTTCCGGTCGCGCCGATCATCATCGTCGTCGTCTTCGAATTCGAACTCGATCACTTCCAGCGTGGCGGGATGCACCGTGACCTCGATCAGGCGGCCATCGGCGTCGCGCCCGTCAATCTCGTAGCACCCATCGTCGATCTTGATGCGGCGCACCGACCAGCCATTCTGCTCGGCCAATTGCGCGACGGCCTCGCGCGGTTGCCAATCGACCATCGGGACAAAGCAATCATCATCGGCCAACGCCATGCTGGCGGGAAAAGCGGCCAGAAAGCCGAGAATTGTCACTGTCTTCTTCATGCGCCAAACTCCGGGTGCGTGCCTCTTGACGCCTGTCTTGCGCGTTGAACCTGACGGCAGCCTGAAGCCAGGGCTTCAGCCCGCTTCAGCTTCGCGTCAGCCAGAGCTTGCAATAGACGGTATCGCAGCAAGACGAGGGGCAGCATGCGCATCCTACTGATCGAAGACGACACCGTGCTGGGGGCCGCCATCCGCGACCAGATCGCGGCGGATGGCCAGACGGTGGATTGGATGATGCGCCTTGACGCTGCCGCCGAAGCGGTGCGCGCCGCCGCCTATGATCTGATCCTGTTGGACCTGATGCTGCCCGACGGGCGCGGCATCGGTTTTCTGAAGGCCTTGCGCCGACGCGGCGATGTCACGCCCGTCATCATCCTGACCGCCTTGGACCAAGTGTCGGACCGGATCGAAGGGTTGAATGCCGGGGCGGACGATTATCTGGTCAAGCCGTTCGATCTGGCCGAGTTGTCGGCCCGGATCGGGTCGGTCGCCCGCCGCTATGGGGGCAATCCGAACCCGATCGTGACCCATGGCGCGCTGGAGATCGACCTATCCGCCCGCAGCGTGCATCGCGACGGCAAGCCGGTGGCCTTGACGGCAAGGGAATGGGCGCTGTTCGAAGCCTTCCTCGCCCGGCCCGGGCAGCTTTTGTCGAAGGCGCAGCTGGAAGAAAAGCTTTATGCCTTCGACGCCGAGGTCGAAAGCAACACCATCGAAGTCCATGTCAGCCGCCTGCGAAAGAAACTGGGCAGCGGCATCGTCGAGACGGAACGCGGCTTGGGTTACCGCTTGGGGCGTCCATGAGATGGCCCGCAAGCCTGCAGGGGCGGCTCGGGCTGTCGCTGGGTTTGACCCTGACCGTGCTGTGGGTGCTGGCCGCGACGGTGACGGCAGTGATCGTGCGTGGCGAAATCGAAGAGGTCTTTGACAGCGCCCTGCGCGAGACCGCCGAACGGATCCTGCCGCTGGCAGTCACAGATATCGTCGGGCGCGAGGATCAAGGGGGTGTGCAGCGGCTGGCCCCGATCCGCGCCCATGATGAATACTTCACCTATGTGGTGCGGGATGGAGAAGATCAGGTTCTGCTGCAATCCCATGCCGCCGACCCGGCGCTGTTTCCCGCTTGGAGTGGACCCGGGTTTTCCCAGACCGACACGCACCGCCTTTACAATGAAGACGCCTTGCAAGGCACGATCCGGATCACCGTGGCTGAACCGTTGGACCACCGCGCCGCCGTTGCGCGCGAAATTCAGATGGGGCTTGGATTGCCGCTGTTGATCGTCTTGCCTTTGGCCGTGGTGGCCATCGTTCTGGCGGTGCGGTTCAGCCTTGATCCGCTGCATCGGTTTCGCACCCGGCTGGACGCGCGCGACGGGCGCGACCTGTCCCCGGTTGTGGCAGACCATATGCCCACGGAAATTGTGCCTTTGACGGACACTTTGAACGGGCTTCTGGCAAAACTGCGCGACGCGTTCGAGGCCGAACGCAGTTTTGCATCGAACGCGGCGCATGAATTGCGCACGCCGCTGGCCGGGGCCATCGCACAAGCCCAGCGGTTGAAATCCGAAACGACCGATCCGGCGATCCATGCCCGCGCAACCGACATCGAAACCACGCTGAAACGCCTGACGCGGCTATCGGAACGGCTGATGCAACTGGCCCGCGCCGAAGGCGGACGCCTGCGACTGGACGAAACGACCGATCTGCGGGCGGTCGCGCGCGTGGTCCTTCAGGATCTGGGGCGCGCAGGCGCGGAAAACCGCATCGCCCTGCACCTGCCGGACAGCCCGGTGTTGTCCGATATCGACCCGGATGCCTTTGCCATCCTGTGCCGCAACTTGGTCGACAATGCCCTTCGACACGGGGATCCGGACGCCGCGGTCGATGTGACCCTGACCACCGATGGGACCTTCCGCGTGGCAAATGACGGCCCATTGGTGCCGCCCGACGCGCTGGCCCGGCTGACCGCCCGCTTCGAACGGGCCGAAACGCAGGCCACTGGAAGCGGGCTGGGCCTTGCCATCGTTGCGGCAATAGCCGGACGGCTGGGCAGCGAACTGCTGCTGCAATCCCCGCGTCCCGGCGCGCAATCGGGCTTTGCGGCGTCGCTGTCCCTGCCAACAAGCGCCAGCCCGCCAGCGGCCAAAGGCTGACCCTGCGACCTGTGCCGGGATCGGTTGCCGGCGCATCAGACCGGGAAGATGACCTCCAGCCGCCCGCCATCCTTCGTCGCGGAAAACACCAGACGCCCGCCCAGTCTTTCAACGCGCTGTCGAATATTCGCAAGGCCGCGCCCGCCCCGATCCGGGGCTTTGCGCAGGCCACCGACGTTTTCAACGACAAGGCGCACCTGTCCGTCCGGGGCCGCATCCCCAAAGAAGATCAGTTCCTTGGGGTCACTGTGGCGCAGGGCGTTGTTCAGGGCCTCTTGCAGAATCCGCAAGACCGATAGCGCACGTTCCCGTCCGATCTCCTCGATCTCGGGAAGCTGGGTCATGGACCAGTCGATCTTGATCCCCAGCGACGCCAAAGGATCCACGCAACGATCCCGAAACTGCCCGAGATAGAACCGCAAATCCCCGCCCGGGACACTTAACGCATCGATCACCAGCCGCAGGTCCGCCAAGGCATTGCGGGCGCTCTCGCGGATGTAGTCCAAGGGCCGATCTTGCGAATCCGCAAGTGCCACGATCGCCGTCAGGTGGCCCGCGACCCCGTCATGCAGGTCCGCCGTGATCCGGGCGCGTTCGCTTGCCACGGCATGGGCCTGATCAAGCTGGCGCTGCCGTTCATAAGCGGCGGCCAGTTCGTCCTCCCGGTCCGCCAGCTTTTGCCGCAGGGTTTCAGAGGCCGCGTCCAGCGTGTCGGCCAGATCCGACATGCGGCGCACCATGAAGATGGAAATCGCGAGGAGCGGCACCAGACGCGAGATCTGCCCGATCATGATGCCCGTCTCGATGGCGCCCAGCCGCATCATGCTGTCATGCACGATGGCCGCGCTCAGAACGACAAGCCCGCCCGCGAACACGATCATGTCCGCCTTGGGGTCCGCCCGGATCGCCAGAACCAGAAACCATGCCGCCCCGGCGATGCCGACAAGAAGCACGGGCACGGAAACGAAGAAGCCAACGAAATCGGCGTCGAGGCCAAAGACATGCCGCAGCACCGTCACAAGGACTGTCACGCCCACCAGCACCTTCAGCAGGATCGGGGTGGCCCCCGCGCGCCCTGCCAACGCCATGGCGAAGCCCAGCACCGAGATGCCCGTTGCCGGAACCAGCAGGAACAGTTCTTCCAGCGCATCGGCAAAACCGGGCAAGGCGCGCACCAGCGTGCCCGCCGCCACGATGGTGGACAGGGTCATCATCAGACCCAACCAACCAAAGACCTGGTCCTTGGGACGCAACAGGAAGGCGAACAGCCCTGAAAAGCCCAAGAACAGCTGAATACCGAAAACGATGGGTTTCAGCGTGTCGTCCAGAAACATGCGCATCCGGTGCAGCCCCTGCACCGCGTCAAGCGGTCCGACAAAGAGCTGCGATAAGGACCCGGGCGGGTTGGGACCGCTGCCAAGGGTCAAGGTCACGCGCGCGCCTTGCGTCCCAATGCGGTCCGGTGGCAGCAGGATCAGGGCGGTCGACATCGAAAACACCCCGGGCCAAGGGCGCAGCACCTCGCTGGTGAAGATCTTTTGCCCATCCAGATCGACCTGCAGGCGCTGTTCGAAATAGGGCACAAGCAGAAACAGGTCTTCGGCCCCCGCGACCGGCGGGGCGATATCGAAGCTGTAGCGGCGTTCGGCGATTGCGTCCCAATCCCCGCGCCAGCTTTGCGGCAAGGACCGGACCACATCCTGACCGGCGGTGATTTCGCGCAATTCGGTGATACGCACGGCCCGTTCCGTATCCCTGAGGGCCCCCGCGAAACTTGTCGCAAACCCGATCACCGCGACAAGCACGGACAGGGCCATGACCCCGGCGATCAGGGTCCGCAGCTGGCCTGCCATCATGGCGGGATCAGGCCATGCTTGCGGGCAAGAAACACGGCTTCGGACTTGTTGCTGGCTTCCAGCTTTCGATAGATGTTGCGGGCATGGACGGGCACCGTCTGGGGGGAAATGCCCAACAATTCCCCGACTTCGCGGAAGGAATAGCCACGGGAAATCGCGTTCAACACCTCGGCTTCGCGCGGGGTCAGGGCGGGATTGTCTTCGCTGGCCCCTTCGGCAACGGCAAAGGCGCTGTCGGGCAGGCGCATGGCCTCGACGATCAGGCGGGCAATGGTGGCCGACATCGGGCTTTGCCCGTCCAGCACGGTCTCGATGGCGGATTTGACGTTATAGGCGGTGTCGTCCTTGATGACATAGCCCGTTGCCCCGGACCGGATCGCGTCGATCACCATGGGCGCGTCGTTCAGCACGCTCATCACGATGGCCTGCGCTTCGGGCTGGGTCCGGCGCAATTCGCGGATCGCGACGGTTCCGATGCCATCGGGCAGGTGCAGATCGGCCACAAGGATGTCCACCCGGCGGCGGCGGATGGCTGTCACGGCCTCCTCGACGGTGCGGGCGATGGGCAGGACCTCGCCACGCGGCCAATCCTTCAGGATCGCCAGCAAGCGTTCGCCGACCGCTTCGTTGTCTTCAAGGATCAGAACCCGGCAGGGTCTGGTGGCTTGGTCAGGTTCCATGAACGGATCGTACACGCATTATCCCCCGGTTGCGAAGTCACATCCGCCAAAGACGGCGGTCACCTATGTCCTAAAGGAATGAAAAATGGTCGGTGATATCGGCATGGGTCAGGTCCGGGGTGCCGTCGGCGAAGGTGGCGATCAACTGCCGCCCGCCCGCCGAGCCATTGGCGTAATACCACAGCTTGCCATCGTCGGTGTCGTAGCCGAAATACTCCTCCAGCCCGAGCACGTCGCCCGTGGTGCTGGCGCGGAAATGCTGTGCCAGCAGAAGACCATCGGCGTCGAAGGTGCCGTGGAAACCGGTCAAGTCATCTGTATCGCCCGTGTTGAAGACCAGCAGATCGCCCTCGGCGGCGTTGAAATCGGCAATCGTGTCCCCAAGTTCGTCATCCATGCCGGCAAAGAAGAAGAAATCCGCGCCGGTCCCGCCGAACAATAGGTCTTCCCCTCGACCGCCGAGTAGAATGTCCTGCCCTGCATTGCCGCGCAGCGTATCGCTGCCGCCATCGCCGGAAAGCACATCGTCGCCGTTGCCGCCATGTAGGGCGTCGTTGCCGTGGCCACCGGACAGGGTATCGTCGCCATCTTCCCCAAAGAGCTGGTCGTTGTCCGCTTGGCCCTCCAGCCCGTCATTCCCGGCCCCGCCGCGCAGCAGGTCGTTCCCGGTGGACCCGGTCAGTGAATCGTGCCCGTCCCCGCCATCGAGCGTATCGTCCCCGATACCGCCATCGATCCAGTCATTGCCTTCCTCGCCGAACAGCGTGTCGTTGCCTTCGTCACCGAAGAGAATGTCGTTGCCAAGCCCGCCATAGATTTCGTCGTTGAAATGGACCGGATCGCTTGGATCGATCACTTCCAGCAACTGCATGGTCAGCCAGACCTCGTCGGTGTATTTGGTGTATTCCAGAATTCCCTCGGCGACGGGATAGAGGATCTGCCCTTCCGTGCTGTTTCGGCTGACGTTGAAATAGTCGAGCAAGTACAGCGTCGCCGTCGCGCTGATTTCGGCAATGGCGATGGCCTTTTCAAGCGGATGCCCTGCCGCAAGATCGTTGGCCCAGCTTCCATACTGGTAGGCATCAAAGAAGAAATACTGATCGTTCAGGTTGTTGATGACGTCCTTGGCCGTTGGGCTGGCACCGATCCCATCGCCCGCGAACTTGTCCCCGATGATGATATCGTCGCCGTCATCCCCATAGATCAGGTCGTTGCCTTCGTTGCCTTCAATCACGTCCCGGCCCGTGCCGCCGTGGATCACATCCCGATCCAGCCCACCGTCGATGTAGTCGTCGCCGTCATCCCCGTACAATATGTCCTGACCCCGGTTGCCGTAGATCAGGTCGTCGTCATCGCCGCCATAGATCGTGTCGGCACCCCGCTTGCCCTCCAGCCGATCTTCGCCCGCATAGCCGTGGATCAGGTCCGCGTTGTCGGTCCCGTGGATGTAGTCTGCCTTGAAATCGTCGAGCGCGCTGCCGGGCCCAAGGGGATCGTCCGAGCGGGGCGCGACGGGCAGGACCAGCGTCTTGACCTCCTCCGACAGGATTTGCCCATACTGATTGGTCGTCGTCACCGTGACGTCGAATTTGACCAGCGTGTTCCGGCCGCTTTGGAAGTAGTCGAACTGGCTGTCGTTGTAGCCATTGGGCGTGGCCGAGCGGAAGGTAAAGTCCCAGAAGCCATTGTTGTTCTCGTCAAAGCTGTCGATGCCGAAGGGGCCGCTGAAGACGTAGAGGAACTCGTCATTGCCCGCATAGGTCAGTTCCGCAATCGCGCGCGGGTCTTCGAAATCGACCGCGCCGCCCCACACTTCGGAGACGTAGTTGCCGTTGCCCGTGTGCCGGAACAGCGACGTTTCGAAATCGCTGACAAAGACCTTCCGGTTCGCAACTTCCGACAAGGCGGCCAGTTGGACGGTGACTTCCTTGTCCCAGTTAAGGGAGAATGAGCCGACCGCCGCATCGTTCAGAATGGTCGCGCCCCCGCGTTCGAAATGCGCGATCAACTCGCCGAAGTTCTGGGGCGGCGTGGTGTCGATGGGGTTCAGCGTGCGCGAGACCGTCGCGACATTGCCCGCCGCATCGCTGACAGCCGTTGCCGTGACCACCACCGTTTCGGTCCCGTCGAAGGCATCGGCCAGCGCGGTGTAGGTGGCCGTGGTCCCGTCGCTGGTCCGTTCGAACATCTCAAGCGCCGAGCCGAGGACGACCCCGTCCACTGTCACGGATACCGACACATCGTCTGCCACGGTGAACCCCTTGGTATAGCTGGCAAGGGTGTCGGTGTTGGCGATTTCGGTGATCTTGATCGTACCGGGGTTGGCGGTCGTGTCGATGGGGGCAAGGGTCAGCGGGGTCGAGGTGCCGGTGTTGCCCGCCGCATCCGTGTCCGTGGCGGTGACGACAATGGTTTCGGTGCCCCGGAACGCATCCGTCCGGGCGACATAGCTGTCCAGACCGCCCTCCGTGGTCATCGTGAAGGCCGCGTCGATGGCGGCCTGATCCAGCACCGTGCCGTTGACCGTGACCGTGACGGCCAGCCCTGCCTGCACGGCAAAGCCCGATGCGAAGGCCGCGTTGTCGGTGTCGGCGATTTCAGTGACGGCGACGCTGGGCGCAACCCGGTCGATCACGACGCTGGCCGTGGCCTGCCCGGTATTGCCGGACCCGTCGGTCACCGCGACGGTGATCTGGCTGTTCAGGGCATCGTCGGGGATCTGGGCGGCGGTGAAGGTAACGCTCCAATTCGGGGCGCCGTCTTCTTCCTGCAACACGCGGGTGGCGTAGACGGTCTTTTGGGTGTCGCCCCAGCTGACGGTGATTGGCTTGTTCGTTCCGATCCCCAGCGCCGTGCCTTCGATCCGGATGGTGCCCGAGGCCTCGGCGGCGTTGATGATGTCGTCCCCGGCGATGGGATCAATCGACAGGACGGGGGCGGTGGTGTCGATGACGATCCTCAGTGCCGCTGGCGACAGGACGCTGTTGCCCGCCGCATCGCTGATGCGAAGGCCAAGGTCATGCGCCCCTTCGCCAAGCGCGTTCAGCGTCAGCGGCAGGTTGCCCGCCGACCACAGACCGTTGGTCAGGTCACTGGCCTGCACGATGTGCTGGGCCACGACCGCATCGCCGTTCGAGGTATCGATCACCTCGATCAGGTCACCCGCCTCGAAGGCCAGCGACTGAATCCGGTTGATCTGGATCAGCGGGGTGTCGTCATTGGTGGCGTTGTCGGTGCTGCTGGCGCCGCTGTCGCTGCCGGGTTGCAGGTCGAGCCGCAGATCGGACACATCGGGCAAGGTCACATCGACCGACAGCGCGAAGTTTTCGCTGGGTGTTCCGGTTGCCCCCACGGTGTCGAGGACGCGCAGGAAAAGGCTGTGTGCCCCACCCGACAGGTCGGCATCGGGGGTCAGGGTCAGCGCCCCGCCAGACCAAAGCCCATCGGTCAGGTCCGCGTTTCCGACCACATGGCTTGCGATCAGGGCATCGCCCGCGCTGGCGTCGCGCAGGTGGATCACATCGCCCACAACGAAGGCGGTCCCGTCCAGCCCGTCGATCCGCAGGTCGGGCCGGGCGATGTTGGTCAGGGCGTCGGCATCGCTTGTGCCGGTGTCCTGACCGGGGGCCAGCGCGATGGTCACGCCCGCAAGATCGGCGACGGTGGTGTCGATGGTCACGGTCAGGGGCGCGCTTGGGTCTGCGATATTGCCCGCCGTGTCCACCACCCGCGCGGCAAGGTCATGGACGCCTTCGCCAAGCGCGGTCAAGGTCAGGACCTTGCTGCCTGCATCCCAGATCCGGTCGCTCGCGCCGCTGCCGGGGGCAAGGTCGGCCCCCTGCACGGTATAGCTGGCCACGACCGCATCGCCGTTCGAGGTATCGATCACCTCGATCACGTCGCCCACGCGGAAGGCCAGCCCATCAAGGCTGCTCAGCGTCACGGTCGGGGTGGTGTCGCGGGTCCGGTCGTCGGTCGCTGTGCCGGTGTCGCTGCCTGCGTTCAGATCAAGCGTCACGCCCGACAGGTCGGCCACGGTGGTATCTATAACCACCGATAGAGACGCACTGGAGGCTCCGACATTGCCCGCCCCGTCGATCAGGCGCACGGTGAAGGCATGCGGCCCCGGTGCCAGCAAATCAAGCGTGATTTCCGGCGCGGACCCGGTCCAGACGCCGCCCGATATGTCACTGTCCTGCACGGTGTAGCGCCCGACGACCGCGTCGCCGTCGGCGGTGTTGCGCACCTCCAGCACGTCGCCCGCGCGGATCGCCAGACCGTCGAGACCCGCAATCGCCACGGTCGGCGTGGTGTCGTTGGTGCGGTTGTCGGAGGTATCGGTGCCGCTGTCGCTGGCCGTTATCAGGTCCACGGTGGCGGCTGCCAGCGACAGCGCAGTTGTGTCGATCGGCTTCAGAAGGCGTTGCGGCGCATGGCCGACATTGCCAAGCCCATCGGTGCGGGCGGCGTCGACGGTGACGGTTTCGGTCCCGTCGAACTGATCGGCGCGCGCGGTAAAGGTGGCGATGCCGCCGCTTTCGACCCGCTCGAACTTCTCGAACAGCCCAACCGCATCCAGCGCGATCCCGTTGACGGTGACGACCACATCGTCCGTGGCCAGAAGCTGGAAGCCAAGGGCGAATTCCGCGTTGTCGGGGTCCGCGATTTCGGCCACCGAAATCGTCGGGCCTTCGGTCTGGATGGTCCGCTCGAGGGTTCCGGCCATGGTGACCGTGGTCTCAAGCACGGCGTCGTAGTAGCGGATCGAGAAACTGTGCGTCCCGTCCACCAGCATCACGCTGCCCACGCCATCCGACACCAAAGCGGTGCCGGGAACGCCCGCGTCACCATCCGCGAACACCCCAACGCGCACCATGACTTGCTGCGCGCCAGCCTCGGTCAGGGCAATGGACCCGGCGAGTTCCGCGTCTTCGCCGGTGCCAACATAGAGCCGCACAATGTCGCCGGGCTGCGGGTTGCCGGAAACGGAGATGCTGAATTCCGGCGCAGCCTGGTTCGTGGCCTCGTTCACATGCAGCCAAAGGCGGCTTGCCTCGCCATCCCCAAGCGCGAAGATGTCCACGACGCCGTCGCCATTGGCGTCGAAGGCCAAGGTGCCCGCCGTATCGCTGTCGATCGGATCGAGCGGGGCTATCGTGAAACTGCCGGTCCCGTCGTTCACCAGCAGTTCGTTGGTGCCGTTCCATTTGGTGACCAGCAAATCCAGATCGCCGTCGCCATCCACATCGAAAGCCTGCGCACCCGCGCTGTTTCGGTCGGCATAGGGGGTTGCGGTTTCGGTGAAATTGCCCGCCCCGTCGTTCAGGAACAGACGGTCTTCCTGCGAAATCGACCAGCCTGTCAGGAAGACGTCAAGATCGCCATCATTGTCGGCATCGAAGATCGTCGAGGTTGATGGGTCCTGATCGGTCCCAAGTTCGGTCACGGTGAAGCCGCCGCTGCCATCATTCAGCCAGAGGCTTGCAATGCTTTGGTTGGACACCAGCAGGTCGGTGTCACCATCGCCATCGGCGTCGAAGGCGGACACATGCTCCGACTGGTAGCGGTCCAGCGGCAGGCGCGTGCCGGTGAAGTTGCCAGTGCCGTCGTTGATCCAAAGCTTGCTTTGCCGGACAGGCGCCCCGCCGAGGTATTGCGTGTA
>CAZIKH010000057.1:6739-11894 GCA_964539755.1 uncultured Dinoroseobacter sp. | reverse complement strand
GATCGGCCGGATCGCAGACCATCAGGTTCGCGTCCTTGCCGGATAGGCCAATCGCACGCCCGCCTTGCCCGTTGATGGCCTGCACGATGCGTTTGTTGACCCGCCCCGACAGCACCATTTCCACGACTTCGACGGTGGCGGCGTCGGTGACGCGCTTGCCCTTCACGAACTCGGTCTGGATGTTCAGCTTGGCCAACATGTCGTTGATCATCGGTCCACCGCCATGCACCACGACGGGGTTCACGCCAACCTGCCGCATCAGCACCAGATCGCGGGCGAAACTGTCCATGGCGGCGGCGTCGCCCATGGCGTTGCCCCCGAATTTTACGACGACAATGGCATCATCATAGCGCTGCAAATAGGGCAGGGCCTGATTCAGGGTCCGGGCGGTGGCGATCCAATCGCTGTTCATGGTGTTCTGTGTCTTCATCGGTCAGGCCAAGCGCAAAGCTTCGGGGGTCATACGCGATGCCCTCGGGGGCGACAAGGCTTGCGCTTGGGCCACCCAAGGCGCAGGGTTCCCTTAACGGAGAATATGATGCGCCGACCCAAGACCGACCAGAAAGTGATGTTGTTGACCGGGGCCAGTCGTGGGATTGGCCATGCAACCGTGCAGCGTTTCAACAAGGAAGGTTGGCGGGTGCTGACCTGCTCGCGCCATCCGTTTCCCAGCCAATGCCCTTGGGGCGGCGGGGCCGAGGACCACATTCAGATCGATCTGGCCGATCCCAAGGACACCATCAAGGCGATGGAGGTCATCCGCGGAAAGCTGGATGGCAAGCTGCATGCTTTGGTCAACAACGCCGGTATCTCGCCGAAGGGTCCCGAAGGTGAACGGCTGAACACCTTGGAAACCGATCTGCGCACATGGGGGCAGGTGTTTCACGTCAACTTCTTCGCCTCGGTCGTTCTGGCGCGGGGCTTGAAGGATGAACTGACCGCGGCCAAAGGCGCGGTGGTCAATGTCACATCGATTGCCGGCGCGCGGGTCCACCCTTTTGCGGGGGCGGCGTATGCCACGTCCAAAGCGGCCTTGGCAGCCCTAACCCGCGAAATGGCGCATGACTTTGGGCCCTTGGGCGTGCGGGTAAATGCCATCGCACCGGGCGAGGTTGAAACCGCGATCCTGTCGCCCGGCACCGAGAAAATCGTCGAACAACTGCCCTTGCGCCGATTGGGTCAACCGTCCGAAGTGGCCGCCGCGATCTATTTCCTGTGTTCGGAAGAAAGCAGCTATATTTCTGGCACCGAGATCGAGATCAACGGCGCCCAACATGTCTGAGCCAAAGGATTAGATCAGCCCGGCGATGATCCCGCGCAGCGTCGCGATCCCGTCCCCTTTGTCTGACGAGGTGACCACCAATTCCGGAAACGCGGCTGGGTGTTTCTGCAAACTGGCGCGGACCTGATCCAGCACCTTTGCCAGTTGTGCATTGCCGATCTTGTCGGCTTTCGTCAGCACGACCTGAAAGGGCACGGCGGCACCGTCCAGCAGTTTCAGGATTTCGGCATCAACGGGTTTTACGCCATGCCGGGAATCGATCAGCACGAAGGCGCGCCGTAGACTGGCCCGGCCCGACAGATAGGCCTTCAGCAGACGCTGCCATTTTTCAACCACGGCAACGGGGGCATTGGCAAACCCGTAACCGGGTAGGTCCACAAGATAGCGATCCGTTCCCAGTGCGAAGAAGTTGATTTCTTGGGTGCGGCCCGGCGTGTTTGATGCGCGCGCCAAGGCCTTGCGCCCCGTAAGCGCGTTGATCAGCGAAGATTTCCCGACGTTGGAGCGCCCCGCAAAGCACACCTCAAGGCGATCATCCGGGGGCAGGCCCGACATCGCGACCACGCCTTTGACGAAATCCACGGGGCCCGCGAACAGCTTGCGGCCCGCCTCTTCGGTGGCGGCATCGACTTCGGCTAGGGGGAACGGCAGGCTCATGCCAGCACCTCTACCGTATCGCCTAACGCGATGGGACCACTTTCGACCACGGCGGCATAAACGCCGAAATCAGTGTGCCCCCAGCCCGCCTCCAGCGCGCCCAAGGTATCGGCATCGCGGCGGCCTGTTTCAGGGTTGGCCATCGTTGCCTTGCAACGGGTGATGGGACATTCGACCTTCAACACCGCGGATCCGATCCGCACATGTTTGCCGACCCAATCGAATTCGTCCCACAAGGGCACCCCATCGATCCAAAGATTGCCACGCCAGCGATGGATCGACAGATCTGCGCGTCCCAGCTTTTGCGCCACGGCCCGGTGCGATGCCACCGTGTGCAAGGACAGCCAAGGATCAGGCACGTCGGTTTGGGCGCGACCGGCATGGTGGACCAAGCGGGTCGGGCGTGGGGCCTCCTCCGGCCAAAGCGGTTCCAGCCAGGCCGCCAGACGCGCGCTGCTGTCTTCGGCGCTGAGATCGACGGTTAGACTGTCCTGCCCCGGATGGTGCAACGTCAGCTGCAAACGGGTCTCGTCAAACGTGCAGCTGACGGCCATCAACTGTGGCCCGGTCACCCCACGCAGATAGTTCATCTTATGGGCCCAAGGACCGTGAAGATCGTCAGGTCGGGCGCGCGCATGTGCCATCGCAAACGCGCGATCCCATGGCAGCGGCTGCCCTTGGGTCAAGCCTACCCGGTCCAAGGCCTCCCGACCAATCGCCTTCAACGGATGGCGATAGATCGCGCCGAGGGTGCCGGTCATTTTTTGGGATCGTTCGGCTTATTTGGCTTGTTGGCCGCGCCTTCGTCGGCCTTCCGCTTGAAGCTGGACTTGATGTTCCCGAACAGGTCCGGTGTCGATCCGTGGCTGCGCATGATCAGATATTGCTGCGAGAAGGTGATCACGTTGTTCGCAATCCAGTAAACGATCAGACCGCTGGCGAAGCTGCCCAGCATGAACATGAAGATCCACGGCAACCAAGCAAAGATCATCTGCTGGGTCGGATCGGTGGGGGCCGGGTTCAGCTTTTGTTGCAGCCACATCGACACCCCCAGCAACAGCGGCAGGATCCCGATGAAGATCAGCGCCATGATGCTGCCCGGTTCGGGGGCGGCGACGGGCAACAAACCAAACAGGTTCAGGATCGAGGTCGGGTCCGGCGCGGACAGGTCTTGGAACGGGCCAAAGAAGGGCGCATGCCGCAATTCGATGGTGACGAAGATCACTTTGTAGAGCGAGAAGAAGATCGGGATCTGCAACAGAATGGGCAGACAGCCTGCGGCCGGGTTCACCTTGTTCTTCTTGTAAAGCTCCATCATGCCTTGCTGAAGCTTCTGCTTGTCTTCGCCCGCCCGCTCTTTCAGCTTCTCCATCTCGGGCTGAAGCTCTTTCATCTTCGCGATCGAGACATAGGACTTATACGCCAAGGGCAGCAGCAGCGCCTTGATGATCAGGGTCAGGGCAATGATCGCCACCCCCATGTTGCCAATCACCGCATTCAGCCAGTGCAGCACGGCAAAGATCGGCTTGGTCAGGAAGTAGAACCAGCCCCAGTCAATGGAATCGATGAAGCGGTCGATCTGGGGGCGGTCCGGGTCCACCGATGCGCCGAAGAGGCGCGCCAACAAGCCCGGCTGGTTTTGGTAGGTGCGGATCGCTTCCCATTCCTTTGCGCCCGCGAACAGCTGGCTGGTCACTTCGGCGGTGCCCGAAGCAGGGATCACCATGGTCGGCAACCGCGTTTCGGTTTGGTAGATATCTGCGCTGCCGACGTATTTCGACACGGCGGTGAAGGGCGTGCCCGGCGGCGGGACCAGCGTGGTCATCCAGTTCTTGTCGGTGAACCCGATCCAGCCATTGCTTTCGACGCTGCGCACATTGGCGCGCGCGGCTTCGCGTTCGATGAAATCCAGTTCCGGCAGGTCGTTATAGTCGATCTCGACCAACTCGCCGTCCTTCATGCCGACGACGCCCTCGTGCAGGATGAAAAAGCCGATGGTGTCCGGTTCGCCGTGACGCGCAATGATCCCGTAGGGCTGCACGCGAATTTCTTCGGCGGTCGGGTTTTCGATGCTTTGCGAAATCGTGAACATATAGTCGGCATCGATTGCGATCGTGCGGCGGAAGATGATGCCTGCGGCGTTTTCCCAGCGCAGCGTGACGGGCTGTTCCACGGTCAGTCGGTCACCGCTTTCGACCGTCCATTCGGTGTTGGCCCCCGGCACATCTTCAAAGCCCAATGCCCCGCCCGGCGTCCAGCCATAGAGCGCGTAATAGGCATTGCGGCTGCCCACCGGGGACAGAAGGCGCACGATGGGCGAATCCGGCTCCAGTGTCTCGTTGTAATCGCGCAAGGACAGGTCATCGATCCGCCCACCCAGCAACGAAATGGACCCTTCCAGCTTGTCGGTTTCGATGGCGATGCGGGCGATGTCGGCCCCGGCGGTTGTGACCGCACCGTCTGCCGCTTCGCCGGGGGCGACGGTGGCATCGCTTGCGGCTGGCGGTGTCAGGGCCAGATCAGCGCCCGTGACCTGATCGGTGTTGCCGGTCGCGGTCCCGCTTTGCGTGGTTTGTTGTTGGGCGGCGGTCAGGTTCGGATCGGTTGCGGGGTCTTCTGGCGGAAACAGCAGGAACCATACAAGGATGACCAAAAAGCTCAGCGCTGTCGCCAGGATCAGGTTCTTGTTCTGGTCGTCCATTTTGGCGCACCGTTCCTTGCTGATAACCGTGAAAAACGTCCCGAGGGTTCAAACCAGATCGCCCTCAAAGGTCAAGCGGTTTTCCCTTGCCTGAGTGGATATGCCCCCCTCGGTCCAGTCGTGCAAGATGCGCTTTGCGCGCAGCCCTGCAGGGGTCGAACAGCGGGGGGAATGGCATGGGCGATGACGCCTTGTGACCCGGTGCCCGCAAACGATGCGGTGTCGGGCTGGCGGAAGGCAGGACCTTGGCGGGGCGGTCTCGGGATGTCTGGGGACGGGATCCCTAGGGTACAGTCATTAAATGCGCGGCCAAGGGAACGGAAGACACACCTCGGCCCGAAACAGGCAACGCCGATCGCGACGTCCGGATCAATGCGGTTTTCGCCTGTCGGGGATCAAGGCCGAAGCGACGCCCGGCGCGGAAACCTTGGGTGTCGAAAGCGGACCGATGGCCGGACCGGTCACATGGCGGTCAGGTCCACCCCTGTCTGCCCGGACGGGGGCATCGGCATCCG
>CAZIKH010000057.1:0-6639 GCA_964539755.1 uncultured Dinoroseobacter sp. | reverse complement strand
GTCACATGGCGGTCAGGTCCACCCCTGTCTGCCCGGACGGGGGCATCGGCATCCGATCTGGGCACGTCTTGCGGCGGTTGGACGGTTTGGGGCCGGATCAGGGCCAGTTGGGCCTGTTCGTGCTGATGCGCCAGCAGCCATGTCTGCATATCGGCCCCCGACATGGGGCGCGCGATACCAAATCCTTGCAAGTGCTGGCATCCCATGGCGCGCAGCGCGATTTGCTGACCGGGGGTTTCGACCCCTTCGGCCAGCACGTCGACGCCAAGCTGGCCCGCCATCGTGATCATCGCTTGGCACAGCGCGGCCTGTGTCGGGTCCTTGTCCAAGGCTTTGACAAAGCTGCGGTCGATCTTGATGCGGCTGACGCCGAAACGCCGGATCGCAGATATGGACGCCGCCCCGGTTCCGAAATCATCCAGTTCAATCCGACAACCAAGGTCCCGCAGGGCCGCGAGATTTCGCAACAGCACGTCGTCTTCATCTTGGCTGACAACGGTTTCCAGAACCTCGATTGCAAGGCGGTCGGCGCCCAAGCGAAACCGATCCAGTTCGGCCATGATCTTGTCCGCGACGCGCGGGGCGCGCAGTTCAACCGCGCCGAAATTGACGCCGATCTTGGGGACATGCAGACCCGCGGCCTCCCAGCCCCGCAGCAGGCGCAGGGCTTCGGTCAACATCAGGTCGCTCAGCTTTTCGCTGCGCCCGGCGGCGTCGATGGCGTCCAGAAAGGCGGCAGGCGTCAGCAGGCCGCGTTCCGGATGCACCCAACGGGCCAAGGCTTCCACACCCGTGACTTGGCCGGATTGGGCATGAATTTGCGGCTGAACAAAGGCCACGAATTCGCCCGCATCCATTGCCCGCGCCACATCCGTCGCCAGACCCTGCGCCACGCGATGCCGGGCGTGCCGCCTTGGCGAATAGATCTGAAGCGCCCCAGCCCCTGACAGGCGGGCCCGCGCCAATGCCCGTTCCGCCGCGGTCACGAGGGCTGCGCCAGCGGGGCGATCCGTGACCTGCTGCGCAAAGGCCACGCCCGCGCTGGCGCTGCAATAGACCGCCAAGCCGTCAAGGCGCACGGGGTCCGTCAAAGCCGTCTGCAAACGTTCCGCGATGCCCAGCACGGCATCCTTGTCCAACCGCCCTTGGGGGGGCAGAAACACCCCGAACGCATCGCCTTCCAATCGGCACAGGACGTCATCGGGACGCAAGACTGCCCGTAAGCGCGCGGCGAAGGTTGTCAGAACAAGGTCCGCCGCAGATCGGCCATGGCGGTCGTTGAAGGCCCGAAAATCGTCCAGATCCAGCACAATGACGGCACTGGTTCCAGTGGGCCAATGGGCATTTGCCAGCACCCGGTCAATGTCGGCTTCCAAGCTTTGGCGTCCCGGCAGACCGGTCAAGGGATCGCGTTGACCTGTTGCCAAGGCACCCCCAGGTCCAATCCGCCACATCAGGGCCATGGCCATACCAAGGGGCGCAAGAATCGCGGCCCACAACCCAAGCCACGCTTGGCCCCAGACCACCGTCAGCAGGATCAAGACAGGCAGGCCAAGCAATCCCGCCAAGAGGGGGCCGATCAAGGGCGGCGCGATACCGATCACACGCACAAGCACGAGGTCCTTTTCCTTGGACGCAAACAAACAGGTCTGCGCAAGGCAAAGGCCTAGCGGGCACCGCTTCCCCGACGGTTAACTTGTCGGCGGAACTTGCGGCGGATTTTCATCAACTTCTGCGGGGTTCGGGCGTACCAGCCCGGCAAAGTCAAACAGGCTGGGGTCCAGCAGATGCGACGGGCGGGCATTCGTCAGGGCGCGGAACAGTTTCTGGCGCCGCCCGGGATGGTTCGCCTCCCACCCGTCCAGAAGGGCCTTAACCTGTTGACGTTGCAGCCCATCCTGACTGCCGCACAGGTCGCAGGGAATGATCGGATACCCCATGTCGCGCGCAAATTTCTCGCAATCGGCTTCGGCCACATGGGCCAGCGGGCGATACACGAACAGATCGCCTTCATCATTCACAAGCTTCGGCGGCATGGTCGCCAGTTTGCCACCATGGAACAAGTTCATGAAAAATGTTTCGAGAATGTCGTCCCGGTGGTGACCCAGAACCACGGCCGAACAGCCTTCCTCGCGCGCGATCCGGTACAGGTTGCCCCGCCGCAGGCGGGAACACAGCGCGCAATAGGTGCGCCCCGATGGCACCTTGTCGACCACGATGGAATAAGTGTCCTGATATTCGATCCGGTGCGGCACCCCCATCTTCGACAGAAACTCGGGCAGGACCGTGGCCGGAAAACCGGGCTGTCCCTGGTCGAGGTTGCACGCAAGAATATCGACCGGAAGAAGCCCCCGCCATTGCAGTTCGGTCAACACGGCCAACAGGGTGTAACTGTCTTTGCCGCCCGACAGGCAAACCAGCCAGCGCGCGCCGGGTTCGATCATGCCATAGGCCTCGATCGCCTCCCGCGTGTGCCGCACGATGCGTTTGCGCAGTTTGCGGAACTCGGTGGTTTGCGGGGCCCCGTGGAACAGGGGGTGAATGTCGTCGCCGTCATCAAGCATAGCGGCCTCTTGCCTGATTCCGGTGTTTTTTGCCACTGACAATCGCGTCTGTGGCCCTAGCTAACCCCCAACGGACAGGAGGAAGACATGCGCTGGATCGCGGGACTATTGCTGTTGGTGCTTGCGGCGTGTGGGACGCCCTCGCTGGACGACCCCAAGCTAAGCGACCGCAAGCTGGATCTGGAACGCTTCTTTGCGGGCGATCTTGTGGCCTATGGCCAGTTTCAGGACGTGTTCGGCAATGTCAGTCGCCGGTTCGAGGTGGATATCGAAGGCACTTGGGACGGCCAGACCCTGCGCCTTGTCGAGGATTTCGTTTATGAAGACGCGTCGACCGAGCAGCGTATCTGGACCCTGACAAAGACCGGACCAGACAGTTGGACAGGCACCGCCCCCGGGGTCATCGGCACGGCGACCGGACAGGAATCGGGCGATACCTTCAACTGGGCCTATACCATCGATCTGCCCATCGCAGGGGGCGAGACGATCCGCGTGCGATTTGACGATTGGATGTGGCTGCTGTCTGAAGATCGGCTGCTGAACAAGGCGTATATGTATCGTTTTGGTCTGTACGTCGGGGAAGTCACGATCACGTTCGAGAAGCTTTAGTACAACAGCGCCTCGGCGGATCTGGCCGTGAGGACCCGTATGTAATCGCCGGGGGACGAGCCCGCCCAACTGACCCACAATCGGTGCGGGGTGTCGTCATCGATCCAGACCACATCTCCACGTTCCAACCCGCGCAGCTCGGTGCTGACATAGCGCACCTCCGGGTGGCCCAGAAAATCGGACGCCGCCAGCGTGTCGGCCTGCGCCGCGATCCCCAAGATCGGCGCGTCGAAATCAACCCACCCCATCTGAAAGCCGTTCACACTGTCAAAAAAGACATAGTGGCTGGCGATGGCCGTGCCGCCCGGAATAACCCCATCCACCCCACCGATATCGACCGCAAGATGGTCCGACAGGACCACGTTCTGTGCTTCGTTGAAGGCATAAAGGTGATCGGTGTCGAAATGGTCTTGGCCGACCGTGAACGGCGCGGTCGTGTCCAAAGAAACGAACACCCCGTTACCATGTTGCTGGGTCAGGCCGCCGCCAAGGATCGTGGCCTGTGCAGGGCCGGTCAGGCACAGCCCGAGCGCGATCAGAGGCCTAATCCGGCACATTGTCGATGCCAGACCCGCCCCATGGATGGCAGCGGGCAATCCGGCGAAGGGTCAGCCAACCGCCCTTGATCCCGCCATGCTTTTCCAAGGCTTCCAAGGCATAGGCCGAACAGGTCGGATGAAACCGGCAGCCATGCCCGACCCAAGGCGACAAGATCAGGCGATAGGCCCGCACAGGGATCGCCATGGCCCAAGCCAGCGGGGTCATGCGGACAACCTTTCAAGCGCCCGACGCAAGTCGGCCTGCATGGCCACGAAATCCCGGGTCGCGGTTTCGCCTGCGCGCCCGATCAGGACATAATCCGTGCCGGCTTGCGCAGCTTTTGGCAGCACCGCGCGGGCCAGTGCCCGTAGGCGTCGCTTGGCGCGATTGCGGGCAACGGCATTGCCAACTTTCTTGGAACAGGTGAACCCGACACCGACGGTCGGATCGCCATCCGCGCGCGGACGGGCTTGCAGGACGAAACCGGGGGTTGCGATGCGCGGGGCGCGGGCAGCGGCCAGAAATTGGGACCGCTTCGTAAGGCCACGCAGCCGGAACGGCAAACCCGCCGACAATGCGGCGGGGTGCGGTGCGATCAGATCAGGCTGTCCATCGGACATCGCCTGACGAAAACTTTAGGCGCTCAGCGACTTGCGGCCACGCGCGCGACGCGCGTTCAGGATCTTGCGGCCAGCTTTGGTCGCCATCCGGGCACGGAAGCCGTGGCGGCGCTTGCGCACCAGGTTCGAAGGTTGAAACGTGCGTTTCATCGGTCTCGTCCTATCTCACAGGTCCGGGCCGGATGCCCGGGCTTGGGGTCCCGAAATGGGAAATGGCGCGCTGGGGAGGATTCGAACCCCCGACCCCTTGATTCGTAGTCAAGTACTCTATCCAGCTGAGCTACCAGCGCGTGAAGCCGTGTCCTACGCGCGCCGTCCGCGCATTGCAAGCGGGTTTTTTGCCTGATTTGCGGGGGCTGGCTTATTGGGCGGCGGTCTCCAGGGCCTCGGCGGTGCGGGGCAAACAAATCGCAAAGGTCGTGCCGTCCGGACCTGTGCTGCGCAGTTCCAATTTGCCCCCGTGGCCGCGCACAAGATCGGCGGCAATGGCCAGCCCCAGACCGATCCCGCCCTTGCGGACCCCACCTTGAAACGCCGTAAACAGGTTTTGCCGGGCTTTTTCCGGCAAACCGGGCCCGTTGTCTTCGATCAGGATCGACCATGCGTCTTCTTCGGCCCGGCCAAGGATCGTGATGACACCTTCGCGTTTGCTGGCCTCGATGGCTTGCCGGGCATTTCGAACCAAGTTCGTGATCACCCGATAAAGCTGTTCAGGATCGGCCCGCACCGTCAGATCGGGGGCGATATCCGTGCGATAAGTCACCAGATCGTTGTCGGCTGCCGCCAAGCGTTCCCCGTCCAGGGCATCTTCGACCAAGGGGGCAAGCCGCACGATGGTCAGGGCCGGGGCGGGTTCTTCCGCCTTCCCGAAAGCCAAAGAGGCTTCGCACAGGTTCACCGCCCGGCTGATGGCCCCCACCAGTTTCGGGGCGGCACGGACGACCTTTGGATCGTCGCTTGCCTCCATCCGGTCCGCGAACAACTGCGCGGTTGTCAGGATGTTGCGCAGATCGTGGCTGATCTTGGCGACCGCCGTGCCCAGTTGCGCCAGCCGTTCCTTTTGGCGCAGCGCCCCAGTCAGCTGGGTTTGCAGCTTGTGCAGGGCGTCCTCGGCGGCGCGCAATTCGCGCAGGTTCGCCGCCGGCATGATCACCTGACGCGGGTCTTCGGGGTCATCGGCGTATTGGCTCATATGTTCGACAACGCGCGCCATGGGCTGCACCAGAAATCGCCGCACCGCAAAGAACAACAATCCCGCCGTGATGATCGAGATCACCGCCGACAAGATCAGGATGCGAATGCCATAATCGATCATGGCCATGCGCAACGGGCCACTTTCGACAGAAATTTCGATGACCTCGCCCGCCCCCCGCACCGGGGTGCCGGTGACCAGGATCACGCGGGGTTCGGTGTCGATCAATTGCACCAAGGCATCGCGGATCAATTCTGGCGCGGTTGTGTCGCGCAAATCGAATTGGCGGCTGATCGGGTCGCGCATGGGCGATGCCAGCACCAGCTCGCGCACCTGATCGCGCCGCAGCACCACGGTCTTCACGCCGGCATTGACCAGAAGCTCCTGTTCCAGCTCGGGCGTGACCATCGTGTCGGACGATGCCAGCAACGCCAGCGAGGCAATCTGCGCCCGTTCCAGCCGATCCAGAAGATAGTCTTCCCGAAACCGGGCAATCGACGGGACAAAGATCAGGACCTCGGCGATCATGACGAACACCGTGGTCAGGATCAGAAACCGCCCCGATAGACTGTTCAGCACGCTGCCTCCGCCGTATGCGCGGCTAGAACCGCTGCACGAGCCGCACGATACGCTTCACCCAAGGGGAATCAAAGAGCTTGGGCGAGAAGTAGGCGGATGCGGCCCGTTTATTCACCTCGCCTACCGTGGGATAGGGTAGCACGGTATTGGCAATCGCGCTCATCTTCAGGCCATTGGCGATGGCCATGGCCCAGACCCCGATCAATTCGCCCGCCTGCGCCCCGACGATGGATGCGCCCACGGGCTTGCCCTTGACCACCATCACCTTGATCAGGCCCGTGGTCTTGCCCTCGGCGATCAGGCGGTCGTTTTCGTGGAAGTCGTAGCGCGCCACGAACAGCTTGTCGCCGTAGGTTTCGCGCGCCTGCGCTTCGGTCAGGCCGACCTGCGCGATCTCGGGATCGGTATAGGTGGCCCAAGGGATATGGTCAGTGCGCGCCTTTGCGGGCAGGCCCAGCACGATCTGGCGCACCAGCACCCCCGCTTGATACCCCGCGACATGGGTGAATTGCAGCGCCGAGGCAACATCGCCCAC
>CAZIKH010000056.1:0-12021 GCA_964539755.1 uncultured Dinoroseobacter sp. | reverse complement strand
CTCCCTTGGTAAGGGAGAGGTCGAGAGTTCAATTCTCTCCAGCAGCACCATTTCCTTCTCCGTTACCCATCGCCCACGACGCGCTTGGCCCCGCCCCGCCCGACCGGCGTTTTGACCTTACGGCGTTCTGCCGCCAAACCCATTGCGCCTTGCGATGGGTTGGGTAAGGTCAACGAACCGCAGCCGGGCCGCAAGACGCCTTGGCCGCGTTCAGGGAGGAACGGTGAAAGATCCCCGAACACAGGGGGCGCGCCGGTCAAGGGAGGTGCCCGAGCCATGCTCGAGGTCCAGAATCTGCACTTGTCCTTTGCAGGCATCAAGGCGCTGCAAGGGGTGAACTTCACCGCCGCCGAGGGCGAGATCACAGGCGTGATCGGCCCCAATGGCGCGGGCAAGACGTCCTTGTTCAACGCGATTTCCGGCTTTTACGCCCCCGACCAAGGGAAGGTGCTGTTCGAAGGCCGGGACATCACGGACCTGTCGCCCGACAAGCGCGCCGCACTGGGGATCGCGCGCACCTTCCAGAACATCGCCCTGTTTCGCGGCATGACCGTTCTGGACAACATCAAACTGGGCGGACACACGCGGCTGAATACGGGGCTGTTTTCCGCCCTGCGGTATTTCGGCAGCGCCCAGCGCGAAGAACTGGCCTTTCGGGCCGAGGTCGAAGAACGGGTGATCGACTTTCTGGAAATCGACCATATCCGCAAATACCCGATCACGATGCTGCCCTATGGCCTGCAAAAGCGCGTCGAATTGGGACGCGCCTTGGCCATGCAGCCCCGCGTGCTGTTGCTGGATGAACCCGTGGCGGGCATGAACCGGGAAGAAACCGCCGATATGGCGCGCTTCATTCTGGATGTGCAGAAGGAATTCGGAACCACCATTCTTTTGGTGGAACATGACATGCACATGGTCATGGATATCTGTTCCAAGATCGTGGTGCTGAATTTCGGCCAGCAAATCAGCGAGGGCACGCCGCGCGATGTCTCGCGCGATGACGCGGTGATCGAAGCCTATCTGGGGCAGGCAGCCTGATGGGACAGTTCATCCAATTCGCGCTGAACGGTCTGATGGCGGGCACGATCTATGCCCTGATCGCGGTGGGCATCGTGTCGGTCTACAAGGCGACGCGGGTCGTGAATTTCGCGCATGGCTATCTGATCATGTTCGGGGCCTATTTCTATTACACCTTCGCGGTTCTGTTGCCCGCCATGCCCATCGCGCCGGATTGGCTGGCCAAATGGGAACCCGCCTGGCTGCTGGCCGCGCGCGAGGGGCTGCCGATGTTTTCGCCCATGGGCGCGGTCCTCGATTGGGCGGCGAACCTGCCGCGGATCGTCTTTGGCCTTGTCGGGGCGGTGATCGCCTGCGCGATCCTGGGCCGGGTGATCGAACGGCTGTTGATGCGCCCGCTGATCGGGCAAAGCACCTTTGCGATGATCATGATCACCGTGGGCCTGATTTCGGTCCTGTCGGGGGCCAAGGGCCTGATCTGGACGGCCGATGCCGCCTTTGTCCCGCATATCGCGCCCAACGCGCCCGTGCGGTTTGAGCTGTTCGGCAACATGGTCTTCCTGTTCGGCGCGGACATCGTCAATGTCCTGATCGCGCTGATCACCTTCGGCAGCATCGTGGCTTGGGTGCGCTATTCGAAAGGCGGGGTCGCGATCCGGGCCACCGCCGAGGACCAGCAAACCGCCTATTCGATGGGGATCTCGGTGCCCAAGGTCTTTGCCCGCGCTTGGGTGCTGGCGGCCACCACCGGGGCGATTGCCGGGGCGATCCTTGCCACCCGCAACGGCGTGTCCCCGTCACTGGGCCTGTTCGGGTTTTCGGTGCTGGCCATCGTGTTGATGGGCGGTCTGGACAGCTATGTCGGTGTGTTTCTGGCCGCCTTGGCCGTCGGCTTCTTGGAAGCCATGGCCCAATGGCAATTGGGCGGGGAATGGGCGGAGGTTGTGCCCTATATCGCGGTGCTGATCGTCATCCTGATCCGGCCCCACGGCCTGTTCGGCCAAAAGGAGGTCGAACGCATATGATCAACGGCAATCTCAAAGCGACCTATGCCGCCGATGAGCGGGTGCTGAACAATCAGTACAAGCAGTTCTTCGTCTATGGCATGGCCGTGCTGTGCGCGCTGATGCCGTTTGTGGCCAATGATTACATCATCCTTGTGGCCGCGCAGATGGGGATCATGCTGATCGCGGTGGTCGGCGTGAACGTGGTGATCGGCTATACGGGGCTTTTGTCCTTGGGGCATGCGGCGTTTCTCGCCATCGGGGCCTATTCGATCCCGATCCTGCATGGGCTGATGGGCTCACTGGGCCTGCCCGAAGGGATCATGCCGTTCTTGGCCATTCCCGGTGCCGTGATCCTGTCGGCCTTGGTCGGCATCGTCGTGGGTTTGCCATCGCTGCGGGTGAAGGGCCTGTATCTGGCGGTGGCCACGCTGAGCGCGAATTTCATCGTCATCTTCTTGATCGAGTTGGACACCTTCGCCGCCTACACGGGCGGGGTGCAAGGCCTGAACACCCCGGATGCGAACCTTCTGGGATGGCAGCTGGACACCCAACGCGAAATGTTCGCCCTGATCGCGGTGATGGCCTTTGCCACCATCCTGTCGGTGCAAAACCTGTTCCGCACCCGCGTCGGGCGGGCCTTCATCGCCATTCGCGAACGCGATTATTCGGCGGAAATCCTTGGGATCTCGCTGTTGCGCTACAAGCTGATGTCTTTTGCGCTGTCGGCGGCCTGCTGCGGGTTGGCGGGGGCGCTGTTTGCCTATTTCTATGCCCGCATCCTGCCCGAACAGTTCGAGCTGGCCCTGTCGCTGCAACTGGTCGCCGCGCTGATCGTGGGCGGCATGGGGCGCACCATGGGGCCCGTCTTCGGCGTGATGGTCGTGATCATGGTGCCCGAGGCGCTGAAATGGTCCTTTGGCATGATCGCGGGCGGGTCCGCCGATGTGGCCGCCCTGCGCGCCCCCGTGCAGGAGATCGTCTTTGGCCTGCTTATCATTCTGTTTCTCATGTTCGAACCGCTGGGGATCACACAGATCGTCGATCGCGGGTTTCGGGCGCTCAACCGTTGGCCCTTTGCCCGCGGATAACAAGACACCACCAACGTCTCAGGGAGGAGACCCATGAAACTGAACCGCCGCGCCTTCCTCGCCACCTCTGCCGCCGCCTCGGCGACGCTGGGGGCCCCGACCATCCTGAAGGCACAACCCGCCGAATACGTCTTCGGGGCCTCGCTGCCCTTGACCGGGCCGTTCGCCACCGCTGGCCAGCTTGTCGCCCCGGCCTTTGCCCTCGCCCAACGTCTGATCAACGAAGAAGGCGGGATTGCCGGAACGCCGATCCGTTTCTCGACCGAGGATTCGGGGTACATCCCGGCCAACGCCTTGGCCAACTATCAACGCACGCTGGCCACCGAAGGCGATGCGCTGGTCGCCTATTTCGGCGACAGCACCGGGTTCATGAAACTGGTCGCGCCAGAACTGACCGGCGATCAGGCGCGCCTGATGGGGTCCACGTCTTTCGCATCGGAATTGGCGAACCCCAGCGTGAACCCCTACCAGTATCTGGCCGGACCGACCTATGAGGACCAGTTCGACATCCTGCTGCAGAACATCAAGGACGAAGGTGGCTCGACCGTCGCGTTCATCTTCTCGAACACGGAATTCGGACGCGACCCCATCGAACACGGCAAGCGCCGGGCCGAGGAGCTGGGCATTCAGGTCGTTCTGGAAGAAGCCACCCGCGCGCAGGGGGCCGATATTCCGACCCATGTCACCAAACTGGCCCAATCGGGTGCGGAATACTGCATCCTGCAGGGCTATGTGACCGGCGTTTGGCCGCAACTGATCGGCGGCGCGCGCCAATTCGGTTTGCCGACGAAATTCATGGGCACCTTCTGGGGCATGGAAAAGATCATCGCCGACCGCGTCACCGCCGAGGCGGGTCCGTTCCTTGACGGGTATCTGGGCGTGATGCCGTATCGCTATTTCTACGACCGCGAAGGCGCGCCGCGTTATGAAACCTTCGCAGCGATGTCCAAGGAAATGTTCGCTGGCACGCCGCTGGAAAACTACATGCCGACCTGGACGATCCAGACCATGTGCGCCATCGAACTGGCGGTGACGGCCCTGCGGATGACCGCCGAGAAGGACCAACCGCTGACCGCCGACAACACCGCCGCCAGCTTGTCTGAAATCACCGATCTGGACATGGGCGGCTATTTCGGCGGCCCGATTTCGATGGAAAACAACAAGATCGGCACGGGCCGGGTGTATCAGTACAGCGCTGAAAACGGCCTGTTCACCCCGACCTCGGACTGGTTCACCGTCTAATCTGCTTGGGACGCCCGGGGACTGAACCGGGCGTCCCTTTCCCGCGAGGCCGCCATGCTGACCATCGAGAATATCGAGGTTTCGTACTACCACACCGTGCAAGCCCTGCGGGGCCTGTCCTTGGAGGTGCCCGAAGGCAAGATCGTCACGCTGCTGGGCACCAATGGCGCGGGCAAGACCACGACGCTGAAAGCGGCTTCGAACCTGCTGGCCATGGAAAACGGATCGATTGGCGAAGGCCGGATCGTGTTTCGGGGCGAAAGCGTCTTGTCGATTGCGCCAGACCGATTGGTGCAACGGGGCCTGTTCCATGTGCGCGAAGGCCGGAAGATTTTCGCCGAGATGTCGGTCGAGGACAATCTGGTCGCGGCGTCCTACGCGCTAAGCGGGCGCGACGCCAAGCCCGATTATGACAAGGTCTATGATTTCTTCCCCCGCCTGCGCGAACGGCGCAAGCAGATCGCGGGCTATCTGTCGGGCGGCGAACAACAGATGCTGGCCTTTGGCCGGGCCATGATCGCCCAACCGTCGATGATCCTGATGGACGAACCTTCCCTGGGTCTGGCCCCCAAGATCGTCGAAGAGATTTTCGGCACCATCCGCCGCCTGAACGCGGAAGACGGGGTGTCCATCCTGCTGGTCGAACAGAATGCCGGGGTCGCGTTTTCGGTCGCGGATTACGGCTATATCATGGAGGCCGGACAGATCGTCATGGAAGGCCCCGTCGCCAAGCTGCGCGACGACAAGGATATACGCAGCTTCTATCTGGGGATCGCAGAAGAAGGCAGCCAGCGCGAAAGCTTCCGGGACGTCAAACACTATAAGCGCCGCAAACGCTGGCTGAGTTAAGGGGCACACCATGAGCTACGATGTCAGCCACTATGCCAAGAAAGGCTTCCGGTCGCCCATCGCGGTGATCTCGGAACATGCCGCCAGCCACCCGGACGGTGTTGCCATGCGCCAGAAACGCCACGGCATCTGGCAGGAATTGACATGGGCCGGGCTGGAGGACGCGGTGCGCGCCTTGGCGGCCGGTCTGATCGACCTTGGCATGGCCCCGGGCACCCATGTCGGCATCCTGAGCGAGAACCGCCGCGAATGGGTTCTGGCGCAATTCGCGATCCAGGCGGCAGGCGGAACCGTCGTGGGGATGTACCCCACCAGCCCCGCCGCCGAGATCGAGCATTTGGTGAATGCGTCGGACACCGAAATCCTGTTCATCGAAGATCAGGAACAATTCGACAAGATCGTCGATCTGAAGGGCAAACTGCCCAAGCTGAAAAAGCTGATCGTGTTCGACCCAAAGGGTCTGAAGGATGAAACCTATCTGGACCTGACCACCTTTGACGATCTGTGGAAAACCGGGGCCACGCAAACGGCCAGCCATGGGGCCGATCTGGCCGCCCGCATCGCCGGGATCGCACCGGGCGATACGGCGATGATGGTCTTTACGTCGGGTTCGACCGGACTGCCCAAAGCGGCCGAGATTTCCTATGACAACCTGCACGCGGCGGCCTGTCTGGCAGCGCAATTCTTTGCCGATTACAAGCCCGGCACCAACATCCTCAGCTACCTGCCGCTGTGCCACATCGCCGAACAGAACGTCACGGTCGTGAACGCCCTGACCGGCCAATTCGTGATGAATTTCGGGGAAAGCCTGCGCACCATCACGCTGGATCTGCGCGATGCCGCGCCCGAGATCTTCTTCGGCGTGCCGCGCATCTGGGAAAAGATGCAGGCGGGGGTGATGGTGCAAGCCCAAACCGCCACGCCGCTGCGCAAGAAGCTGATCCTTGCCGGACTGGCAACCGCGCGCGCCCGCGCCAAGACCCCCCGAAGCGAATGGAGCCTGTCGCAGCGCCTTGGATATCGGGTCTGGGATGCGCTGGTCTATCGCCACATCCGCAGCTATCTGGGCCTTGGGCGGTGTCGGTTCGCGATCACCGCCGCCGCCCCGATTTCCCTTGATCTGTTGGTGTTCTTGCGCTCGATCGGGATCAATCTGCGCGAAGCTTGGGGCATGTCGGAAACCACGGGCGCGGCCTGCATCCAGCCCGAATGGGGCGAAAGCGCCGGGCGCTGCGGGGTGTTCCTGCCCGAAATCGCCCATAAGATCGCGGACGATGGCGAATTGCTGATCAAGGGCGGCATCGTCTTCAAGGGGTATTACAAGAACCCCGAAGCGACCGCCGCCACCTTGACCGATGGCTGGCTGCACACCGGCGATGTGGCCGAAGAAGCCCCCGATGGGTCGATTTCCATCGTGGACCGCAAGAAGGACATCATGATCAACGCGGCGGGCAAGAACCTTGCGCCGTCCTTTATCGAGAACACGATGAAGGCCTCGCCCTTCATCAAGGAATGCATCGTGATCGCGGACCGCAGACCCTATGTCAGCGCCCTGATCCAAGTGGATTTCGAAACCGTGCGGCTGTGGGCGGAATCACAGAACATCGCCTATACGACCTTCCGGTCGCTGGCAGAAAACCCGCAGGTGCAAGCCTTGATCGACCGCGAAGTGGCCAAGCAGAACGCGTTTCTGGCGCGGGTCGAGCAGGTCAAGAAGGTCTGGTTGTTGCCCAAGGAACTGGACCACGACGATGGCGAGGTGACCGCGACCATGAAAGTGCGCCGCGCGAAGATCTACGACATCTACGGCGCGCAGATCGAAGCGCTTTACGACCGCGCCGACGCGGCCTGACGGGCGCGCCCCGCCCAGACCCTTTGGCGCACCGCTTCGGCGGCGGCCAAGTCGGTGTCCAATCGGCGCAAGGCGGCCCAATCGACGCGCTCCGGCTCTGCGGCCTTAAGAACCGCCCAGAACCCCTTGTCCGCCTGCAACGCGTCCTTGACCAAGGCATTTGCCGCGCTGCGCCCAAGATGCGGGGCCAGCGCAAACACCACCGCTTCGGCCATGACGGCGGGGGTCTGTTCGATCCGGGCTTTCATCCGGGGCGCATCGACCTGCAAACTGCCGATCAAGCCCTCGGCATGGCGCAGCGCCGCCCCTGTCGCCACGCAAAGCTGCGGCAACAGCACCCATTCGACGGGCCACGCCCGGCCATCGCGGTCTTCGGCCTGCACAAGGCTGGCGGACAGCCCCGCTTGCAACCCCACACTCAGCAGGTTCAGCGATTGCAGCGCCTCGGCGGTGACCGGGTTCGCCTTGTGCGGCATGGTCGAAGACCCACCTGCGGTTCCGGCGCGCATCTCGCCGATCTCGCCGCGCGAAGCCAGCGCGAGGTCCGCACCGATCTTGGCCAACCCCGCGACCAACTGCGCCAGCCAGGATGACACCGCGCTGATGGCGCTGCGATCGGTGTGCCAAGGCGGGGCATCGGCCAGCCCCAAGCGCGCGGCAAGGCCTTCGGAAATCGCCGCCCCAAAGGGGGCCACGGCGCTTTGACTGCCGGATGCGCCGCCGAACTGCACCTTCAGCGCCGTGGTCCGCAGGCCCGGCAGCGCCGCCTCAAGCCCGATCAGGGGCTGCGCCCAATTGGCCAGACGCAGTCCCAGCGTGATCGGCGTGGCAAGCTGGCCGCGCGTGCGCGCCAGCATCGGGGTTGCGGCATGGGCGTCTGATTGGTCCCGAAGGCGGTCGAGCAATCGGGCAAGCCTGTCTTCGCATACATCGAGTGTACGCTTTAAGGTCAGCATCATAGCCGTATCGACAATGTCCTGACTGGTGGCGCCATAATGCAGCCCCTCGGCCGCTTCGGGCGACAGCAGGCGGCGCAATTCGGCCACCAAGGCTGGCACAGGCACGCCCGCCTGCCCCGTGCCCGCCGCCAGCACCGACAGGTCCAGACGCGCAGCAAGGTCCCCCTGCCCCAGCTCCCGCGCCGCCGCCGGACCGATCAGGCCCAGATCGGCCTGCACCTGCGCCAAGGCCGCTTCCACCTGCACCATCGCCGCCACGAGGTCGGCATCGGAAAACAGCGCCTCGATCTGCGGATCCCCGAACAGGGCGGCGGTCAAAACGGTTTGGGTCATGGGCACAAACGGTGTGTCAGGCGGCGGCCCGCAAGCCCAGCAATGCGCGGGCCTGCGCGGGGGTGGCCACGGGTCGTTCGTATTTTTCGCACAGCGCGACCGCGCGCTGCACAAGCGCGGCGTTCGACGGGGCCAAGGTGGTCTTGTCCAGCCGCACATTGTCCTCCAGCCCGGTCCGGGCGTGACCGCCGCTGGAAATCGCCCAGTCGTTCAGCACGATCTGGTTCGGGCCAATCCCTGCCGCGCACCACGGTGCGTCAGGTCCGAACAGGCGGTGGACCGTCTTGATGTAGAACTCGAACACCTCGCGGTCGGCGGGCATGGCGTTCTTCACGCCCATCACGAATTGCACATAGGGCGTGCCCGCCAACTGGCCCTTGTCGGCCATTTCGCGCGCCTTCAGAATGTGGCTTAGATCAAAGGCTTCGATCTCGGGCTTCACACCATAGGTCAGCATTTCGGCGGCCAGCCAGTCGACCAGATCGGGTGGGTTCTCGTAAACCCGCGTCGGGAAATTGTTCGACCCGACCGACAGTGAGGCCATGTCGGGGGCCAAGGGCAGCATGCCGCCGCGCGCCTTGCCTGCCCCCGACCGCCCGCCCGTGGACAATTGCACAATCATCCCCGGGCAGTGCTTTTCCACGCCTTCCTTCAGGGCTGCGAATTTGTCGGGGTCGCTGCTGGGGGTTTCATCGTCGTTGCGCACATGGGCATGCAGGATGGTCGCGCCGGCCTCGAACGCGGCATGGGTGCTTTCGATCTGTTCGCTGACCGTGATCGGCACCGCCGGATTGTCCGATTTGCGCGGCAGCGACCCGGTGATTGCCACGCAGATGATGCAAGGTTTGGTCATCGTTTCGGCCTTCGTCAGATGTCGAAAAACACGGTTTCCGCCTCGCCCTGAAGCCGGATGTCGAACCGATAGACGGTCTGTCCATCGCGCTGGGTTGGCTGGGCGATCAGGGTCGCGCGGCGGTTTTCCCATTCAATCAGGTTCAGGACCGGATCGGCGGCATTCGCGTCCGCCTCGTCGGCAAAATACATCCGCGTGTTCAGACCCAGATTGATGCCACGGGCCACGATCCACAGGTTCAGGTGCGGGGCTTGCAACCCGCCACCGCGCGCCGGTGTCGGCCCCGGTTTGACGGTGTCAAAGGCCCATTCCCCGGTCGCAAAGTCGGTGATCACCCGTCCCCAGCCGCGAAACCCGTCCTCGACCGGGCCGCCGCCTTCGGGATGGGCGTAATGCCCCGCCGCATTGGCCTGCCAGCATTCCAGCAGCACGTCCTTCACCGGGCTGCCCATCCCGTCGATCACAAGGCCTTCGACGCGAATGCGGTCACCCTTGGCGTTTGGCCCGGCGATGTCCCAGCCCAGTTCCTGTCGGTAGATGTCAAAGCCCGCCGCCCCCGGCGCAAGGCCGATATGGACATAAGGCCCGGCGGTTTGGGACGCGGTTTCCTGCAGATAGCGCAGCGATTGTGGCATGGGTCAATTCCCTTCCAGCTTGTTCTCGAACAGCGTCGCGCGGCGCCCGCGCAAGACGATGTCGAATTTGTAGGCCACCGTATCCAGCGGGATCGTCGCATTCAGGTCCAGCCGCGCGATCAGGTTTTCGACCGCCTGCGCGTCGGGGATCGTCTGGATGATCGGACACAGCGGAATGAAGGGGTCGCCTTCGAAATACATCTGCGTGATCAGACGTTGGCAGAAGGCCGCCCCGAAGATCGAAAAATGCACATGCGCGGGACGCCATGAATTCACATAGTTCCGCCAAGGATAGGCCCCCGGTTTCACCGTCCGAAAGAAATAGTACCCGTTCTCATCCGTCAGCGTTCGCCCGCAGCCGCCAAAATTCGGATCGATCGGGGCCAGATAGGTGTCTTTCTTGTGCCGATACCGTCCCCCGGCATTGGCCTGCCAGATCTCGACCAGCGTATTGGGCACCGGGCGCGCGTCTTCGTCCAAGACCCGGCCATGCAGGATAATCCGTTCGCCAATCGGGCTTTCGCCATTCTGGGCGTAATTGGACAGAAGATCCCGGTCGAGCGGGTCGATATCGTTGTGCCCGAACACCGGCCCCGTGGTTTCCGAGACCGAATTTTGCAGGCTGATCAGGGCATACCGTGGCGAACGCGCGACCGAGGTCTTATAGCCTTCGGCAAAGGCGGGCGGATGAATGGTGCGGTCGCGTTGATAATAGTCTGACGGCGTCATGCGCCCCCCTCCTGCTTGGTCATTTCGGCAAAGGTCTGCTTTGCCAGTTTGATCGCGTGATTGGCCTTGGGCACCCCGGCATAGACCGCCACATGCAGAAAAGCCTGCATCACGTCGTCCGGCGTGGCCCCGGTGCGGGCGGTCGCACGGATATGCATCGGGATTTCCTCGAAATTGCCGGTCGCGGCCAGCAAGGCCAAGGTCAGCATCGACCGTTCGCGCCGCGAGATCGTGTCATCGGCCCAAACCGTGCCCCAAGCCCCTTCGGTGATCAGGTCCTGAAAGGGTTGGTCAAAATCGGTCTTGGCAGCTTCGGCGCGGTCGACATGGGCGTCGCCCAGAACCGCGCGGCGCGTGGCCATGCCGGATGTGTATCGGGATGTCATGCAGGGGCCCTCCCATGCGCTGCGCAGACAGCGTAACAAGGCTGTTTCGTTTTGAATATTGATATTTTGCGATCTTTTCATAACACTGGCGTTATGAATGAGGCCGCCGATCTGTCCCTGCGCCATATCCGCCTGTTTCTGGAGGTCGCCCGCCTTCAAAGCGTGTCGCGCGCCGCGGATCAGTTGAACGTGACCCAGCCTGCCGTTTCGCGGGCGCTGCGCGATCTCGAAGCGCAATTGGGCACGCCGCTTTTCGACCGCGTTGGGCGCGGCATCCGCCTGAACGAAGCGGGGCGCATCTTTCAAGCCCACGCGGCCGCCTCGGTCGCGGAATTGGCGCGCGGGCAAACCCGTCTGACCCGGGGTCCGGACCCGGCACTACGGCTGTCCATCGGTGTCTTGCCCACCGCCGCCGCCGACCTTGTGCCCCGCGCTGCCCTTGCCTTTCATGCCCGCTTGCCCGAGGCCAAGCTGCATATCCTGACCGGGCCGAATTGGCTGCTTTACAACCAGTTGCGCGACGGGGCGCTGGATATGGTGGTGGGGCGCATGCCCGAAGGGGCCGACGCGCATGAGGTGGTCTTTGAACGGCTCTATGACGAACGTGTGCTGCTGGTGTGCCGCCCCGGCCACCCGATCCTGACCACGGCCACACCAGAACGGGCCTTGATGGACTATCCCTTGGTCCTGCCCCCGAAGGGCGCGGCCATTTCCGGCCCCGTGGATCGGTACTTGGCCAGTCTTGGCCAACCGCAGCTGCGCGCCGCGTTCGAGACCGTCGCCCTGCCGATTGGCCGCAAGATCGTGCAGCGATCCGAGGCGCTTTGGTTCATCTCTCGGGGGGTTGTGGCGGATGAATTGCAGGCGGGCAGCTTGGTGTCCGCGCCGCTGTCCTCGCCCATCCTGTCCGGTCCCGGCGGGATCAGCCGGGCAAGACTGGCGCAACCCGCGCTGCCCCCGGACCTTTTTGCGGATTGCCTGCGCCAGATCGCAACGCAGGGGATGGGCTAGGACCCATACTAGAACGCCGCCTGCAAGAGCGCGTGATACGCTTCCGCAGTGACGGGTCGG
>CAZIKH010000055.1:0-12042 GCA_964539755.1 uncultured Dinoroseobacter sp. | reverse complement strand
ACGCTGCAAGGCGGTTCTGAACCTCTGGGCGGGGGTCGAGGATGTGGTGGGCAACGCCACGCTGACCCAACCGCTGTGCCGGATGGTCGATTACGGTCTGACCGAGGGCATGGTCGAATGGTGCGTCGGACATGTCTTGCGCCACCATTTGGGCATGGATGCGCATATCCAAGGGCAAGACGGGGTGTGGCGCGATGGCGTCGTTCCACCCCTTGCGCGCAACCGTGTTGTGACGGTGCTGGGGCTGGGCGAATTGGGGGCCGAGGTCGCAAAGGCCCTCGCTGCCTTGCGGTTTCAGGTGCGCGGCTGGAGCCGCACGCCGAAGCAACTGGAGGGCATCGCCTGCTATGCCGGGACCGATGGCCTGTCCGCCGCCCTGACGGGGTCCGATGGGGTTGTGCTGCTGCTGCCCAACACACCGGCGACCGAGAACACCTTGACCGCTGAACGGCTGGCCTGCCTTGCCCCCGGGGCGTTTGTCATCAACCCCGGACGGGGGCCCCTGATCGACGATCAGGCCTTGTTGGCGGCGTTGGACAGCGGGCAGGTCGGCCACGCCACGTTGGACGTGTTCCGGACCGAGCCTCTGCCGAAGGATCATCCGTTCTGGGCCCATCCCAAGGTGACGGTGACACCGCATATCGCGTCGGCGACACGGCCGGACAGCGCGTCCGAGGTCATTGCCGAAAACATCCGCCGGGGCGAGGCAGGACACGCATTCCTATATGTTGTGGACCGGATGGCGGGATACTGAACAAATTGGGTCAGCAAGACTGACGCATTGTTTCGCATGCGAAACAATAGGTCCGATTCGGACCTAAAATATTGATTTTGTTAATAAAAGTTAAGATTTCGTGAAGGCGGCCCTACCGCAGCTTCGGGGGCGCGTCGGGGTCCATTCCGGGGGCGGCGGGTCCGGTAGGTTGGGCCGGCTTAGGCAGATCGAACCGCAGACCATGTCGTGCCAAGGCCGCGCAGAGCGGGTCCTGAGCAGGCAAGAAGGTCACGTCGATCAAACCTGCGTCCAGACCTGCGAAGGTCAGCGCCTCTTGCGTTGCTTCGGCCAAGGTCTCTTGCGCGGCAGGCAGCGCATCGACAAAAACCAGAAGCGGGGCGGTGCCGCCGGTTTCATAGGTCGCTTGGACAAGATAGGCGGTGCGGGCCAGACCGACGGCGCGGGCCAGCTTGGCGTCCAACGCGCCCAGAATGGCTTCGGGCAGACCTTTTGGCGGGCCGATATCCGTTGGCCGGGCATCGACCAGTGTCGGGCGCGCCGCCAAGGTCTGGTCCAGCCATTCCAGCGCATCGGCTGGCAGAACAATGGCGGAGGGGGCGACCTCGAGGTTCAGGCCCAAGCTGATCCCTTGCCCCGCCAGCATCCGCACCAAACGCCGTCCGGGCATTGCGGCATAGGGCGCCGCCTTGCCCATGAACTGGGTCAGACGCGCTTCGCTGTCAAAGGCCAGCATCATCGGCCCCTCCTCCAGATCGAAGCGAAGTGGGTCCAACGTGTCATCGGTCGCTTCGGCGGCAAGCGCGAGGACCAATTCGCTGTCAGCGACGCGTTCGAAGAACCGCAGACGCAGCGTATCGTTTTCGGGGGCCGCTTGCATGGCGGCATGGGCCATGTCGATCAGGCTGGGGGCATCGTTCATGGTGTCAGAACCTTTGTGACCGTGGCGCGTAACGCGGGCAGCACCTCGGCCTCGAACCAAGGGTTGCGTTTCAGCCACGCGGTATTGCGCCAAGACGGGTGCGGCAAGGGAAAGACGCGCGGCGCATGGTCCCGCCAGTCTGCGACGGTGTGGGTGACCGAAGCCTTCGACCCAAGGTGCCAGCGCTGCGCCGCCCCACCGACCAGCACGGTCAAGGCCAGATTGGGCAAGCTGTCCATGACGTCGGCCCGCCAGGTTTGGGCGCAGATCGGGGGCGGGGGCAAATCGCTGCCTTTGGCGTCATACCCCGGAAAGCAAAAGGCCATGGGCACGATCGCCACGCGGTCCAGATCGTAGAACGTCGCTTCGTCCATCCCTAGCCAAGCGCGCAACCGGTCGCCGGACGGATCGGTGAACGGGCGCCCGCTGGCATGGACCCGCGCGCCCGGGGCCTGCCCGGCGATCAGGATGCGCGCGGTCGGCCGAAACCAGACCACCGGGCGTGGCCGATGCGAGGTGGCGGTTGTCGCAAAACGATCCGCGCACAAGCGGCACCGGGCGATCCGGTCGGGCAGGGTATCGGCGGGGGCGCAGGACATAAGCTCTGATCTGAGACAAACCGCCGAGTTGGCAAGCCCGGTATGCGGCGGTATCCCGGACTTGGACGAGAAAAGAGGCGGATCGGATTCATGTATCGCGTTTGGAATTTCGTGACCAATTACTCGATTCTGCTGATCGCAGGGGCGACGATTGCGTTGATCTGGGCAAATATCGATGCCCATAGCTACCATGAGTTCGTGGAATTCACGCTCATCAAGGACTTCATCATCGGCCACCCGCATGTGGACGAAGCGGGGCATGTGCATCGGGAACTGACGCTGCACTACTTGGTCAACGATGTGTTGATGGCGTTGTTCTTCGCCATCGCGGCGAAAGAGGTTTGGGAAGCCATCATCCTGAAGAACGGCAGCCTGCGCGGCAAGAAAGCCGTCACGCCGCTGGTTGCCACGCTGGGCGGGATGCTGGGCCCGATCTCGGTCTATCTGGGTCTTGCCTTGGTGCTGGGCTCGGATGTGTTTGATGCCGTGGCCAATGGCTGGGCGATCCCGACCGCGACGGATATCGCGTTTTCCTATCTTGTCGGGCGCATGGTCTTCGGGGCCGGGCACCCGGCGGTGCGGTTTCTGCTGTTGCTGGCGATTGCGGATGACGCGGCTGGTCTGTTGATCCTCGCGATCTTCTATCCGTCGGCAGAACTGGCGCCGATCTGGTTGCTGCTGTCGTTTGGCGCGTCCTTTCTGGCCTTCGCCCTGTTCAACTGGCTGCCGCGCACGCTGGATCGCGGCAAACAGCACCGCCCGAATTCGACCTTCGTGCGCAAGGTCTTTTCGTTCTGGCCCTATGCCATTGCGGGCTGCCTAAGCTGGTATGGCTTTCAAGAGGCGGGCATCCACCCGGCCTTGGGGCTCTTGCCGATCATTCCGGCCATCCCGCATGCAGATCGTGCGTTTGGCTTTTTTGCCGAGGCCGAGGTGCATTTGCACGACCTGCTGAACGAGATGGAACATGCCTTGAAGGTGCCGGTCGAGGTGGTCTTGTTCCTGTTCGGCTTGATGAATGCCGGGGTCGAGTTTTCCGCGATTGGCGCGCCGACCTATCTGGTCTTGGCGGGCTTGTTGATCGGCAAACCACTGGGGATCCTGTTGTTTGGCTGGATGGCGGCAGGCCCGATGAAACTGGGCCTTCCGGTCGGCATGCGCATCGTCGATCTCTTGGTGATCGGCTGCGTCGCGGCGATTGGATTCACGGTGTCGCTGTTCGTGGCATCTGTCGCGTTTGACAGCGGCCCGGTTCAAGACGCCGCGAAGATGGGCGCCTTGTTCAGCTTCGGGGCGGCTGCCATGGCCTTCGTCGCGGGACAGCTGACACGCGTGCAGAAACAGCACGGGTGATCGCCTTCGGATTGTCCCCCTGAAACGGATCGAGGCGCGGAGACCCGTTCGCGCCTCGGGTACAGTTCGGGGAAAAGGTTCACAAAATACACCTAATTCGACACAATGCTGCCCCATAGCCTGCGTAGGTCTGGGTCCATCAAAAGGCCGCCCCCATATCGGGGAAGGCGTCGGAAAGTGGCATGATTGAATTTGACCGTGTGAGCAAAAGCTTCTGGACCGGGAAGCAGCGCAAGGTGATTCTGGACGAAGCGTCGTTCCGGGTCGACTTGGGGCGGTCGGTTGGCATTCTGGCCCCGAACGGCACGGGCAAGACCACAATCATCAACATGATGGCCGGGCTGGAAAAGCCCGACGAAGGCACCATCACCCGCACCAGCCGCATTTCCTTTCCGCTGGGTTTCATGGGCGGTGTCGTCAATCGCCATTCGGGCCGGGAAAACGCCCGGTACATCGCCCGTCTCTATGACCTCGACCCGGATTACGTGGAAGCCTTCTGTCGCTATCTGTGCGATATCAAAGAATATTTCGACATGCCGGTCGGCACCTATTCGGCGGGGATGCGGGCCCGGTTCAGTTTCTCGCTGATGCTCAGCCTCGATTTCGACATTTACCTGATCGACGAAGGGATGCCTTCGACCACCGATGTCAATTTCAACAAACGGGCCGGGGCTGTGCTGCGGGAACGTTTAAGTGAAGCGACCGTGGTTGTGGTCTCGCATCAGGCCAGTACCTTGGAAAAGTTCTGTCGGTCCGCTGCGGTCTTGCGCGGCGGTAAGTTGTATATGTTCGACACCCTTGAAGAAGCGAAACGTCTTTATGACTACGAAACCCAAAGCTAGGAAGTTCCGGCTGCGACGCGGCGGCGGGGCCTCGGCGGTGGATGCGCCCGAGGTCGAGACCGCGCCGCGCGCTGCGACGCCGCCTCCTGGCGCGGGGGGCGGCGAGATGCCGTTCGCGGAATCGCATGACGACGGTTTCGGCAATATGGATTTTCGTCAACCGGCAGCGCAGCAAGCCGCAGCGGTTCAACCCAGCCGCCCGGTCAGCCCGCGCCGTCCGCAGCGCGGCGAGGCGACCCAAGCCAATCCCGCGCAGGCCGGTGGGCAGCGCCCGCGGGCCGTCGTGGTCAAGAAGGCCGCAGCCCCCGATCCGCAGCAACTGTCCGACCTCAGCAATCGCGAGGAAATCGAAGCGATCCGTCAGGAAGGTCTGACCGGTCGTCAATTGCGGATCGCCCGGCGCGTGGCGCAAAAGCACGGGCTGAACCCGGTGTCCGATCTGGATGCGGTGCGCCAGTTGCGGCAGCGCGGGATCGACCCGTTTGCGCGCGAAAACATGTTGCAATTGGTGGCGGGCGAAGCCGCCCAGCCGCCCGCCCCGCAAGGCGGCGCCCAACTGCCGCAAGTGATGCCGAAGGGGCAGCCGCCCGGTCCGAAATCGGCCCAGCCCAGCCCTGACCAATTGTCCGGCGCGGATGTCGCCAAAGAGGTCCGCCGCATTCAGCGCGATATCATGCGCCGTCGCCGCAAGCGGATGCTGCTGCTGGCCGCGCGCTTGCTGTTCTTCGTCATGATCCCGACCTTCTTGGCGGGGATGTATTACTACAATTACGCCACGCCGATGTATGCCACGAATTCCGAATTCGTGATCCAGAAGGCCGAAAACAATTCCGGCGCAGGCGGGCTGGGCGGCATGTTCTCAGGCTCGCCGCTTGCGACCAGCCAAGACGCGGTAACGGTGCAAAGCTATTTGCAGTCGCGCGACGCGATGCTGCGACTGGACCAGGACTTGGGCTTCAAGGCGCATTTCCAAAGCGAAGACATCGACCCGCTGCAACGCTTGGCACCCGACGCCACGAACGAGGCGGCGTACAAGGTGTATCGCCGTCACGTGAAGATCGGCTTCGATCCGACCGAGGGCATCGTGAAGATGGAAGTGATCGCCGCCGATCCTGACACCAGCGCCGCCTTTGCCGAAGCCTTGATCAGCTATGCCGAAGAACAGGTCGACAGCCTGACCGAACGCTTGCGGGCCGATCAGATGGCGGGCGCGCGCGACAGCTATACCGAAGCGGAATTGCGGATGCTGGAGGCCCAGCAGCGCGTCGTCCAGTTGCAGGAACAGCGCGGTGTGATGAGCGCGCAGGCAGAAGCCAGCGCCTTGATGAGCCAGATCTCCACCTTCGAGGTCGAACTGGAGAACGAACGCCTGCGCTTGGCCGAGCTGTTGTCCAATGCCAACCCCAATGCCACGCGTGTCTCGGTGGTCGAAGGGAACATACGGCGGCTTGAAAACCTCGTGGCGGACCTGCGCGGTCGGATGACCAACGAAGGCGAAGGCGGGGCCGCGTCGCTGGCCCGGATTTCGGGCGAATTGATGATCGCCGAACAGGATCTGCAAACCCGGACCCTGATGTTGCAGCAGTCTTTGCAACAGTTGGAAACGGCACGCATTGAGGCCAACCGTCAGGTGCGGTATCTGTCCGTCGGGGTCAGCCCGATTGCCCCGGATGAAGCCGCCTATCCGCGCGCCCTGGAAAACACGTTCCTGGCGTTCATGATCTTTGGCGGGATTTATCTGATGTTGTCGCTGACCGCTTCGATCTTGCGGGAACAGGTCTCGGGTTAAGCATGAAGACAGTTAATGTGGGGCGGGTCGCGTTTTCCAATGACGCGCCACTGGTGGTCATTGCCGGCCCGTGCCAGTTGGAAAGCTACGAACACGCCCTGGAAATCGGCACGGCGATGAAAGCGGCCTGTGCGCAGGTCGGGGCGGGCTACGTCTTCAAGGCCAGTTATGACAAGGCCAACCGCACCTCGGTTTCCGGGCGGCGCGGTTTGGGTCTGGAGGCTGGGCTAGAGGTGCTGGCACAGCTGCGCACGGCGCTGGATGTGCCCGTCCTGACCGATGTCCACGCACCCGAACACTGCCAGCGTGCCGCCGAGGCGGTCGATATCCTGCAAATCCCCGCGTTTCTGTGCCGCCAAACCGACCTTTTGTTGGCAGCCGGCGAGACGGGCGCTGCGATCAATGTCAAGAAAGGCCAGTTCTTGGCACCTTGGGACATGGACAATGTCGTCGCCAAACTGGAAAGCACCGGCAATACACGCCTGTTGCTGACCGAACGTGGAACCTCCTTTGGCTATAACACGCTGGTCGCGGATATGCGCGGGTTGCCCCGCATGGCGCAAACCGGCTACCCCGTCGTGATGGATGCGACCCATTCGGTGCAGCAACCCGGCGGGCAAGGCGGGTCCAGCGGTGGCCAGCGTGAATTTGCGCCGGTGATGGCGCGGGCGGCGGTCAGTCTGGGCATTGCTGCCGTTTTCATCGAAACGCATCAAAACCCGGATATGGCCCCCTCGGATGGGCCAAACATGATCCCTTTGGACCAGATGCCTAGCCTATTGGATGGGTTGATGCGCTTTGACAAACTGGCAAAAGCCGACCCAGTTCGAATTTGACCCCGGAGCGAGACCCGATGACCAAGCCGATTGCCGATGTGGCCGTGAACACGTGGGATTTTCTGCGTGAACCGATGATCAAGCCCACGGGGTTTCGCGAATACGATGCGCGTTGGCGGTTCCCGGACGAAATCAACCTGCCCGGTATGACGGCGCTGGGTCTTGGCCTTGGCACCCAGATGCACAAGCGCGGGATCGCGCCCGTGATCGCGGTTGGCAACGACTACCGCGATTATTCACTGTCGGTGAAGAACGCGCTGATCCTTGGGCTGATGCAGGCGGGTATCCACGTCAAGGATATCGGGCCCGCGCTGTCGCCCATGGCCTATTTCAGCCAGTTCCATCTGGATGCGCCCGCGGTTGCGATGGTGACGGCGTCGCACAATCCCAATGGCTGGACCGGGGTCAAGATGGGCTTTGAACGCCCCGTCACCCATGGCCCGGACGAGATGGCGGAACTGCGCGACATCGTGCTGAACGGTCAGGGTGTGGCGCGCGATGGCGGCAAGTACGAACGCGTCGACGGTGTGCGCGAAGCTTATATCGCGGACCTGACGCAGGGCTATAAGATGACCCGCAAGCTGCGCGTTGTCTGTGCAGCAGGCAACGGGACGGCGGCGGCCTTCGCCCCGGATATCCTCGAGGCGATGGGCGTCGAGGTGATCCGCAGTCATTGCGAGTTGGATTACACCTTCCCCAACTACAACCCGAACCCCGAAGCCATGGAAATGCTGCACGACATGGCCGACACGGTGAAGGCCACGGGCGCCGATCTGGCGCTGGGCTTTGATGGCGACGGCGACCGCTGCGGCGTCGTGGACAACACCGGGGACGAGATTTTCGCCGACAAGGTGGGCGTGATCCTTGCGCGCGATTGGGCCAAGACCCATCCGGGGGCGACCTTCGTTGCAGATGTGAAATCGACGGGTCTGTTTGCCTCGGACCCCGAATTGCAGAAACACGGCATCAAGGCCGACTATTGGAAGACCGGGCACAGCCATATGAAGCGCCGGGTGCGCGACACGGGCGCGCTGGCCGGGTTTGAAAAGTCGGGCCACTACTTTCTGGCTGGCGATATCGGGCGCGGCTACGATTGCGGGATGCGCGTCGCGGTCGAGATCTGCAAGCTGATGGACCGCAACCCGGACAAAAGCATGAGCGACCTGAAGGACGCCCTGCCCAAGACCTATTCGACCCCGACGATGTCCCCCTATGCGGCGGATACCGAGAAATACGATATCCTCGCCCGCATCGTGGACAAGCTGTCCGCGCGCACCGAACTTGGGGGGCGCGGCGTGAAAGAGGTCGTCACCGTGAACGGCGCGCGCGTGATCCTCGACAATGGTGGTTGGGGGCTGGTGCGCGCGTCGTCCAACACGCCGAACCTGGTGGTGGTGTGCGAAAGCCCCGACAGCGAGGCCGAGCTGCGCGCGATCTTCAAGGACTTGGATGACGTGATCCGCACCGAACCCGGCGTGGGCGATTACGACCAAACCTTCTAAGACAAGGCTTGCGGGGCGGGCGGGATCGCCTAGGCTAACACCATGACTTTGCGCCCCCTTCTGATCCGCTTCGCCTTGGTGCTGTGCCTGCTTCTGCCGGGGCAGGCCATCGCACAAGAAACCCTAAGCACCGGACCCATTGCGGTCGAAGACAGCCGGGACCAAGACGCGGCCATCGCCAACCGCTTGCGGGACATCTTGCGTGGCTTGGGCGGGTATGAGGACGTCACCGTTGTGGTCAGCGACGGCATCGTGACCCTGCGCGGCGAGGTTGTGGACCCCGCCAAGGTCACCGCGCTGGAAAGTCTGGTGCCGCGCATCGAAGGCGTCGTGGCGCTGGAAAACCGGGTCGAGACGACGACGGATGTCGTGCAGCGCCTGAACCCGGCGCTGGAACGGATGGAAACCCGCATCGCGCAAACCATCGCATACTTGCCATTGCTGGCCGTGGCGATCGTGGCCTTTGGGCTGGTGGTCTTTCTGGGCTTCTTCATTGCCGGGCGCCGACAGCCTTGGGACCGCGTCGCGCCCAATGCCTTCATCGCGGATATCTATCGGCAGTTGGTGCGTCTGGCCTTCGTTCTGGGCGGGGTGGTCTTGGCCTTGGACATTCTTGGGGCAACGGCGCTGCTATCGACCATCCTTGGTGCGGCGGGGATCGTCGGCTTGGCCATCGGTTTTGCGGTACGCGACACGGTCGAAAACTTCATCGCGTCGGTGATGTTGTCCATGCGCCAGCCGTTCCGACCCAATGACGCGGTCGAGATCAATGGCGACACCGGCAAGGTCATCCGCCTGACCAGTCGCGCCACGATCCTGTTGTCCTTCGACGGCAACCATATCCGCATTCCCAACGCGACCGTTTTCAAAAGCCGGATCGTCAATTTTACCGAGAATGCCGAACGCCGCTTTCTGTTCGAGATCGGCGTGGCCAGCGACGCCGACCTCGCCGAGGCGCGCACCCTGATCGAACAGACCGTCGCCGACCTGCCTTTCGTTCTGGGGACCCCGGCCCCGATGACATGGATCGACCGGATCGGGGATGGGGCCATCTTCCTGACAGTGACCGGGTGGATCGACCAAACAGAAACCTCGTTGGTGCGGGCCCGGGGCGAAGCCCTGCGTTTGGTCAAGGCCGCGTTGGAAGCGTCAGGGGTCGAGGTGCCGGACACGACCTACCGCGTGCAGATGATCGGGACGGACCTGTCCTCGGGCGGCCCGATCCAGCCCGCCCCCGCCCCCAGCCCGCAGGCCCAGCCCGCCCTTGTTGCCGAGGACGTGTCGGCCACGGCGGACGAAGATCTTGAACGGTTGGTGCTGGACGAACGCAACGATGCCGACAAGCCCGATCTGCTGCGCCCCGAGGCCCCGCACGAGTAAGCGCGAGGTCGGCTGAAATCTTCATTTCCGGGGTTGAACCCGCCCGCGCCGCCGCGTAATTACGCCCGCAGTTGGGGTGTAGCCAAGCGGTAAGGCAGCGGTTTTTGGTACCGTGTACCGTAGGTTCGAATCCTACCACCCCAGCCACTTCCAAACTTTCGATACAACATCGACTTGCGCTGGCATCGCCGTGTTTGCGGTGCGGGTCCACAATTGTCATTCCCAAGCTCTTGAAGGTTTCGCAACCTTGCGGGACAAGGTCCCGCGACCCCATTTGAAAGGCGATTTCATGACGGATGTTTTCAGCCCCCTGACCGACACCCCCGATCTGATGGCGCAGGTGCGGGCACGCTTTGCCCATGTCGAAACCTGTCCACAGGCCGGTCCGCGGATCTTCTTCGAAAACGCCGGCGGTGCCTTGACCCTGAACAGCGTTGTCGAAACCTCGGCGCGGTATGCCGCCATCCCCGACAACCAAGGGCGCGACAATGAAATGGCGCAGGATCTTGTGGCGACGATCAACACCGCCAAGGCAGATATGCGGACCTTCTTCAATGCACCGGAAGGGGATGTTTTCGTGGGCGAAAGCGGAACGGAACTGTTGTTTCGTTTGATCATGAATGCGGTTCTTGGCGCAGACGAGGGCGGTGTTGTGCTGGGATCGACGCTGGAACACCCCGCCACGCGCAGTGCGTGTACGCGCTGGGCCAAGGTGGCGGGAAAGCCCTATGTTCAGGTCCCCCACAACGACGCAAACGGGGTGGTCACCGCGCAGGACTATGCGGCGTATCTGACACCCGATATCCGCGTGGCCACCATCCTGCACACCTCCCCCGTGACCGGCATGGCCGTGGATGTGGCCGCTGTCGCCAAGGCGATCCGTGCTGTCGCGCCCGAGGCCTATATCATTGTCGATGGCATCCAACATGCCAGCCATGGACGGATCGACATCGCGTCTTACGACATCGACGGGTATGTCATCTCGCCCTACAAGGTCTTTTCGCGGCACGGCTATGGGGTGGCCTGGACGTCGCCCCGTCTGAACGCGCTGCCACATGATGCGCTGATCGGGGGTCCCGAGGGCAATTGGGAACTGGGCACGCGCGATACCGGGTCTTACGCCACGATGTCGGATGTCGTGTCCTATTTCGATTGGCTGGGCGGGCAGGTCAGCGATGCCAGCGACCGCCGCGCCCGGATCGAAGCGGCGGGTGCCGCCATTCACGCCCACGAGAAGCGCCTGACCGATGCGATGATCCACGGCATCGGCAATCTGGCAGGTCTGGCGGACCTGCCCGGCGTGACCATTCTGGGGGGGATCGACAATCCGGCCCGCGAAGGCCTTGTGTCGATCACTTTGGACGACATGCCCGCGGGCGACTTGGTCTCGGCGCTGCGGGCGCGCGGCATCCGGACCCATATTCGCAAGGCCGACCACTATTCGGGAAACATCTTGACCCCTTTGGGTCTTGAAGCGGCTGTGCGGGTGTCGATGTGCCACTACAACACCCTTGGCGAGGTTTCGGCATTCCTGTCGGCGATGCGTGAAATCGTGGATGGTCGGTCAGCCTAGGGTGCTTCGGCACAGCCGGTCAGTCTTGCCCAAATCCTAAGCAGCCGCAGTGCATTACGCTATCAGTCGGGGCCTGCTATCGCTAACACGCCTGTCAACCCTGTTGGCGCAGGGGAAGAACTGATCTAGGTATCACGGATATAACAAATCCAGGGAGGATTATCATGAAAACCATCAGACTACTTGCGGCTGGCGTCTTGCTGGCAACCGCCGCCCCGGCTGTGGCCCAAGAACAGCTGTCCATCGCCACGGGCGGCACGGGCGGTGTCTACTTCCCAATGGGCGGTGGTTTGGCCGAAGTCATCAACAACTATGTCGATGGCTATTCCGCAACCGCCGAAGTGACCGGCGCATCGGTTGAAAACATGGGCCTGATCGCCACCGGCGACGCGGATATGGGTCTGGCGCTGGCCGACACGGTGGCACAAGCCTACACCGGCACGGGCCGCTTTGAAGGGCAGCAGCTTCCGATGATCCGGGGTCTGGCGTCGATGTATGCCAACATGATCCAGA
>CAZIKH010000054.1:0-12163 GCA_964539755.1 uncultured Dinoroseobacter sp. | reverse complement strand
GGTGGCGGAGGCTCAGGGATTCGAACCCTGGGGACGCTTTCACGCCCGCCGGTTTTCAAGACCGGTGCATTCGACCACTCTGCCAAACCTCCGCGTGACAGCGCCCTTACCGCCCCCGCCGCGATTCTGCAAAAGCCTTCCAGCGCGGCCCGAACTGGCCGAAACCCGCACATCGGCCCTGACAGGGGCGTGATCGCGGCGCTCTCCCCTTTTCTTGCGGGGATGCACGGGTTAGTTTCCCGCCAACGCCCACAGGCAGGGGCATCGGCGCAGAACGCCGGCAAGGGCAGGAGTTTCGGGTTATGGCACGGATTTGGCGCATCACACTGGCAGGCGCAGCGCTGCTGGCCTTGGCCGCCTGCGATGAAACCGGCGCGCCGATCTTTGGCAGCGGCGGATCGGGCAGCCCCAACAGCGGCACGACCCGTCTGGTGGAACGCGATGTCGAAGCGCCCGAGGTGTTTCAGGTCACCGATCAGGGCCTGTGGGATGGCCGCCCGTCCCTGGGCGGGGTCTGGGTCGCCTATACCGATGTGCCGGACCCCGAACGCGTCATCATCCGCAACGAAGCCAATGGCCAATTCGTCATCGGGGCCCTCTTCCGGCGCGAACGCACCTCGCCCGGTCCCGCCTTGCAGGTCTCATCCGATGCCGCCGAAGCCTTGGGCATGCTGGCCGGGGCCCCGGCCACGCTGAACGTGACCGCCCTGCGCCGCGAGGAGGTGCCCGACAATCCCACCCCCGCCCCCGTGGCGGGTGGCGAGGTCTCGACCGAAACCCTGACCGAAAACGCCGAAGGCGCGATTGCCGCCGCCGAAGCGGGCGACACCAATGCGCGACCGCTTGGGGCTGACACCCAAGCCGCCGCCGCCCCGGCGGCCGCCCCGGCCGCCTCGACCCTCGACAAACCGTTCATCCAGATCGGGATTTTCAGCGTCGAACAGAACGCCCGCACCACCGCCGACCGCTTGCGCGCGGCGGGCATGGTGCCGACCGTGCGCGAACAGGAAAGCCGGGGCCGCAAGTTCTGGCGCGTCGTCGTCGGCCCGACCCGCACCAGTGCCGAACGCGGCACCCTGCTGCAAACCGCCAAGGGGCTTGGCTTCACCGACGCCTATTTCGTTTCCAACTAAGGACCCGACCGCTGCCCATGTTCAAAACCGCGATCCCCGCCGCGCTGACCTGTCTTGTCCTTGCCCTGCCCGCTTGGGCCGCCTTCGAAACCCGCGCCACGGCGGCTTGGGTCTATGATGTGGGCACCGACACCGTCCTTTTGGAAAAGAACGCCGACGACCCGCTGCCGCCCGCGTCGATGTCCAAGCTGATGACGCTGAACATGCTGTTCGAAGCGGTGCGCGAAAACCCCGCCGTGTCGCTGGACACGCCCTTTACCGTTTCGGCGCGCAGTCAGGCGATGGGCGGCTCGACCATGATGCTGCAACAGGGCGACCGTCCCACCGTCGAAGACCTGATCAAGGGCGTCATCGTGCAATCGGGCAATGACGCCACCGTCGCGATCGCCGAAGGGCTGGCGGGCACCGAAGAGGCCTTCGCCCGCCTGATGACCGACCGCGCGCGCGATCTGGGCATGACCAATTCGGTGTTCAAGAACGCCTCGGGCTGGCCAGCGGATGGCCATGTGATGTCGATGCGGGATCTGGGCCTGTTGTCGACCCGACTGGTCACCGAATTCCCCGAATTCTACAGCTATTTCAACCTGACCGAATACCATTTTGCCGACCGCGCCCCCGCCAATCGGTTCAACCGCAACCCGATCTTGGGCCTTGGCATTGGTGCCGACGGGCTGAAGACGGGGCACACGCGCGAAGCGGGCTTTGGCCTTGCGGGCAGCGCGCGCCAAGGCGACCGCCGCGTGGTCTTCGTGATCACCGGCCTGCCCACCGCCGAAGCCCGGGCGCAGGAATCCGAACGGATCGTCAACTGGGCCTTCCGCCAATTTGTCGCCCGCACCGTGGTCGAGGCGGGCGAACAGGTGGCCGAAGCCCCGGTGTTCTTGGGCGCAGCCGACCGTGTCGGGCTGGTGGCCGACGCCGATCTGACCACGCTTGTGCCGCTTTCGGCAGGCGACACCCTGACTGCCGAGGTCCGCTTTTCCGGCCCCCTGCAAGCCCCCGTCGCTGCGGGCACCCGCGTGGGCGAACTGGTCGTGTCGATCCCCGACATGCCCGAACGGCGCATCGGCTTGCGCACCGTCGACAGCGTGGCCGAGGCGGGCTTTACCCAGCGCCTCGTGGTCGCAGCGCGCCACATCCTGAACCGGGTGTTGGGCCAAGGGGCCGCCGAGGCGGCAGCGACGAAGTGACCGCGTCCGGGCGCTTCATCAGCTTTGAAGGGATCGACGGATCGGGCAAGTCCACCCAAGCGCGGCTTCTGGCAGACGCCCTGCGCGCCGAAGGCTGCGATGTGGTGCTGACCCGCGAACCCGGCGGCTCGCCCGGGGCCGAAGACATCCGCGCCTTGGTCCTGCAAGGCGACCCCGACCGCTGGTCTGCGGAAACCGAATTGCTGCTTTTTACCGCCGCGCGCCGGGACCATCTGGAACGCACGATCCAACCCGCCCTGGCGGCGGGCAAGACGGTGATCTGCGACCGCTTCGCCGACAGCACGCGGCTGTATCAGGGCATGACGCGCGGGGATCTGCGCGCCAAGGTCGATGCGCTGCATGACCTGATGATCGGGATCGAGCCCGACCTGACCCTGATCATCGACATGGACCCGGTCCAAGGCCATGCCCGCGCGAAATCGCGCCAAACCGCCGAAGAACGGTTCGAAGACTTCGGGGCCGATTTCCAGACCCGGTTGCGCGCCGCGTTCTTGGACCTTGCGGCGCAATACCCCGCCCGCTGCCGCGTGATCGATGGGGCCGGATCGCCCGACACGGTCGCAGCGCGGGTCCGAACGGCGGTCAAGGCCCATGGCCGAGGATGACACCCCCCTCCCCGAACTCGACGCGCTGCCCGGCGCGCCGCACCCGCGCGACGCGGCCCGCGTCTTCGGCCATCAAGCCGCCGAAGACGCGCTGTGCGCCGCCCTTGGGTCCGGGCGCTTGCACCATGCATGGCTGCTGACCGGGCCGCAGGGCATCGGCAAGGCAACCTTTGCATGGCGCGCCGCGCGGGCCCTGCTGACCACCCCCGCCGAACCCGAGGACGGATTGTTCGGCGCACCGCCCCCGCCCAGCAGCCTCGACACCGACCCCGACGATCCCGCCGTGCGGCGCATCCTGATCGGCACCGATCCGCGCCTTTTCGTGTTGCGGCGGGGCTATGACGACAAGACCAAGCGCCCGCGCAACGACATCACCGTCGACGAAGCCCGCAAGCTGAAAGCCTTCTTCGCGATGTCGATCCCCGATGGCGGGCGGCGCGTCGTGATCGTGGACGCCGCCGACGACCTGAACCGGGCCGCCGCCAATGCCTTGCTGAAGGCTTTGGAAGAACCGCCCGACCGCACGGTCTTTCTGCTGATCGCGCATCAACCCGCACGGCTTTTGCCCACGATCCGCTCGCGCTGCCGGGTGCTGCGGATGCATCCCTTGTCCGCGTCCGATCTGGGGGCCGCGCTGGCGCAGGTCGAAGGCAGTCCCGTGCCACCCGACACGCTGACCGCGCTGACCCAATTGGCGGACGGATCGGTGCGCCGCGCGCTGGCCTTGCACGCGGCAGGCGGCACCGGGCTTTACACCCAGATCATCGCCCTGCTGGACAGCCTGCCAAGGCTGGACCGCGCCCAAGCCATGGCGCTGGCCACGCTGCCCGCAGGCACCGCCGGGGCCGAACGGCTGGGCATGATCGCGGGCCTGTCCGAACGCGCGCTTGCCCAGATCGCCCGACAGGCCAGCCTTGGCCGCGCCCTGCCCGAAGCCACCCCCGGCGAAGCCGCGTTGCGCGCGCGGCTGGCCCCCTCGCCCGCCGCCGCCCGTGCTTGGGCCGAAGCGGCGGTGACCTTGCCTGCGCAACTGCGCAAAGGCGCGGCGCTGAACCTTGACCCTTCCGTGCTGCTCCTCGATATGTTCAGCCAAATGCAGGCCACCGCCCGCGCCACACTCGACTGAAAGCCCGCCCCATGGCCCCGCCTCTGACCGACAGCCACTGCCACCTCGATTTCCCGGATTTCGAGGGCGACGTGCAGGGCCTGATCGACCGCGCCGCGCAGGCGGGCGTGCACCGCATGGTCACGATCTGCACGAAACTGCGCGCCGAACCGCAGATCCGCGCGCTGGCCGACACCCATGCGCCCGTCTTCTACGCCGCTGGCACCCACCCGATGAGTGCGGCGTCCGAACCCATGGCCACCGTCGACCAGCTGGTCGCCTTGGCCGCGCATCCCAAATTCGTCGGCATCGGGGAAACGGGCCTCGACTATCACTACACCGCCGACAGCAAAGCCGTGCAGCAGGAAAGCCTGCTTGTGCATATCGAAGCCGCCCGTCAGACCGGGCTGCCGCTGATCATCCACGCGCGCGACGCCGATGACGACATGGCCCGCATCCTGACCGACGAACATCGCGCGGGCGCCTACAGCTGTGTGATGCACTGTTTTTCCAGCGGGGCGGCGCTGGCCGAAGCGGCGCTGGATCTGGGCTTCTACCTGTCCATGTCCGGGATCGCCGCCTTTCCGCGCAGCGACGCCTTGCGCGAGATCTTTGCCGCAGCACCGGTTTCGCGCATCCTTGTGGAAACCGACGCCCCCTATCTTGCGCCCCCGCCGCATCGCGGCAAACGCAACGAACCTGCCTATGTGGCCAAGACCGCCCAAGTCGGCGCGCAGGTCTTCGAGATGGAGTTCGCCGATTTCGCCGCCCAGACCGAGGCCAATTTCGACCGCCTGTTCACCAAGGCCGCCGCCTATGGCTGAGCTGCGGCTGACCATTCTGGGCTGCGGGTCCTCGGGCGGGGTGCCCCGATTGGGCGGCCAATGGGGGGCCTGTGATCCCGCCAATCCGCGCAACACCCGCCGCCGCTGTTCGCTTCTGGTCGAACGGGTCGATACCGGGGGCACCACGCGCGTCCTGATCGACACCAGCCCCGACATGCGCCAGCAACTGCTGGATGCCGGGGTCGGCAATCTGGACGCGGTCCTGTTCACCCATTCCCATGCCGACCATGTGCATGGGCTGGATGACCTGCGCATGATCGTCTTCAACCAGCGCGCCCGCCTGCCCGTCTATGCCGACCGCCCGACGCTGGATGCGCTGACCGCACGGTTCGGCTATGCCTTCGTGCAGCCGCCGGGCAGCGACTATCCCCCGATCCTCGACATGCACCGCATCGACGGCCCGCTCAGCATCGACGGGGCCGGTGGCCCGATCCCCTTTGTCCCGTTCGAGGTCCAGCATGGCCGGATCGACGCGCTTGGCTTTCGCATCGGAACCGCCGCCTATCTGCCCGACGTCTCGGACATCCCCGAAACGGCCTGGCCCAGCCTTGCGGACCTCGATCTGTGGATCCTCGACGCGCTGCGCTACAAGCCCCATCCCAGCCACGCCCATCTGGAAAAATCCCTGGACTGGATCGCGCGCGCTGCGCCCAAACGCGCCGTGCTGACCAATATGCATGTCGATCTCGACTACGCCACATTGGCGGCGGAAACCCCCGACCATGTCACCCCGGCGCATGATGGCCTTGTTCTGACGCTGGACATCGCTTGAGCGCGCTTCTGGACGTCATCCTGCCCGTCTTCCTCGTGATCGGGGCGGGCTATGCCGCTGTCTGGCGCGGCTATTTCAGCGATGCGGGCGTCGATGGGTTGATGAAATTCACCCAGAATTTCGCCATTCCCTGCCTGTTGTTCGCGGCCATCGCGCGGCTGGACCTGTCGGCGGAATTTGACCCCGACCTTTTGCTGGCCTTCTACACCGGGGCGGTGTCGGGCTTTGTCGCGGGCCTGTTCGGCGCCCGCCTGTTCTTTGGCCGCCCTTGGGAAGACGCCATCGCCATCGGGTTTTCCTGCCTGTTTTCCAACAGCCTGCTTCTGGGGCTGGCGATCACGGAACGGGCTTATGGGGCCGACGCGCTGGAAGCGAATTTCGCCATCATCGCGATCCATGCCCCGTTCTGTTACGGCTTGGGCATCACGGTGATGGAACTGGTGCGCGCCCGCGCCGCCGGGGGCCGTCTGGTGCATTTGCCCGCCAAGGTCGGGCGCGCGATGTTTTCGAACGCGCTGATCCTTGGGATCGGGCTGGGCTTCATCGTCAACCTGACCGGCCTGCCCCTGCCTGCGGCGGTCAATGACGCGGTGGACCTGATGGTGCGCGCCGCGCTGCCCGCCGCGCTGTTTGGGTTGGGGGGCGTGCTTTACCGCTATCGCCCCGAAGGCGACGCCAAGACCATCGCGATGATCTGCGGGGTTTCGCTGATCCTGCATCCCGCCATCACCTATGGCCTCGGACGCTGGGTGGAGTTGGACCGCGATGCCTTCCGATCCGCCGTGCTGACCGCCGCGATGGCGCCGGGGATCAACACCTATCTCTTTGCGAACATGTACGGGGTGGCCCGACGCGTCAGCGCGTCGGGCGTGTTGATCGGCACCGCGCTCAGCCTGCTGACCGTCTGGGTCTGGCTGGCGATCCTGCCCTGACGGGTCAGGCGGTAAAGAACTTCTTGCCGCCCGAAATCACCGTTTTCTCGCGCTGCGAGGTGATCAGGGTCTTGACCGGGAACAGGCTGAAGAAGGCCAGCATCCCGCCCAGAACCACGGAATCCTTCGCCGGACGCTTGCGATGGACCAGCGTGGGGAAGCCGAACATGCCGTCTTCGCGGCGCGCCACCTGATTGTAGCCCTTGATCTGGTAGATCGAGGTCAGGAAGCGCGGATGCCAATCCATCACCGTGATCCGCAGATCGCGGCGCGGGGTCGGCGGCACATAGACCGCTTCATTGGTCACACCCGCATCCAGCGACGCGACCTCGTCCAGAATGATCATCGCATTGCGCGCCGCGCCAAAGGGCACTTCCGGCGCGCGGACCACGACCAACGCGCGCGAGGCTGTCAGCGCCTGCGCATAAAGCTCGGCCGAGGCGGTCGGCACTTGGGCGGCTTCGATCTTCTCCATCGCCGAGCTGGACCCGGTCTGGGTGATGATCTCGTAAGAGCCTGCCGGGAAGCCATCCTTCGCAAGCGCGGAAGCCACGGCCTCGGCTTCGGCAGGGCTTTCATAAAGCCGGGTGATAATCGTGGTCATGTGTCCTCCGGTGGTTCGTCTCTGGCCGTCTCGTTGGGGCAGCCCACGCGCCCCGGTCTGGGATGATCAAGCGCGCTGCTTGGGTCTGTCAAGAAGTATAGGGTTCCATTGCGTCAGTTCGAGTGTTCCGCAGACGAATTCCGTACATCGCCGCAAGCGCCGCCAAAAGCAGCACGATTTCCACGCCAAACACCGCCAGATAGGGCATTTCGGGGGCGGCTTCGGCCCCGCGCAGCGCCAACAGCACATCGCGCATCACCCCGCCCAGCGCCACGCCCAGCCCGGCAGCGGTGGCCTGCACCGCGCCCCACGCGCCCAGCGCCAGCCCGACCTGCGCGCGCGGCGCGCTGCGCATGGTGGCCGTCAGGGTCCCATGTCCGAACAGACCCGCGCCCGCGCCCGCCACAAGCGTTCCGGCGGCAAAGGCCAAGGCGGAATAGGTCGGCGCCGCCAGCACGATCGCGGCAAAGCCCGGCACCCCGATCGCCGCCCCCCACCACGCCACCTTCAAGGGCGACGTGCCGCGCACCAGCACATAGCTGGCCACCGCAAACCCCGCCAAGGTGCCCAAGGCCAGCACCGCCGTCAGCCGTGTGGTCATCGCCACCGACAAATCCAGCACCTCGCCGCCATAGGGTTCCAGCAGAACATCCGCCATCCCGAAGCCCATCGTGCCCAGCGCGATCACGACCAGCAGGCGCATCGCGTTCTGGCCGCTGGAAAACAGCGCCCAAGCTTCGCGGAATTCGGGTTGCGGCGCATTCGCCGCCGCCCGTGCCCGGTCACGCGGTTCCTGCTTCCACAGCGCAATCAGGTTCAGCGCGATGGTGATCACCGCCGCCCCCTGCACACAGGAAATCAGCCGCCCCGGCGTGTAATCGTTCAAAATCGCGCCAAAGGTCAGCGCGGTGACGATCATGCCGACCAGCAGCATCACATACATCAGCCCGACAACCTTGGGCTGGTCTTCTTCTTCGACAAGGTCCGTGGCCAGCGCCAGACCGACGGTCTGCACCATATGCAGACCCGCCCCCACCAGCAGGAAGGCCAGCGCGGCGCTGGAATAGCCGATCCATTTCGGCGCATCGGCGGCCTGATCATAGCCCGACAGCACCAGAAGGGCGAAAGGCATGATCGCAAAGCCGCCGAATTGCAGCATCGAGCCCTTCCAGATGTAAGGCACCCGGCGCCAGCCCAGCGCGGATTTATGGGTGTCGGATTTGTACCCGATCAACGCGCGGAACGGCGCGAACAGCAAAGGCAGCGAAATCATGATGGCGACCAGCGAAGCTGGCACCTGCAACTCGACGATCATCACCCGGTTCAGCGTGCCGACCAACAGCACCAGCGCCATGCCCACGGTGACCTGAAACAGCGACAGGCGCAGCAGGCGCGACAGCGGCACCGCCTCGGACGCGGCATCGGCGAAGGGCATGTATTGCAGACCAACCCGTGAGATCCGGCGCAGAAGATGGTCTCGGAATGCAGACATCGGTGTTATTCCCTTTGGCGGACCCGGTCTGGGGGTCGCGGCCCAAGGCCCGAAATCGCGGCATCGGCCTTGTGGCAAGGACCGGGAATAGAGGGCCAGACAGGCTGGTGCCCCCCGTCCCGGTCGTCCTTGATATCATCGGCCCCGCAGGACCAATGGGGTGCAAGCACCGTCAGTCGGCGGCAGCCAACGTCACAGCGTCTTCCACCACGATGCGTGCGGTCCGCCCATCGGGCAGGATCACAAGCTCGCCCGACGCACTTGCGGGCAGAAGTTTGGTGTCCGCTTCCATTGCAGCCATGCCACCCATGTCCTTGCCGGACAGATAGTCCGAAACCCAGGTGGTGTTGGTCACAACGGCCACGTGGACCGCAAACGAACCGACAGCAACCGCGCTCAGAAACAGCGGGATGCCAACGGTGGGCTTCACAACAAGCCAGATCTTGGAATTGTTCATGGTTTCAAGATCTCCTTAACCCAGCCACGGCGTGGTGACTGCGACCAGGAAGTGTGCGATCAGCGAAATAGCGCCAAACACACGCGTGCCGTCGATCAGGTAGCTATGTACCTCTTCGGCTTCGGAAAGCGTCAGGCCAGTTGGCCAGACTTTATCGGGATCGCCAGACATGGACGTCCTCCCTTTCTTCAGGTTCAAGTTTATGGCCCTGCACAGCGGGAAAGCCGCCACAAGGACCGGGACTTGCGATCTCGGAGCCGTTCAAGAAGGAAATCGTGTGCGGTCTGAGGTCACGTTCGGACAATGTGTCACGCACGCCAAACAAGTCAACTGTAAACTAAACTAGACAATAAATGCATTTTTGGCGCAGATTTGTTTGTCGTCTTGGGGCAACAACCGGGCGGATGCCCATTTCCTAAGCAAAATCGTGGGAATACGGCCTTTCCCAAGAAAACAAGGGGTTCCAGTCAGCTCGTTTGCAACTTGCAAATAAATTTCTGCCCAATCGGTGATCCAAGCGCCCCGCTGCTACGTCGCGGGCAAAACCGGGGTCGAAAGGTGCCGATCCAGAATCGCCCGCACCGGCAGGCGCGCCCCCAACTTGGCCCCCAACAGGAAAATCCCGCCCAGCTTGCGCTGCAAGAACAACACGTCGATGGGCACGGGCGGCGGCACAAAGCCCGCCTCGGCCAGCGCCGCGCCTTGCCGCTGCATCCGGTCCGACAAGGTGGGGTCGGCAAACGCAAAGCTGTCCGTGGCACCGACCTGATCGAACACCTCGGCGATCATGCCCACGATGGCCGTTTGATGCTGCGGCGCGGTCTCGGCCCCGAAAAACCCGATCTCGCGCGCCACCGCGGCCAAGCCCGCGCGATCCTGCGCCAACCCGGCCTGCACCAGCCTGCGATAATGCTCCACCAGCGCGGGCGGCAAACTGCGCGTCGCCCCGAAATCCAACAGCACGATGCGCCCGGTCTCGGGCTGATAGCGGAAATTGGCGAAATTCGGATCGGTCTGCATGACCCCAAAGCGGAACAGTTCGGTCAACAGCAGATCCAGCAGCGCCTCTGCCACCCGGTTGCGGTCGGCTTGGTCGGCGGCGGCGACCTCTTCGATGGGCTGGGAGGGGACATATTCCATGGCCAGCACCGTCGGCCCGCTCCAATCGGCATAGAACTCGGGCACCTTGAACCGCGCATCCGGCCCGACCAGCGCCCCGAAGCGCTGCAAATGCGCCGCCTCCAGCGCATAATCGGTTTCCTCGTGCAATTGCTGGCGGGCTTCTTCCAGATACGGGGCCAGTTCAAACCCCTTGGGCAGCAAGCCCGTCATGCGGATCAAGGCCCCCACATTGGCCACATCGGCATCGATGCTGCCCGCAACGCCGGGATATTGCACCTTGATCGCCAGATCGCGCCCATCCTTCAACTGCGCCCGGTGGACCTGCCCGATCGAGGCCGCCGCAATCGGGCGCACGTCAAAGCGCTGGAAGGCCCGCAACCAATCCGTCCCCCAAGCCGCGTTCAACACCGCCTTCAACTGCGCGGGCGGCATGGTATGCGCATCCTGCCGCAACCGCCCCAGAATCTCGGTCAATTCGGGCGGCAAGACATCGCCGGTGTCCATCGACATCAACTGGCCGACCTTCATCGCCGCCCCGCGCATCTGCGCCAATTGATCCGCGATGCGCCGGGCATTGGCGGGCGTCAGCAGCAGGTCGCGCATCACCGGACGCTGCCCGCGCCCCAATTGCGCCACCCCGTTCAGCGCCATGTTCCCCGCAACCCCCGCCGTCAGGCTGCCCAGCCGCGTCAGCCGCGCCAAGCGGCCTGCGGGCACGGGCACCGGCCTGTCGGGGCCGTCTCTCATGATGCGTCCCGATACAGGTGCACTCCGGCCACCGCCACATCCACCGCCATCTCGCGCCCCACCGCGATCACCGCCCCCCGGCGCAAGCGCGCTGGATCAAAGGGCAGATCGGTGCGATGGGGCTGAAACCGCGCGAAGGGAAAGCGCAGGCTTTGCCACTGATCCCGCGCCTCGAAGGCCACGCGATAGGATTGCCAAGGCCGCATCAGCCCGGTGGTGCGCAAGCGCAGCTCATAGGTCTCGTTATTGCCGAAAACCTGCAGGCCAAGGCCCTCGAACCCGCTGGCATCCAGCACCCCGCCCCCGGCGAAATCGAAGGCCATTTGCAGAAACCCGCCATTGTTGTCCAAGGACACTTGGCCCGTCAGCCGCGCGGCGCGCTGGCCTGCCACGACCTCGCGCGCGAAGGCCCCGCGCGACACGCCCCCCATCACCCCATCGGTGACATATTCCCACTGCGGGTCCAACTCCATGACCGGAGACCTAGCGCTTAGGCGGGAAAGATCACGGGCGCATCGCCGGGCGCCCATGCCGGGTATTTCTCCATGATCCCCGCGAACCGGTCCGAGGTCACAAACCCCTCCAGCCAAGCCTGCACGCGCGGCCAAGGCTGGGCCGCAAACCAGCCCCGGTTGATATGGGCAAACTGGCGCACGAAGGGCAGCAGGGCGAAATCGGCCAGCGTCGGGCGGTCGAAAATCCAGGCCCCCATCCCCGCATCCAGCTCGGTCAAAAAGGCGGCGGCGGCCGCGCGATGCACCAAGGGGTCTTCGTCGGGATAGCGGGTTGCGTATTTCGTGCGGTCGAGCGCGTGTTTGAACGGCCCGTCACAGCGCGCAATCCAATCCGCGCCCGCCTCCGGCATCGCCAGCCACCCCTCGGGATCCGCCTGCGCCAAGGCCCAGCGCATGATGTCCAGACTTTCGTCGATGACCCCATCGGGCAGAACCAGACAGGGCACCGTGGCCGAAGGCGAGGCCGCCAGAAACGCCGCCGGTTTTTCCCGCAAGCGCACCTCCCGCAAGGCCACCCGCTGGCCCGACACCGCCAGCGCCAGCCGCGCGCGCATGGCATAAGGGCAGCGGCGAAAGGAATAGAGGATCGGCAAGGCTTCATCCGGCATGGCGGACCAGATAGC
>CAZIKH010000053.1:0-12392 GCA_964539755.1 uncultured Dinoroseobacter sp. | reverse complement strand
ACCCGCTTGACGTATTGCGGCGGCGCGGCAAAGCGCAAGGTGCTGGTGCCGCCTTCGCCCGAGGCATCGAACAGCCGCAGGATCACGCCTTGGCCGTCCTCGGCGGGTTTGACGGTTTCGACAACCGCTGGCCCGTCGCAGCGCAGGAAGGGCGTGTCCGGGACCGCGCCTTGCCCGTGCCCCGGCAACAGGCGCAGCGGCGCATTCAGCGCATAGGCCGCTTGCTGGACGCGGGCCTCGGCCCCATCGGGCGCGGCAAACAGCGCATAGCTGAAGCGGTGGTCGCCCTGATCGGCCCCCGGATCGGGCGAGGTCGCGGATTTGATCAGCGTCAGGCGGATCACCCCGCCATGCACGTCATAGCCGTATTTGCAGTCGTTCAGCACCGCCACGCCCAGCGTGTCGTCCTTGACCATGGCCCATTTCTGCGCGGGCACTTCGAACCGGGCGGCATCAAAGGCGGTGTCGCGCGCGGTCGAACGCACGACATGCCCCCATTGCACATCGAAACTGGCCTGCCGCGCCGGGATCGCGGTCGGAAAGGCCACCTTCAACAAGGTGTGCTGTTCATGCCAATCGACCTGCACGTCAAAGACGATCTGCCCCGAGGCCGCCGACAGCCGCACGGTTTGCACCACGCGCGAGCTGCGCCATGTCAGGCTGAAGCGCAGCGCGGCGCGGATCGGCCCGGTTTCAAGGATTTCGCAGGTCGTGTCGCCTTGCAGCACCTCCATGCGGTCCTCGAAGGACGGGTCGATATCCCAGGCGTCCCAGCAGATCGGGCGGTCCTCGAAGGCTTGCAGGACGTTGCCCGCCTGCCCGTCCGCCAGAACAGACCGCGCGGTGGTCTTGTCGATCACCTGCATCAACTGCCCGCCGCGCGACAGGCAGGCCCGGACAAAGGCGTTTTCCAGCACGAACCCGTCGGCGGTTTCGGTGCAGGTGACGGGGTGGTCGGGGGCTTGGGACCGCGACAGGGGGACCTGCCCATAGGCGGGCAGATCGGGGATCAGGTGCAACTGGCCGCCCGGCACGGTCTGGGCGGGACCTTCCCCGCCCGGCCCCGGCACAAAGACGACCTGCGCGCCGCCCATCGGCGCGGTGCTGATCACGCTGGGGGCCGCCCGGTCCAACACCGCCAGCGCGCGCGCGGTCGCCGCCTGCACGATCTGGGCGATCCGGTCGAAATCCTTGCGGGCATCGGCAAACACCTCGGCCACCGAGGTGCCGGTGATGATGTCGTGAAACTGGTTCAGGCACAGCAATTGCCAGGCTTCGGTCAGGTCGGCGTCGATCCCGGCCAGCACGCACAGGGCTTCGGCCTCGTGCAGGGCCCATTCGGCCTTGCGGTTGGCGCGCTTGATCCAGCCTTGCGAGGTAAAGACGCCGCGATGGCCTTCCATGTAGTGCTCGCCCACCCAATAGGGCAGATTGGCGGCTTCGGCTTCGATCCGTTCGAGGGCTTCGCGCACGGTGCCAAGGCGCAGGCGCGGCATCCCCGGCATCGCGGCATAGGCGTCGGCCTTGGCCAGCAGATCCTCGGTCGGGCCGCCGCCGCCATCGCCATAGCCAAAACAGATCGGCAGGTCGCGCACGCTGTCTTGCGCGGTGGAGCGGGTCCAGGTGCCCAGAACCTCGTAGGCGCTGAGATCGCTTTTGTAATTCGTCGGGAATGGCAGGTATTGCACATCGCGCGGCGTGGTCAGCACATGGGCCAGCACGCAACTGCCATCCAGCCCCGTCCAATGGTGGCTGGAGGACGGCACCTTGTTGCGCTGGTTCCAGTTCAGCTTGTTGGTCACGAACCAGCGCAGGCCCGCCAGTTTCATCAATTGCGGGATCTGGGCGGGAAAGCCGAAGGTGTCGGGCAGCCACAGAACCGGGGTTTCCACATCCCCGAACTGGTCGCGGAAATAGCGCCGCCCAAGGGTCAATTGGCGCACAAGGGATTCCGGGCCGGGGATGTTCAGGTCCGGCTCGACCCACATGCCGCCCATGACCTCCCACCGGCCTTCGGCGACGCGGGCTTTGATCTGGTCGAAAAGCGCCGGGTAATCCTGCGCGGTGAAGGCGTAAAGCTGCGGTTGGGAATGGGAAAAATGGAAATCGGGATGCGTTTCCATCAAGCGCAGCACGTTGGAATAGGTGCGCGCGTTCTTCAGCCGGATCTGGCTGACCGGCCACAGATAGGCGATGTCCATATGGGCATGGCCGATCCCGTGCAGCGTGACATCCAGCGGCGCCCCCGCCGCGGCAATCGCGTCCTGCAAGCTGGCCAAGGCGGCGGGCACGCTGGCATAAAGCGGCGCGCCGATCGGGTCGCGCGTGTCCAGTTGCAACACCGCCCGGTCCAGCGCTTGCAGCAGATTGGCATGCAAGGCCCCGTCTGGGTCCAGCACCGACAGCGTATCAAGGCAGGCCTGCGCCAGACGGACGAAGGCCAGAAGGTCCGGGTCGCGTTCCACCACCGCGGGCGTGCCCATGTAAAGCTTGGCCTTGCTGGCAGGGTCCGGCGGCCAGCCTGCATGCCCGGTCCAGCCATGCAGCGACAAGACGTGGCGCGCGCCATCGGCCAAAGCGGCGGGCAGCGGCAGGGTGTGGTGATAGCGATCCGCCGACCCGATGGGATGGGTGTCGATATGCACCAGCGCCTCGGGGTGGTTGAAGATATCGCCCAGCACCCCCAAAGGCAGGTGCAGCGCCAAGCGGTCGGGGTCCCAGCCTTCGGGGATCACAAAGCCGCTTTTCAGCACGAAATTCAGATCGGCATGACCCCAATAGCTTTCATGGGCGATCTCGTCCCAATGGGTCGGATCGTTGCAGATCGGCGCGTTGACCATCGCTTCGGCCAGCGGCATCAGGCGAAACGGTTCAATGGGCTGGCGCCGTCGGTGGATATAGGGCGCGATCAGCTTGATGCGCGCGGCAACCTTCTCAGCCGTGAAAGGCCATCTTCCGGTCATTCTGGGATCCGTTCCACCTTAGGAGGCCCGCGCCAGGTCGAAGCCCGGCACATCGCCACGGAAAATCCCGGCCGTGCGGGCCGCTTCGGCCTCGAGCGCGGCAGGGTCCCAATCGCTGCGCCCATCCCCCCAGCTTCGGTTCAGGTCCGGCCAGGGGATCGAGTCGATCAGCAATTGGGTATAGGGGTGTTGGGGGTCGCCGATCACCTGCTTGGGCGGCCCCGCTTCGACCACATGGCCCTTGAACAGCACCATCACATAGTCGCTGACGTGATAGGCGGTGGCCAGATCATGGGTGATATACAGGATCGAGATCCCGAACTTGTCCTTCAGGTCGTAGATATTGGACAGGATCGAGGCGCGCAGCGACGCGTCCACCATCGAGACAGGTTCATCCGCGATCAGCAGTTTGGGCGACAGCATCAGCGCGCGCGCCACGATCAGGCGCTGCCGCTGGCCGCCGGACAATTGATGCGGATAGCGCGGCAGCACAAGGTCGGGGTCCAGCCCGACCGCTTGGCAGGCCTCTTCCATGGCGCGCTGGGTGTGGGCCGCGCCTTGGGACAGGCCGAATTGCTGGAACGGGAATTTCAGCGCATGGTTGACGCGGTAGAACGGGTTGAAGCAGGCATAGGGGTCTTGGAACACCGCCTGCACGTTCTTGCGAAAGTCCAGCGACTGGGCGGCGGACATGGTCTGCACGTCTTGGCCTTCGAACAGCACGCGGCCTTGGCTGGGCGGGTTGAAGCCCAGCATGATCGACCCCATCGTCGATTTGCCCGACCCCGATTGCCCGACGATGGAGATGATCTGGGGCGTGTCGCCTTGCAGGCGGAAGCTGAGCGGGTGCAGCGCGGTGACGGGCCCGTAATCCTTGCGCACCTTGTCGAACCGCAACAGCGGCTCGGCGCTGGCGCGTTTCGGTGCGGGGGCCTTGCGGTCGGGGTTCAGAAAGCTGTCGCCCCCCACCAGCGGCACCGACGAAATCAGGTCCTGCGTATAGGGGTGCTGCGGGTTTTCGAGGATCTGCTTGACGGTCCCGTGTTCGACCAGTTCCCCGTGGCGCAGCACCGCCAGTTCATCGACCGATTGCGCCATCAGGCCCATGTCATGGCCGATCAGGATCAAGCCGGACCCGATCTGGGATTGGATGTCCTTCAGCGTTTGCATCACTTGGCGCTGGGTGACGACATCCAGCGCGCTGGTCGGTTCGTCGGCGATGATCAGGTCGGGGTTCAGGATGATCCCCAGCGCGATGCAGACGCGCTGTTTCATGCCGCCCGACAATTCATGCGGAAACAGCGACCCGGTCTGGGGCGGCAGGCCCACGCTGGCCAGCGCCCTGTCCGAGCGGCGTTTCAATTCGGCCCGCGCCAGCTTGCCCTCATGCGCGATGATCGCATCCCACAGCTGCGGTTCGACCCGCATCACCGGGTTCAGGCTGTTCATCGCCCCTTGCGGGATATAGGCGATGCGCGACAGGCGGGTGCGGCGCATCTGGTCTTCGTCCAGCGCCAGCACATCGGTGCCAGCCAGATCGATGGTCCCCGAGGACACCCGCCCCGGTTCGGCCAGCATCTGCATGATGGCCAGCGCGGTCGTGGTCTTGCCGGACCCGGATTCCCCGATAAAGCCGACGCGGCGCCCCTTCTGGACCGACAGGTTCAGGTTGCGCACCGCCAGAACGATGCCTTGCGGGGTCGGAAATTCGATGGACAGGTCTTTCAGCGTGAGGACGGGTTTATCGGTCATGACAGTTTCCTCAGGCGGGGGTTCGACACCTCGTCCAGACCAAGGTTGATCAGCAGAAGCCCGATGAACATCACCCCCAGCAGGATCGTGGGAATGCCCCACCACCACCACAGGTTCTGGATCAGCGCGCCGGCGTTGATCGCCTCATAGATCGTGCGGCCCAAAGTGGGGATGCGCTGCGGGCCGAGGCCCAGCACCTCGAGCCCGACGGCGGTCACGATGGAGGTGGTGACATTGGCGATGAAGGACCCAAAGAGATAGGGCACAAGGTTCGGCATCATCTCGCGGAACATGATATGCCCGGTCGAGGCCCCCGACAGTTGCGCCATCTGCACATAGCCCGATTGCTTCATCGACAGCACCTGGGCGCGGATCAGCCGGGTGGGCGATTGCCAGACGAAGCCCGCGATCAGCAAGGCCATCAGCGTCAGGGTCACATCGCCAAAGGCCGATTGGAACACCACAAGGATCAGAAGCGGCGGGATGGTGATCATCACATCTGCCGAGACCCGGATCGTGTCATCGACCCGCCCCCCCAGAAAGCCCGCCGAAAAGCCCAGAAAGATGCCGATGGACATCCCGATCAGCGAGGCCAGCAGCCCGACATAAAGCGTGTTGGGCGCGCCCACGATGATCAGCGCCAGCAGGTCGCGCCCGCCCCCATCCGTGCCCAAGGGGTTGGCAAAGGTGCCTTCCTGCCCGCGCAGGTTTTCAAACCCGACGGGCGGCAGGCGCAGCGCCGAGGACCCGGTGAAGACCAGTTCGAGGTCCCACAGGAAGCGCCCGACAAGGCCCATTGCAACGATGCCCAACAACAGGCCCGCCCCCCAGAACAGTTTCGGGTTGCGCCATGGGTTGTCGAAACGGCGGATGCGGCGGGCTTGCTGGCGCGCGGCGCGGGTCTCAGGGGCGGTCTCAGACATGGCGGCCTCCGCGGGTTGGATGCTGCGGGCCGCTTGCGCGGGATTTGAAGGGGACGCAGGCGGTCATCTCAATGCGCCTCGTGCCGGACCCGCGGGTCGATGAAGGGATAGACGAGGTCCACCAGGAAAACCGAAATCGCGGTCATCAGGATAATGACGAAGCTGACCCCCTGAATGACCGGAAAATCCTGATTGAGGATCGCGTCATAAAGCAGCTTGCCCATGCCGTTATAGGCGAAGATGCGTTCGACCAGCACCTGCCCCGCGATCAGCAGCCCGATCTTCAGCGCGAAGGCGGTGATCTGCGGCAGGATCGCGTTGCGGATCATGTAGCGGTAAAGGATGTAGCGCGGGCGCAGGCCCTTGGCCTCGGCCAGTTTGACGTAGTCCTCGCCCTGCACGGTGATCATCAGCCCGCGCATCCCCAAGGCCCAGAAGCCGAAGGTCACGATGACGATGGACAGCGCCGGCAGGAAGCCGTGATAGAGGACCGATTGCACGAAGGCCCAGGTCCAGGCGGGTTCCACGAAGATGGAATAGGCCCCGGTCAGCGGAAACCATTGCAGCTTGGCGGCGAAAATCCACATCAGCAGAAGGCCCGACAGGATCGGCGGGATCGAGGTGAAGACCATCGCCGCCGGGATCGCCACCTTGACCAGTTTCGGGGAGCGGTCCCAGACCATCAGCGCGCCCAGAAGATTGCCGATGAAAAAGGTGATCAGCAGCGACAGGATCATCAGCCCCAGCGTCCAAGGCAGGGCGTTCAGGATCAGGGTGGAGACGGGCGTCGGGAAGGCGGCGGTGGACAGGCCGAAATCGAAGGTCAGCGCCCCGGTGATATAGCGCAGGTATTGCACGATCAGCGGTTGGTCGATGCCCATGTTCTGGCGCAACTGCGCGAGGATTTCTTCGGAATTGGCGACGGACCCGGCCCCGGCGGCCATGCGTCCCAGCGCGATTTCCGCCGGATCGACGGGCGACAGGCGCGGGATGATCCAGATGATCGTGGCGGCGATCAGAACGGTCAGGACCAGCGTCATCAGCCGGTTGACCAGATAAGCGCGCGGGATGCGTCCCATGGGAAGCCTCTCGGGGGTTTGGAAAAGGCGGTCGGGTGGGCGATCTCGCCCACCCTATGAAACCTGCGCTTACTGCGCGGGTTCCAGATTGTGAATGATCTGGTGGGTGTGGTTCCACCAGAAGAACGGATGGTTGTAGTAATTGTCCGCCGTGGGCCATCCGGTCCAGTAGGTCGTGTTCATCGGCAACAGCTTGGCCGCCTGCACCAGCGGGATGAAGGGCATGCCTTCGGCCAGATGCCCGTAGGCTTCGGCGACAAGGCCCGGAATTTCCGGATCGCCCAAGGGCCGCCCGGCGATGTCATCGACGATGGCGGAATAGGCCTCGGCCGCGGGGCCATCCCAACGAGAGGTGTTGTTGAAGCCGGGGCTGCGTTCGCCGACGGGGACCACATCCTTGACGGTGTAGCGGCCCATCGAGGCCCAAGGTTCGTTCACCGACCCGCAGGAGAGCCAGCTATAGGACATCTCGTAAGCGCCGAAGGGCAGCACCTCGCCCCAGAAGACGCCGTTTTCGACCGGCACCGCGCGGGCGTCGATCCCGGCGCGCTGCAACTGTTCGACGATCACGTCGATCGTGCGGGTGTATTCGGTCGAAGCCGAGTTGACATGGATGTTCACCGACAGCGTTTCGCCGTCCTTGGTGTAATAGTCCCCGTCGCGGGTCCAGCCTTCGGCCTCGATCATGGCTTGGCCGGCGGCGGCATCCCCGCTGGCGGGCAGCCCGTGGCCCGCTTCGACCACGGCGTCGATGAAGGGGGCCATCGAGCCGTATTGCGCGAACATCGTGCGGCTGGCTTCGGTGGTGCCTTCATAGGCGACGTTGACGATCTGGCTGCGGTCGATGATGGCGGCCACGGCCTTGCGCATGTTGGCGTTGTCCCAAGGGGCGACCGTCGTGTTGATTTCCAACTGGCGCGCGCAGGGGTCCGAGGCGGCATAGGGATAGCCGTCATGCCAAGCGATGATATTGGGGTTCTGGGCTTGCAGCGCCTCGAATGTGCCGATGGTGACGTTCTGGGCGGCATCCAGCTGGTTCGAGGCGATCAACTGCGCGCGGCTTTCTTCACCGCCCGATTCCAGGAAGATGACACGCTGCGGCGCGGGCAGATCCATGAAGCCCGTCTTGGCCCCCCACCAATCGTCGTTGCGGTCCCAGATCGCCCGGTTCGAGGCCGCCGAGGTGAAGGTGTAAGGCCCGGTGCCGATGGGCGGGTTGAAGGCGAAGGTGGCGGCGTTTTCGCCGTTCCAGATATGTTCGGGCATGATCAGGAAGGACCCGAAGATGCGCACGCCGAAGTTTTCGACCACGAAACGCGGGTTCGGGGCGGACAGGGTAAACTTGACCGTCAGATCGTCGATCTTTTCGACCGATGCGACCTGCGCCTTGATCGTCGCGGCCTCGCGCGAGGAAATCTCGTCATTCGACAGCGCCAGATTGACGGTGAAGACGACGTCATCGGCGTTGAAGGCTTCGCCGTCGGACCATTCCACGCCTTCGCGCAGCGAGATCGTGAATTCGGTGCTGTCGTCATTCTGGGTAAAGCCGGTGGCCAGCCATGGGTCCAGCTCGCCCGTGCCGTAATTCAGGATGAACAGCGGTTCCCACATGGTCTGATGCGCGCCGTGCATCCGCTTGGTGCCGGGGGTCAGCCAGTTGAAGTTTTCCGGGTCCTGAATGGTCCGGTCCAGATCGAAGATGACCGTGTTTTCGCGCGCGACGTCTTGCGCGAAGGCCGCGCCCGACACGGCGGCGAAGGCCAGCACCGATGCGGTCAAGAGGGTTTTGGTCGATGTCATGTTCTTCTCCCGTTGGCGGGGCAAGGCCCCAGATCGTAAAGGTGCCCACCGGCACCCGGTTCGCCCGTTACCGGACGTAGTCCATGACCAGAACGCGGGTGCGATCCGGCAGGTCATTGGCTGTTATTGTTGTTGTATGGGCGCAGGCGAAATCCACCTGCTGGGTCTTGAAATGGGCCAGAAAGCTTTCGATCCACATCGTGTTGCGCGGCTTGTAGGTCAGGGTGCGAAAATGCATCGGAATGACCAGTTTGGGCCGCACGCGGTGGATCATCTGCATCAGGTCGGGCAGTTCGATGGTCAGATACCCGCCCGCCAGCGCGAACAGGATATCGGTGTCTTCGAAGAAGCTTTGTTGCGCCTCGGTCAGCGGGTTTCCGACATCGCCCATATGTGCGCATTTGATCCCGTCGAGCGTGAAGCGATACATGCCGTTCTGGCCCGGCACCGCGTGTTCGGGATGGTGGTCCCATTCGGCGGCTTCGATGGCGGCGATCTCGATCCCGCAGGCGGTCGTGGTGCCGCCGGTCTGGGCGACGGTCAGGGCATTGACCACCTGCGGGGTGCCGGGGATCAGGTCGGCCCGGCAATGGGCGTCGTCATCGTCCGACGAGATCAGGACCAGATCGGCGGTTTCGGTGATCGGGGCATAGCCGACCCCTTCGGGGGTATAGGGATCGGTGATGATCCGTGGCCCCTGTTCCGGGGTCAGGCCGAAAGCCGCATGTCCGAACCAGGTGATCTGCATCAGTTGTTCCCCACCACATGCGGGCTGGTGGTCTGGGTGATGTCGTTGTTGGCAGGCCGTGGGAAGGTGCGCCACGCGCCGCTGTCGCCCCGGCAGGCCAAGGCTTCGACCCCCCGCGCCCAGGCGGGGTCGGTGATCTGGACGCTGGGCGGGCAGTAGCGCAAGGTCAGACCGCAGCGGCGGCGGTCGCTGCGATTGGCCAGCGAGCCATGCACCAGCATATCGGCATGCAGCGAAACCTGCCCTGCTTTCAAGGTGTTGGTGAAGGGGGCGCCCATGGCATCGGCGTTGGCGGTTTCCTTGTGAAACACCGCCTCGCCGCCCGTGGCCTGTTCGGAAAACCGACCCTTGTCATGGGTGCCGGGGATAAAGCGCATGGCGGAATTGTCCGCATCCGCATCGTCAATGGCCAGCCAGACGGTGACGGTGCGCGCCGGGGACAGGGCCCAGAAACACGCATCCTGATGCCATGGCACGGCTTTGGGGTCCTGCGGGGCCTTGGACAGGATCGCCGAGGCCCAGCACAGGATATCGGGGCCGATGATGTCCTGCACCAGATCGAGGATGCGGCTGTCGGTGGCGATGTCATAGAGCCCGGACAGGCGGGCCTGATAGCAGTTGATGCCATAGGCGCCGTCGGGCCCTTTGGCGTCCATCAGACCATCGATATAGCGGCGGATCGCCGTGATTTCGGATGCCGAGAACACGTCGAACGGTTGGACATAGCCAAGGGTGTTGTACTGGTCGATCTGCGCGGCGGACAGGGTCTTGGCGCGGGTCGGGTCCGAGGGCTGAAAGCCCAAATCCTGCTGCAATTCCAGCATGGGTCCTCCTACGTTTGCCCAAGGATTAGGCAAACCTGAAACGCATCTTTGGGGCAGAAGGTGGGTCTTGTCTGCACCTTGGATTGACATTTTTGTGCACTTATTTGATATTCTTGCTCTGCAATGCAGCAATTTTTTGCGTATATTGGACATGGATCGCACGCGCTTTTACATCGACAGCTATCTGGCCCCGCATGAGGCGTTTCACTTTGCCCGCAAGAGCCTTGCCCGCCGCTATCCCGCGCAGGCGCATGACCATGATTTCTTCGAGGTCTTTCTGATCGAAAGCGGGCGCACCGCGCATTGGATCAACGGGGTCAGTCAAAGCTTGCAGCCCGGCCAGATCGCGTTTCTAAGGCCCCGGGATGTGCATGCGTTTTGCGCGGACCGGACCGAAGGCTGCCAGATCATCAACGTGATGTTTCGCACCGAGACGGCGCAGCATCTGGCGGCGCGGTATCGCGACACGGTCGGGGGGCGGCTGTTCGATGCGACCAGCCCCCTGCCCGACATGCAGGCCCTGGGCCCGGATGCCTTTGCGCGCGCCAAGACCGTCGCGCTGCAATTGCAGACCGCCGATCGCAGCTTGGCGCGGATCGAGGAATTCTTGTTGGTTCTGGCCAATCGCGTGGTGTTCGAAGGGGTGCCGGACACCAACAGCGTGCCGCGGTGGTTTTCCGAAGCCTGTAACGCCGCCCAGACGCGCGAGGTGTTTCGCAAGGGCGCGGCGGGGTTCATCAAGGCGGCCGGACGCAGCCATGAGCATGTTTGCCGGACCTGCAAATCGGCCACCGGGCTGACGCCGTCGGAATATGTGAACCGCATCCGGATCGACCACGCCGCGCAATTGCTGCGCAGCGACGAGGCCGCCATCGAGGATATTGTCGAGGAATGCGGGTTCGAGAACCTGAGCTATTTCTATCGGCTGTTCCGCAAGCAATACGGCACGACGCCGAAAGCCTATCGCAAGGCCAAGCAGCGCGATCCGTTTCAGGCCTGACGCGCGGGCGTTTGGGGGGCGCGGGCGGCGAGGGCATTTGGCCCTTTCCCCCAAAAAGTTAGGGAACTCGCGCTAAGGTTGCATTTCCCGACGGCAGATCAAGGGGTTAGGGGCGCGTTCGTTACCAAAGGGTTAACAGCCCTAAGATTCTTAGGCTTGTTAACCCTTTGTTCATCTTTGGGGCGCGTCGCCGCCGACCCGAAAACACCCCCAAAGCCGGGCCAAAGACCCGCTGCGATTGTCCCAAACCTGTCCCGAATTCAGGCCGGGGTCCCCCCACCGGCCCCCTTGTGCAGGGCCGCCGCACAGGCCCGCGCGATGACCTGTTCTTCATCCGTTGCCAGCACCCAGACGGGTTTGCCCGCCCCGCCGATCTGCGGGCCCGCACCGGCATTCGCGGCCCCGTCGCAGGCAAAGCCCAAGAAGCCCAGCCCCGCCAGAATGCCCGCGCGCACCGGGGCGCTGTGTTCGCCGATGCCGCCGGTGAAGACAAGGCCGTCGATCCCGCCCATCGCGGCGGCAAGCCCGCCGATGGCCTGTCGGCAGCGGTCGATGAAATAGGCAATCGCCTCGGCGGCCTCGGGCGCGTCCGAGGCCTGCAAGACCCGCAGATCATTGCTGATCCCCGACAGGCCCAACAACCCGCAATCCTTGTAAAGAAAGCGCGTCAACGCTTTGGAAGACATGCCTTTTTCGTCCAGCAAATACAGCAGCACCCCGGGGTCGATCTGACCGGGGCGCGTGCCCATGGGCAACCCGTCCAAAGCCGAAAAGCCCATGGTCGTGGCGACGGAACGGCCCTCGACCAACGCTGCCATCGACGCGCCCGACCCCAGATGCGCCACCACCACGCGCCCCGCCGCCAAAGCGGGGTCCGTGGCGCGCAGCTGGTCGGCGATGAACGCATAGCTCAGGCCATGAAACCCGTAGCGGCGCACGCCTTCGTCGAACAGCGCCCTCGGGATCGCGAAATGCTGCTGGCTTGGCGCTTGGGTCTGGTGAAAGGCGGTGTCGAAACAGCCCACTTGCAGGGCCTCGGGGAAGGCGGCCATGGCCGCGCGCACCGCCCCCAGATTGTGCGGCTGGTGCAAGGGGGCCAGCGGCACATAGGCGGCCAGCCTGTCCAGCACGGCGCGGGTCAGCACGGCGGGGGCCGCGAAATCCGGCCCGCCATGCACGATGCGGTGGCCCACCGCCGACAGGCGTTCGCCGTGCAAATGCCGCCCGATCGCGCCAAAGATGATCGGCAGCGCATGTTCGGGGTCGGTGTCGCCCAAGGGGGTTGCCTGCCCGTCGATCACCA
>CAZIKH010000052.1:0-12443 GCA_964539755.1 uncultured Dinoroseobacter sp. | reverse complement strand
TCTTGTTCAAGCCGCAACAGATGGCGGACATAGTCCGACGCGTTCGCAAACCGGCCTGACGCGACGGCGTCGTCGACCCATTTCTTCATTTCATCGGTGATCGAGACATTCATGGTGGCCATGGCATCCGCTCCGGTATTGGCAAACTTTGCCAAATCTTGCCATAACTCACCGCGCCTGTCATGCCTCGGATGCGCGCGCGGCGGTTTCGCGAATCCGTTGCACCATGGCCCGCACTCCGTTGGACCGCTGTGCGGACAGATGATCGTTCAGGCCCAAACGCCCCAGTTCCGCTTGGGGGTCGATGGCCAGCACATCTGACACCGTCCGCCCGCTGTAGAGCTGGATCAGGACCGCAATCAAGCCGCGCACGATCATGGCGTCACTGTCGCCGCGAAAGCGAAAGCCCGCTTGTGGCCCCGTCCCGTCGATTTCCGGGACCAGCCAAACCTGGCTGGCGCAGCCATCGACCTTGGTGGCCGGGACGCGCAAGGCCTCTTCCAGCGGGGGCATGGCTTTGCCCATATCGATCACATGGCGGTACCGATCTTCCCAATCGTCCAAGAAAGCGAAGGTTTCGGCCAGGTCTTCGAACTCTGCATCTGCCATCTGGATCTCCTTTCGGGGCGTGCCTTTGACCTAAGTCGTTGTCCCGACACGGTCCAGCCCTTCCATGCGGGCTTTTCAAATGGCGCGCGGTGCGCTAGCCAAGGGCCATTGGGCAGACGGAGACCGGGCAGATGAAATCCCTAGTGGCGGCAGGTTTGGTGGCAACCCTTGTGGTGGCCGGATGCGGCACCCGGCTCAATCCGATGAATTGGTTTGGCAGCAGCGAAGAAACCATCGCCGCCGCCCCCGACGAATTCGTCATCGATCCGCGCGGTCTGGTGACCCAAGTGACCAGCTTGCGCGTCGAGCGGATGCAGGGCGGTGCCATCATCCACGCCATCGGCCTGCCCCCGACGCAAGGCTACTGGGATGCGGAACTGGTGCCGCTGAACAATGAAGCACCCGACGACAATCGCACCCTGACCTACGAATTCCGCTTGGCGGACCCTGCCTATCCCCGCCCGGTTTCGACCGAACGGTCGCGCGAAGTGGTCGTGGGCCATTTCATCAGCGATTTCGGCTTGCGCGGCGTGCGCCGGATCACGGTGGTCGGCGCGGAAAACAGCCGCAGCGTGAACCGCTAAGCGTTTTTTGGCGCGCGCGCCCCTGTCAAGGAAAGCCCCCATGGACCTTCGCCCGATCACCGACACCTATGCCGTTTCACCGCAGATCGACCCGGAAGATGCCCCCGCGATTGCCGAAGCGGGCTTCACCACCGTGATCTGCAACCGGCCCGATGGAGAGGTGCCGCCGCCTTGGCAGGCCAGTGCCATGCGACAAGCGGTCGAAGCGGCGGGCCTGACCTTTATCGAGAACCCGATCACCCCCGGCGGGCTGACCGAAGACATCGTTGCCACCCATGCCAAGGCCCTTGCGGCGGCCCCCGGTCCCGTACTGGCGTATTGCGCATCGGGCAATCGGTCGACCCTTGTTTGGGCGCTGACCCAAGCTGGCACGCGCCCCACGGACGAGATCATCGCCGCCGGGGCGGCCCAAGGGTATAATGTGGAAATTCTGCGCGGCATGATCGACATGCTGGCCCAGCAGAAATCCGGGTAACCCCCCAAAGCATAGAGCGCCCTTAGTCGCCCATGGCGCGGTCGGGTTCGGCGGATTGGTCGATCTGAGCGCCCGCCTCGGGCAGGGACAGGGTGTCATGGAATGAACCCGGCTGATCCCCGGGGTCCCTTGGCGCGGCGGCGGGGCTTTCGTCGGTTTGCAGGCGGATTGCGCGTTGTCCGTGGATCTGCCCCAAGCGCCCCCGCAGCCCTTGGCCCATGGGGGCCGGATCCAGAACCACACCGTCCAAAGCGTCCACTGGCAAGGGCAGGATCGTGCCAGGGCCAAACCCGCGCACCTTTTCGAGGGGCAGTTTGGTGCGATGCAACACGGCGTGCAATCGGGCCGGACTGGACAGCACCGCCTTGTGCAAGGCCGCCTGCCAATCGGCGCGGCGTCGCGCGGTCCGGTCAGACGTGTCGGTCGCCGGGTCGGATTGCGCCAACCGGGCCACGGGCAAAACGAACAGCATCTGGGCCGGGATGCTGCCCCCGAATTCCACCGCCACCCGCAAGGACACCATATTGCCTGCGGGCAATCCCATGAGCAGGGTGCGCGCCGACAGCGCGGCGGTGCCGAACCGGTAGCCCGCGATCAGGTCGGCGGTTTCCTGTCCCTTCGGCTTGGCCGTCCCGCCGCCCAAGGCGGCATGCCAGCCGGTCAGGAAGGTCGAGACCAACGGGCGCACAAGGGCGGCTTGGATCGCGGTGGCCTTCTGCGGCAGGGTGCTTTGGTCGGGGGGGACCGTGGGCAGCCGGCCTGTGGTGCGCAAGCAGGTGATGGCGTAAACCCCCGCGGCGTCCAACGCGACCACGCCCTGATCCCCGTCCGGGCTGACAAGACTGGCCACCAACGCCATGTCCTGCACCCCGTCCAACATGGCCATCGGTGCGTCCAGCGCAGCGGGCACGGCCTGATGCACCAAGACATCGCAATCCAGACAGCGCCGTCCGGCGCGCGCCATGGCAAGGCGCAAGGCCTGTTCTTCGACCTTGGCAAGGTCACGGTTGCCGGGACGGGCCGCCCGCAGTTTGGCCGCAAGGGCCGAGGCCGGGCCAGACCGGGGGGGCAAGGGATCAGGTGCAGGCATTGGATCGGGCGGGTTTGAGGCTATGAACGCCCTTCTGGACGCTATGCCCCAGAGTGGCCGCTTTAGGTTGACAAAGCGTTAGCGGCATCCGGCGCGGGTATGTCGAAGGCGGATTTCGGCAAGCTGACCCGAAAGGCCGCCCCATCGCGGTCGGGCAGATAGGCGATCTGTCCGCCGAGCCGGGCCATGATCTCGCGGCTGATGGCCAAGCCCAACCCGGCCCCGCCCGTCGAATTGGCGGCCTTGTCGTCATCAAGGCGCGCGAATTTCTCGAAGATCACCGCGTGGCTGTCAGCCGGAATGCCCAGCCCATTGTCGACGAAATCCACCTGCACCTGATCCGGGCTGCGCTGGACCGAGATGCGCAGCACCGGATCCTCGGCATCGCAATACTTGGCCGCATTCGAAATCAGGTTGATGAAGACTTGCGCCAAACGCCCGGTATCGGTGTTCAGAACGATGTCTTCGCCCTTGGGGTCCCGTTCGACCCGCAGCACCCGGTCCCCGCCTGCCGCCGAAGCCGCCGCAACCGCCCGGTCCAGAATATCGCCCAAGGGTTCTTGCTGGCGGGTCAAGACGACCTGACCATGTTCCAGCACCGACAAATCCAGCAGATCATCCAGCAACCGGGTCAACCGGATGCTTTCGTCCTGAATGATGCGCGCATAGCGGGCCTGATCCTGCACGGCCAATTCCCCGGCCATCAGGATTTCGGAAAACGCCCGGATCGACGTCATGGGCGTGCGCAATTCGTGGCTGATCTGGCTGAGAAAGGCGTCTTTCTGGATCGACAGCTGCGTCAGTTTCTCGTTGGCAAGGCGCAATTCATGGGCGGTTTCTTCCAGTTCTTTCGACTTGGCTTCCAGCTGGGTCGAGTATTCCATCATCTGCGCGGTTTCATCGGCCACCGCCATCAGGTCGGCCACGCTGATCGACGCGCCGCCATGGACCTGCGCGACCATCGCATGGGCGGTGCCCGCCCCCACGGACCCCGCCAATTCGCGTTCCAGTTCGCGCAAAAACTCGGGCGTCGGGTCGGGCAGATAGCCGCGACGCCCCTGCCCTTGGGCCGCGCGCGTGAACAGGTTGGTGGCTTCCTGCGGACCAAGGATGCGTTGGGCCATCACCAGAAGGTCTTCGGCCTCGGCCCGCCCGCCGGACCACACCCGCGGGGTCGAGGCATAATCGAACACGTTGACGAATTCCGCGCCCTGAAGCCGCTCCATCGGCGATGGGAAGGTCGCCAGCGAGACCGCCATGAACAGGCCCGCATTGACCACCATCGACCACAACATGGCATGAACCAGCGGATCAAGGCCCGACAGGCCGAACAGGGCCTCGGGGCGCAATAGCGCGATCCCGAACGGGCCTTCGTCCAGCATCCGCGCAGACATCACGGCATCCGGTCCGAAACTGGGCAACAGCAGCGTATAGACCCAGATCGCGAAGCCAGCGGTCAACCCGGCGGCCGCCCCGCGCCGGGTCGCCCCGCGCCAGAACAGGCCCCCGATCAAGGCCGGGAACACCTGCGCCACCCCGGCAAAGGCAATCAACCCGATGGCCGCCAAGGCGGTCGAACCGCCCGAAACCACGTAATAGCCATAGCCCAAGGCCATGACGACGAAGATGGCAACCCGGCGCGAGGTCAGGACGACCCTGCGCACATCGCCTGAAACGCTGGCCCCGCCCACCTGCATGGACAGCCAGATCGGCATGACCACATGGTTTGACAGCATCGTGGACAAGGCAATCGCCGCGACGATGACCATGGACGTGGCGGACGAGAACCCGCCCAGAAACGCCAGAACCGCCAGTGTGTCCTGCCCCGCGCTGAGCGGCAGGGTCAGCACGAACTGGTCGGGGTTTGACCCGGCAGGCAGCGTGTCCAGCCCGACAACGGCAATCGGGATGACAAACAGCGAAATCAGCAGCAGATACAGCGGAAACGCCCAGCTGGCCGTCGCAAGATGCCGTTCATCGGCGTTTTCGACCACCAGCACCTGAAACATGCGCGGCAAGCAGATCACCGCGATGCCCGCCAGCGCGGTCAGCACGATCCAGCGCCCCCCATCGACCTGCCACGCGCTGATCGGCGAGGCGTCGATGCGGTCCAGAACCGGCCCCACGCCGCCGGCCAGCCCCCAGACCACGAAGGCCCCAACCGCCAAGAGGGCGCACAGTTTGACCACCGACTCGACCGCGATGGCCATCACCACACCGTGGTGGCGTTCGTTGGCATCCAGGTTCCGGGTGCCGAAGATCACGGTGAAAGCCGCCAAGCCGACGGCGGTCCAGAACGCGCTTTCATTGCCGTTCAGCCCACCCGCATCGGGCCCGGCGAAGACCGCCAGCGACAAGGACACCGACTGCAATTGCAGCGCGATATAGGGGGTGGTGCCGACAACGGCCAGCAAGGTCACCAGAACCGCCAGACCGTTCGATTTGCCGTAGCGGGCGGAAATCAGGTCCGCGATCGAGGTCACCCGCTGCGCCCGCCCGATCCGCACCAGCTTGCGCAGAAGCCACCACCAGCCGATGAAGACCAAGGTCGGCCCAAGGTAGATCGTGACGTATTCCAGCCCGGACCGCGCGGCAAAGCCGACCGCGCCGTAAAAGGTCCAGCCTGTGCAATACACCGACAGGGACAATGTGTAGATCAAGGGCGACCGCAACCACGTCGACCGGCCGCTGCGCGCGCGTTGTTCCGCCGCGAAGGCGACCATGAACAACACCCCGACATAAAGCAGTGCAATCGCGATCAGCACATCGAGCTGCATCAGCGATCCGCGTCCTCGAGCGCCGATGTGGTGCGGGATTCCGTGCGCGACAACAGCCGCACAACGATGGCCGAAGCCGCGATGATCCCCAGCCAGACGCTGAACAGGAACAAGGCCATTTCACTGGTCGATCCGGCAAGGCCCTTGGGGATCAGAAGGGCGGGCACCAAGAGCAGAAACAGGGCAAAGATCGGCAAGACGCGCATTGCGTCGATCAGACGTCGCCGCCGATAGGGCCGACGTTGCAGGAACAACTGCGCAGGCGGTCCGGTATCGTCGCGGTCGAAGTCGAAATCCGGCATCTCAGGCGTCGCCGATCAGGGCCTGAACCTGGGCCAGAACCTCGCTATTGGCGAAGGGCTTGGTCATGAAGGCGGTCACACCCAAGCGTTCGGCTTGGTCGCGGTCATGCTTCTGGCCGCGTGCGGTCAGCATCATCACGGGCAAGTCCTGCGTGCCCGTCGCGCCGCGCAACTCGCGCAGGATATCCAGCCCGCCGCGCCCGGGCAGCATCAAGTCAAGGATGACCATGTCTGGGGTCTCACGGTGGACGGCGTCCACCGCGGTGATACCATCGCCATGGGACAAGACCTGATACCCCGCGCGCGACAGGATGAATCCGATCGCCTCGATGATATTCGGCTCATCCTCGATCAATAAGACCGATTTGGGCATCGCCGTTCCCCTCCCCGTCCCGGCAGACTATGTTCTTGTTATTCTTGACGCTCGTTATTGCGCAAGTTTCTTGCGCTGTCAAAACGATGCGCACAGCAATCGGTCAATCGGCCAGCACCGACGGTTCGCGGCGCGCGGCGCAGGCGGGCCGCGGGCAAATCCGGCAGGTCGTGCCAACCGGAACCGGAGCACTGCGCATCAAGGCCCCGGTGTCCAGACTGACCAGCATCGAGGCCCGCAAGATCGGCGCATGGGCGAATTGCACCGCCTCGTAGGGTTCGGCAATCGACCATGTTTCAAAGCGCCGTCCGGGGGGCGTTTCCACCAGATCGCGCTGCGGGGTCATCGGGCGATTGAGGACCTGATAGATCGGCCAGATCGCACAGGCCGCGCCATAGCGGGGCACCGGAAAGCCGTCCAAGGCCTTGCGGAACATCAACGCCCCCGCCGCGTCGCAGACGATCAGCCCAAGGTTCTGGCCCAACGCCTCGGCGGGCAAGATCGCCAGTCGGTGCATCGCGTCCGACAATCGCACATCGAACCGGGCCGCCAAGGCCGCCGGGTCCGGCGTGTCGGCCCAGATCGCGGCCGCTTCGGACGCGGGGATCTTTGCCGACAGGCGGGCGTAAATCTGGAAATAGGACCGCGCCAACAGCTTGACCTGCGGCGTGTTGAATTCAACCGCCTCCTCCAGCAGCGTGTCGATCCGGTCGAAGGCGTCGGCACCTTCCAATTCCGGCAGGTGATAATCGCGTTTGGCAAGGTAGCTGTCCAAGGCTTCCAGCGGGGTGGTGAAGGGCGTTTCCGCCTGCACCTGATCTTCGAAATACCGCACCAAGGTTTGGCTGCCCGCCGTCAAGCGCGTGCTTTCTTCTTGGATGTTGCGGGTGAAGCGGTCGCGCCACTGGTCTTCGATTTCGGGCGTTTCCATCAGGATGTTGGCGGTCGACTGGATCGCGGTCACGGTGGACAGAAGGTCGTGCATGGCATCGGCCAGAAACGGGTCATGGGTCAAACGGTCGTTCAGGGCTTCGATGGTGCGGTCCTGCGTCAACATCCGGCGGCGTTGCGCCGCGATCAGCCGCGCCCAGCCGGGAAAACGGCTGACGAATTCTTCGATCCGGTCCACTTCGGCGGTCCCACGCCGGGACACGGCGGCGGCTTCGCGCAAGGCTTCCAGCAAGGCTTCTTCGGCCCCTTCGGTCAGCAAGGACACTTCGACATCCAGCGCGCGGGCGATCTGGATCAGAACCTTGCCGCCGATCTTGCGGCGATTATGCTCGATCAGGTTCAGGTAGCTGGCCGAGATTCCAGCCTGCCGGGCCAGTTCGGCCTGACGCATGTTCAGCGCCTGACGGCGTTCACGGATCCGGCTGCCCGTCAGCGAAGATTTCGACATGCCGATCCCCCTTTCAATCAAGCACTTGCTGCACCTGCATGATAAGAGCTTTACACTTTCTGCGCGCGCATTGACAGATTCGTTTACAAGAAAATCGTTCCCCCATACGCGCTTGTTGCTGATTTTGCTGATTCCGGTGTTTTTTGATCAAAGGCCATACGGCCACGGGTGGCGCGATTGAGGAGTCGCACCGCCCCCTGCACAAATCGGGAGGATTTCCATGTCCAAATTTGACTTCAGCCGCCGCGGCGTGCTGAAAACCGGTGCTGTTGCCGGTGCGGGTCTCGCACTGCCAACCATCTTCACCTCGGGCGCACGCGCCTTCACCAACGAACCCGGCCCGTCGTCGGTCACCTTGGGCTTCAACGTGCCCCAGTCCGGCCCCTATGCGGACGAAGGCGCAGACGAACTGCGCGCCTACTTCCTGGCGGTCGAACACCTGAACGGCGAAGGCGACGGCGGCATGCTGAACACCTTCTCGTCCAAGGCGCTGGACGGCACCGGCATTCTGGGCCGCAAGGTCGAATATGTGACCGGTGACACCCAAACGAAGTCGGACGCGGCCCGTGCATCGGCCCGCTCGATGATCGAAAAAGACGGCGCCATCATGATCACCGGCGGTTCGTCCTCGGGTGTGGCTGTGGCTGTGCAGGCGCTGTGCCAAGAAGCCGGCGTCATCTTCATGGCCGGTCTGACCCACGCCAACGACACCACTGGCAAGGACAAGCGTCGCAATGGCTTCCGTCACTTCTTCAACAGCTACATGTCGGGTGCTGCCTTGGCACCGGTGTTGGCGAATGCTTATGGCACCGACCGGAACGCCTATTACCTGACGGCGGACTATAACTGGGGCTACACCACCGAAGAAGCCATCAGCTCGGCCACCGAAGCGATGGGCTGGAACACGGTCGAGAAAGTGCTGACGCCGCTGGCGGCAACCGACTTCTCGTCCTACATCGCGCCGGTTCTGAACTCGGATGCCGATACACTGGTTCTGGTGCACTACGGCGGGAACATGGTGAACTCGCTGACCAACGCGGTTCAGTTCGGCCTGCGCGACCGTGTCGTCAACGGCAAGAACTTCGAAATCATCGTTCCGCTTTACTCGCGCCTGATGGCGAAGGGTGCAGGTGCCAACGTGAAGGGGATCTTCGGGTCCACCAACTGGCACTGGTCGCTGCCGGATGCTGGCACGCAAGCCTTCGTGCGGTCCTTCGGCACCAAGTACGGCTTCCCGCCGAGCCAGGCCGCGCATACCTGCTACGTGCAGACCCTGCTTTATGCAGACGCCGTGCAGCGCGCCGGATCGTTCAACCCCTGTGCGGTTGTCGAGGCCCTGGAAGGCTTCGAATTCGACGGCATGGGCAACGGGCCGACCCTGTATCGCGCCGAAGACCACCAGTGCTTCAAGGACGTTCTGGTCGTGCGCGGGAAAGAGAACCCGGAGAACGAGTTCGACCTTCTGGAAATCGTGGAAGTTACCCCGGTCGAGCAGGTTACCTATGCCCCCGACCACCCGCAGTTTGCGGGCGGCGAACTGGGTGCGTGCAACCCGGGCGCCTAAGCTTCTTGCAAACATGTCTGCGCGCCGGGTTCGGCGCGCAGACCCCCTGCCCCCAGGTCTTGCCCTGCGGGGCCTTTTCCGAAAATGACCGAGGTGGGACCGATGGACGGCATTCTCCTTCAAATCCTGAACGGCTTGGACAAGGGATCGGCTTATGCGCTGATCGCCCTTGGTCTGACGCTGATTTTCGGCACGCTGGGTGTGGTGAACTTCGCCCACGGCGCGCTGTTCATGTTGGGCGCCTTCTGCGCCGTCACGCTGAGCCGCATTCTGACCTGGTCCAGCGAAAGCATCGACCCGACCCGCACCGACTTTCTGGGCAACCCCCTGAAGGTCAGCACGCCCTATGTCGAGAAATGGTTCGGTCCCGAAACGGGCAGTCTGATCATCGACTGGGCCGTCCCCTTGGGCATTCTGTTCGCCATCCCGATCATGATGGCCATCGGCATCGCGATGGAACGCGGGCTGATCAAGCATTTCTACAAGCGCCCCCATGCCGACCAGATCCTTGTGACCTTCGGCTTGGCCATCGTCTTGCAGGAAATCGTCAAGTTCTACTACGGCGCGAACCCGATCCCGACCCCGGCCCCTTCGGCGCTGGTGGGCACGCTGGATTTCGGCGCGCTTCTGGGCATGGACCCGGGTACGGTGCTCTATCCCTATTGGCGGCTTGTCTATTTCGTCTTCGCGATGATCCTGATCGGCGGCGTGTTTGCCTTCCTGCAATTCACGACCTTCGGCATGGTGGTGCGCGCAGGCATGGCCGACCGCGAAACCGTTGGCTTGCTGGGCATCAATATTGACCGGCGCTTCACGATCATGTTCGCCATCGCGGCCTGCGTCGCCGGGCTTGCGGGGGTGATGTACACACCGATCAACAGCCCGAACTATCACATGGGCATGGACTTTCTGGTTCTAAGCTTCGTGGTGGTGGTCGTCGGCGGCATGGGCAGCCTTCCGGGCGCGGTTCTGGCAGGGTTCCTGCTGGGCATTCTGGAAAGCTTTGCGTCGACCCCTGCGGCGACCTCGATCATCCCCGGCATCAACCAGATCATCATCTACCTCGTTGCCATCGTCATTCTGCTCACCCGCCCGCGTGGCTTGATGGGCCGCAAAGGCGTGATGGAGGAATAATCAATGACCGATCAAACTCAAAACCCGCCCGCAGCCGCGGCCTCGGCCCCGAAGGCCTTGGTCACCAAGGCACCGGCCACCGTGCTGGGGCTGGAAGCCAAGGATTTCAAGCTGTTCGCGATCGTCATTGTCCTGACGATGTTCGCACCCTTCATCTTGAACCCCTTCCCCGAAGGCAGCGCCATGGCGCAGTTCAACGCGGGCTATCCCGACCTGATGCAGCGGTTCGTGATCTTCGGGATCTTCGCCATCGGCTTCAACATCCTGTTTGGCCTGACCGGATACCTGTCCTTCGGCCATGCGGCCTTCCTGGGCGTGGGCTCCTATGCCGGGGTCTGGATGATGAAACTGCTGACCATGAACGTGCTGCCTGCGATCATCGTCTCGACCATGGTGGCCGGCCTGTTTGCCCTGTTCGTGGGCTATATCAGCCTGCGGCGGTCGGGGATCTACTTTTCGATCCTGACGCTGGCCTTTGCCCAGATGTCCTTTGCGCTGGCCTATTCGGTTCTGACGCCCATCACGGGCGGGGAAACCGGCTTGCAGCTGGCTTTGGATGATCCGCGCATCATCGGCGTGCAGAACGTGAACGGCTCCATTCCGTTGACCAACCTCTTTGGCTTGACCATGCGGTCCAGCTTCGAATTGGAGGTGGCAGGGTGGCTCTTTACCTTCAACGCGGGCTATTATCTGGCGGCCATCGTCATGCTGGCGTCGTTCTACCTGTCGATCCGCATCTTCCGCTCGCCCTTTGGCATGATGCTGCGGGCCGTGAAGTCGAACCAGCAGCGCATGAACTACACCGGCCTGAACAACAAGCCCTACACCTTGGCGGCTTTCGTCATCTCGGGGATGTATGCCGGTCTGGCAGGCGGCCTGATGGTGTCGATGGACCCGCTGGCCGGCGCGGAACGGATGTTCTGGACGGCCTCGGGCGAAGTGGTTCTGATGACCATCCTTGGCGGCGCAGGCACCCTGATCGGACCGGTTCTGGGCGCAGGCTTCATCAAGTACATGGAAAACATCGTGTCCAAGATCAACTCGACCATCCTGCACGAGTGGTTCTACTGGATGCCCGATGGTCTGGAAGACGCGATGGTTGCCATCATCTATCCCTTCATCGGCAAGGGCTGGCACCTGACCTTGGGCATCATGTTCATGATGGTCGTGATCTTCCTGCCCGGCGGTCTGGTCGAAGGCGGTCAGCGCATCGGCAACTGGTTCAAGGGCCGCAAGTCCAAGAACCAGACGCCCGGCGCGGACCCGGAGCATCACCCCAAGCAAGCCCCGCATGTTGGCGAATAAGAAAGGACGGACAGATGGGAATTCTTGAAGTCAAAGGCGTCAACAAGCGCTTCGGCGGGCTACAGGCCCTGGGCGATGTGAACCTCAGCGTGAAGGAAAACACCGTCCACGCGATCATCGGGCCGAACGGGGCTGGCAAGTCGACGCTGCTGAACTGCTTTGTCGGCAAACTGATCCCGGACACGGGCTCGGTGATGTTCGACGGCCAGTCCGTGCTGGGCCGCAAGCCCCACGAGATCAACCAGATGGGCATCAGCCGCGTGTTCCAGACACCCGAAATCTTCGGGGACCTGACGGTGATGGAAAACGTGCTGATCCCCTGCTTTGCCAAGCGCGACGGGGCCTTCCGGCTGCATGCGATCGAGCATGTGATGGACGAAAAGGACATCGTGCAGCAGGCCGAGGAAATGCTGACCGAGGTCCGCATGATCGACAAGCGCAACATGCAGGCCAGCAGCCTGTCGCGCGGGGACAAGCGGCGGCTGGAAATGGCCATGTGCCTTGTCCAGCAACCGCGCCTGTTGTTGTTGGACGAACCCACCGCCGGGATGGCGCGGGCCGACACCAACAACACCATCGACCTGCTGAAGGAAATCCACGAGAAGCGCAGCATCACCATGGCGATCATCGAGCATGACATGCACGTGGTCTTCAGCTTGGCGCAGCGCATCACCGTGCTGGCCCAAGGCACCCCGCTGGTCGAAGACACCCCGGACAAAATCAAGGGTCACCCCAAGGTGCGCGAAGCGTATCTGGGCGAGACCGCGTAAGGAGGCGGAGAAATGAACGTCAAACCCGACTTTTCGAAATCCGCCAATTTCGCGGAAACCG
>CAZIKH010000051.1:0-12684 GCA_964539755.1 uncultured Dinoroseobacter sp. | reverse complement strand
GCAAGCGCCCCCTCACCCGTTGCCGGTTCGGTCGGGGTCGGCGGCACCGCGTCCGGCGCGGTCAAGGCGCTGCGGGTCGGATCGACCGGTTCGGGAATGTCCGTTGTCGGCAAGACGGGGGGCACTTCGGCGGCGCTGGGGGCCAAGGCCACGCGTTCCGGGATCGTATCGGTGTTCGCGTCCGGCCCCGGCAAAGGCGCATTCAAGGACGCGCCGACGATGACGATCGTCCCCACGAACGCGCCCCAAAACACCCCCGACAACAAACCCTTCAACATAGCTCGTCTCAATCCCCTCGACACAGACCGCAGGGCGCGTGGCCCTGTTGCGGGTCAAGATCGCGTCTTGACCCCACAGTGCGGCTTGGCCCATCTATAGCGCCACCAGCGCGAAGGATGCACGCCCTTTCCCTGGCGACAAGCGAAGGACCGCGCGATGCTGCTGCTGATCGACAATTACGACAGTTTCACATTCAATCTTGTCCATTATTTGGGCGAGTTGGGCGCCGATGTTCAAGTCCACCGAAACGACGCCCTGGACGTGCAGCAGGCCTTGGCCCTGCGCCCATCCGGCATCGTCCTCAGCCCCGGTCCTTGCGACCCGGACCGTGCAGGCATCTGCCTGCCCTTGACGCTGGCCGCCGCCGAAATCGACCTGCCCCTGCTGGGGGTGTGCCTTGGTCATCAGACCATCGGTCAAGCCTTTGGCGGCAAGGTCCAGCGCCACAGCGAGATCGTGCATGGCAAGATGGGCACGATGCATCACGCGGGCGTTGGCGTGTTCGAAGGCCTGCCCTCGCCCCTGCAAGCGACGCGGTATCACAGCCTTGTGGTCGACCGGGATACCCTGCCCGACACGCTCGAGGTCACAAGCTGGCTGGAAGATGGCACCATCATGGGGCTGCGTCACCGCGAGAAACCCATCGAAGGCGTGCAATTCCACCCTGAATCCATTCGTTCCGAACATGGCCATGCCATGTTGAAAAACTTTCTGAAGACATTGAAGGTTCCTGCATGACCGATGCGCTGAAACCGCTGATCTACGCGGCCTCGGAAGGGCCCTTGTCCAAGGCGCAAGCGACCCAAGCGTTCCAGCACCTGTTCGAAGGCACCGCCACACCGGCCCAGATGGGCGGTCTGCTGATGGCGATGCGGGCGCGCGGCGAATCCGTGGCGGAATATGCCGCCGCCGCCGCTGTGATGCGCGCCAAATGCGTGCCGGTCGCCGCGCCGGACGGGGCCATCGACATCGTCGGCACCGGGGGCGATGGCAAGGGCACGCTGAATATCTCGACCGCTGCCGCCTTTGTCGTGGCGGGCGCGGGCGTGCCCGTGGCCAAGCATGGCAACCGCAATCTCAGCTCGAAATCCGGCGCGGCGGATGTGCTGACCCAAATGGGCATCGACGTGATGGTCGAAGCCCCCGTGGTCGAACGCGCCTTGGCCGAGGTCGGGATCGGCTTCATGATGGCCCCGATGCACCACCCCGCCATCAAACACGTCATGCCCACGCGGCAGGAATTGGGCTGCAAGACGATCTTCAACATCCTGGGTCCGCTGACCAATCCCGCCGGGGTCAAACGGCAATTGACCGGGGCTTTTGCCATCGACCTGATCTTTCCCATGGCCGAAACGCTGCAAGACCTTGGGTCCGACGCGGTCTGGATCGTGCATGGGTCGGATGGCACGGATGAGCTGTCGATTTCGGGGACCTCCTCGGTCGCGGCCTTGAAGGACGGGCAGATCACGGGTCTGGAAATCCACCCCGAAGACGCGGGCCTGCCGGTCCATCCGTTCCGCGACATTCTGGGCGGCACGCCCGAAGAAAACGGGATCGCCTTCCGGGCCCTTTTGGATGGGGCCGAAGGGGCCTATCGCGATGCGGTTCTTCTGAACGCCGCCGCCGCCTTGGTTGTGGCGGGCACCTGCGGCGATCTGAAGGACGGCGCGGAAATGGCCGCTGCCAGCATCGACAGCGGGGCGGCCAAGGCCAAGGTGCTGGCCCTTGCGGCGCTGACCTCGCACAAAGGGGACGGCGCATGACCGAGACCGTCCTCGACAAGATCAAGGCCTACAAGCTGGAAGAAATCGCCGCCGCCAAGGCGTCGGTGTCGTTGGCCCAGCTGGAAGAAGAAGCCCGCGAGGCTGGTCCCGTGCGCGGCTTTGCCGATGCGCTGCGCAAAGCCACGCGCGAAGGCTATGGATTGATTGCGGAAATCAAGCGTGCCAGCCCGTCCAAGGGTCTGATCCGCGAAGACTTCGATCCGCCTGCCTTGGCCCAGGCCTATGAACAGGGCGGTGCGACCTGTCTGTCGGTGCTGACCGACACGCCGTCCTTTCAGGGCCATCCCGACTATCTGAAGGCCGCCCGGGCCGCGGTAGACTTGCCCGTTCTGCGCAAGGACTTTCTCTATGATCCGTACCAGGTCGCCGAGGCGCGTGCTTGGGGGGCCGATTGCATCTTGATCATTCTGGCCAGCGTGTCGGATGCGCAGGCCGCCGAATTGGAAGCCGCCGCTTTCGACTGGGGCATGGATGTCTTGCTGGAAGTCCACGATGCCGACGAACTGGACCGGGCCACCTTGCTGAAATCCCCGCTGATGGGGATCAACAACCGCAACCTGAAGACCTTCGAAACGACGCTGGACACGTCGCGCAGATTGGCGCGGATGGTGCCTGAAGACCGGATCATCGTGTCGGAATCGGGTTTGAACACGCCCGCCGACCTTGCCGATCTGGCGCAATATGGGGCGCGGTGTTTCCTGATCGGGGAAAGCCTGATGCGCCAGCAGGACGTCGCGGCCGCCACGCGAACCTTGCTGGCCAACCCCTTGACCGCGCAGGGGTTCTGACATGTCCGGCTTGACGCATTTCGATGCGGAAGGGGCCGCGCATATGGTGGATGTGTCGGGCAAGGCCGTCACGGACCGGGTGGCGGTGGCCTCGGGCGCGGTGCGGATGCAACCCGAAACCCTTGCCATGATCACCGAAGGCCGGGCCAAGAAGGGCGATGTTCTGGGTGTTGCCAGACTGGCCGGGATCATGGGGGCCAAGAAGACAGCCGACCTGATCCCCCTGTGCCACCCCCTGCCGCTGACCAAGGTCGCCCTCGATCTGTTGCCGGATGACCACCTGTGCGGTATTCGGATCACCGCAACCGTCAAGACCAGCGGCCAGACCGGGGTCGAAATGGAGGCGCTGACCGCCGTCAGCATCGCCGCGCTGACGCTGTATGACATGGTCAAGGCGGTCGATAAGGCGATGGTGATCGACGCCGTCCGGCTGGAGCTGAAAGAAGGCGGCAAATCGGGCCGCTATCAGGCGGAATGATCTCGACCGCACAGGCCCTGGACGCGATCTTCGCGCTGCTATCGCCCCTGCCGGTCGAGCGGGTCCCGTTGCGACAGGCGGTTGGCCGGGTCTTGGCGGAACCCGCCATTGCCAACCGGGATCAACCCCCCTTCGCCGGGTCGGCCATGGACGGCTATGCCGTCGCCGAGGCGACACCGGGCGCGGTCTTGCACGTTATCGGCACGTCCCAAGCGGGCGCGCGCTTTCAGGGGCGCGTCGGCCCCGGCCAAGCCGTGCGCATTTTCACCGGCGCGCCCGTGCCCGATGGCACCACCCGCGTGGTCCTTCAGGAAGACGTCGCACGGGACGGCGACCAGATCACGCTTGGCCCAAAACTGGACGCATCCACACATATTCGCCCCGCCGGTGGCGATTTCCAGACCGGATCGGTGCTGCCCGCCGCAACCCGCCTGACCCCTCGGCACATCGCCTTGCTGGCGTCGATGAACCTGCCGGTGGTCGCGGTGCATCGGCGGGCACGGGTCGCCCTGATATCGACGGGGGACGAGTTGGTCATGCCCGGCGACCACCCCGGCCCGGATCAGATCATCGCTTCGAACGCCCTTGGGCTGGAGGCGATGTTGGGACCCCTCGGGGCCGGGGCCGAGGTGCAGTTGCTGCCGATTGCCCGCGACACGCCCGACAGTCTGCGCACCGTCCTACGGCTGGCAGAGGGCGCGGACCTGATCGTCACCATCGGCGGGGCCTCGGTCGGCGATCATGACCTCGTGGCCAAGGTCACCCGGGACGAAGGGTTGGAACGGGCCTTCTACAAAGTGGCCATGCGCCCCGGCAAACCGCTGATGGCGGGCCGCCTTCGGGACGCCGCCCTGATCGGGCTGCCCGGCAACCCGGTTTCGGCCATGGTCTGCGCCCGCATTTTCCTGCGGCCCGCACTGGATGTCCTGCACGGGCTGCCCGCCCAAGCGCCCCGACGACGCACCCTGCCCCTGACCCAAGCCTTGCCCGCCAATGGCCCGCGCGAACACTATATGCGCGCCCGGATTGTCGATATCGACGGGGTCCCGCACCTCGCCCCGTTTGATCGGCAAGACAGTTCCCTGCAATCGGTGCTGGCAGAGGCCGATGCGCTGGCCATTCGCCCCCCGAATGATCCCGCGCGCGCGGCGGGCGACCTGTTGGCCTATATCGACATCTAGCGGTCCCGCGCCCGCGCACCCCTATAGTTGACACAAACCAAGAACAGGGCTAGAACATTCCGGAACGCCGCCCTGTGGATAAGTGCGGCCCCTTAACCGGAGGATGCGCCATGCTGACCCGTAAGCAGATGGATTTGCTGGAATTCATTCACAAGCGCGTGCAGCGCGACGGGGTTCCCCCCAGTTTCGATGAAATGAAGGATGCACTGGACCTGCGGTCGAAATCCGGCATTCACAGGCTGATCACCGCCCTTGAAGATCGCGGCTTCATCCGGCGGCTTGCGCACAAGGCGCGCGCCTTGGAAATCGTCAAACTGCCCGATGCCATTCGCGACAAGGAAGCCGCCCGCGCCCGACCGCGCGGCGGGTTCCAGCCCACGGTGATCGAAGGGGACAAGCGCGACCCGGTGCCTGCCCCGGCGGCCGCGCTCGATGTCAGCGAAGCCCATGCCGTCGATCTGCCCGTGATGGGCCGGATCGCCGCCGGCACGCCCATCGAAGCCATCAGCGAAGTCGCCACAACGGTCGCGGTCCCCGGACAAATGCTGGCCGGACGCGGCAAGCATTACGCGTTGGAGGTCAAAGGCGACTCGATGATCGAAGCCGGGATCAACCATGGCGACATCGTCGTGATCCGCGAACAGGACGATGCCGAGAACGGCGAAATCGTCGTCGCCCTGGTCGATGGGCAAGAAGCCACCCTGAAGCGCCTGCGCCGCAACGGTGATCAAGTGGCGTTGGAGGCGGAAAACGCCGCTTACCCAACACAGGTCTATCGCAAGGATCAGGTCGCGGTCCAAGGCAAGCTGGTCGGATTGATCCGCACCTATTGACCCGCCAGACGGTGGGGTGTCGGCGTCAGGGGCCCGCTCAGGCGCGCGGTACCGGTCCGCCCGGTCCACAGGCGCTGACCCGTGCGGTCGGCGCTGGCCTGCAACCACCAGACCCCGTCTATGCGGCGCAAGGCGACGGACCCGGTTTGTCGCAGAAACCGCGCGTCCAGTATCAGACAGCCCCCGGCCCCGTCGCCCAGAACCTCGGGCGAAATAACCAGCACCGTCGGTTTGCAAACCTCCGCCCCGGACGCAGCGGCGGATTTGCCCCGCAGCTGAACGATGGACCACCCGTCCGCGTCTTGCGCAAACGAACTGCGCGCACGCGCATGTTCAAAGCCCGCCCGCAAGAACGCGTCCGCCTGCGGGGTGGCGTCCCCATCATTGTCCAGCCAACTGCGCGCGGCAAAGCCTTCGCCCCGGTCTTTCGACACCACCCGCCCCTGTGGCGTCAGCACACCGACCAACCCGCCCCCTTGCGACACCAACACCAAGGGGCGGTCGACCTGGGACCAGCCGATCAAGGCCACCAAACCAACCACCACGCCACCAAAGCGCGTGCGCCGCGTGTCCAGCAACACCCAAAGCCCGCCCAAGACCAGCACCGGCAAGACCCAACCCGGTGGGGCGGGAACCGCGCGGACAGCCCCACTCCAATCCGCCAAGGTGGCAGCGACCCCCAAGATCCACGCGATCCCCTGCGCCATGACCCATAGCCCCAGCTCGGCCCCGCCGAAGGGGGTCAAGACCAATGCCAGCAAGGCCCCCGGTATGACCAAGACCCCCATGACCGGCACCGCCGCCAGATTGGCGATCAGCCCGTACTGGGAATAGATGTTGAAATGGGCCGCCGCGAAGGGTGCCGTGGCCAGCCCCGCCACGAAAGACGACACCGCGACCCCACCGATCCATGCGACCGGCTTTGGCCAGCGCCGCTTGGGGGCATCCCGGGCCAGATTGAACACAACGACCAGCGCCGTGGTCGCGGCAAAAGACATCTGAAACCCGGCGCTGAGCAGGCTTTCCGGATGCAGGATCAGAACGCACAGCGCCGCCCAAGCCACGGACCGGACACTGATCGCCCGGCGGTCGAGGCAAACCGCCAGCAACATCATCGCGGCCATCAGAAACGCGCGTTCCGTCGCAACGCTGGCCCCCGACAGATGCAGGTATCCGAAAGCCGCGCCAAAGGCCCCAAAGGCGGCCAGTTTCTTGATGGGCCAGCGCAGCCCAAATCCGGGAAAGGCGGCCAAGGCGGCCCGCAAGCCAAAGAACACAGCCCCCGTCAGCAACCCCATGTGCAAGCCGGAAATGGCCAGCAAATGGGCAAGGTTCGTGTGGCGCAAATCTTCGACCAGGTCTGGGTCCAGCCCGGCCCGGTCCCCTGTCACGATGGCGGCCGCAAAGGCCCCTTCCGGCCCGTCGATGCCCGCGATGATCGCGGCGGACAAGCGCAAGCGCAGATCGTAGATCCACAACGCCCAGCCCAGCCGCGTGGGCGGCATCGCCTCCAATGCCGGGCTGCGGGTATAGCCCACCGCCCCAAGTCCGTCGAACCACGCCATCCGCCGAAAATCGAACCCGCCCGGCTCCACCGGACCTTGTGGCGGGGACAGGTGCCCGGTCATCATGACATACTGGCCCGGGCGCGGGGTCAGCCAGCGCTGATCGCCATGCAAGGACACCCGCACGCGATCCGGCGTGCGCCAAGGGGCCATGTCCCCCAGCCCGACCCGGTCGAGGGTCAAGCGCACAGCCCCCGAAGCGGACCGATCAATCGCGCGCACGCGCCCTTCGATGGGGCCGTAATACCGGACCTCCAGAACCGGGGCGGTGGCCAGCCGGGCTTGGGTGCCTGCATGGGCAAATCCCGCCGCGACGGCGCAGATCGCCAAGGCCGGCGCACGCCAGCCAAAGGGCAGCCGCCGCCCCGCCAAGGGGGCGATCCCCGCCGCGATCAGGGCGATCCCCCAGGCTGCGCCCAACTGCCCCCAACCCGGTTCGACCCGCAGCAGGAAATACGCACCGATCCCCAATCCGAACACCACCGGCAGCCAGACAAACAGGGGCCGCGCCGGGACGGGGCCGGCGGCGGCTTGTGGACCAGAGGGGGATCGCCTAAACACGCGCCGAAAACTCCCTGAACATGGTTTCCAAAGGGTTAACGCAACCCGGAAAGGCCCGCCGATGACCGCGCCCATCGTCACCCGTTTCGCCCCGTCGCCGACCGGCTATCTGCATATCGGCGGCGCGCGCACCGCCCTGTTCAACTGGCTGTTCGCACGCGGACGCGGCGGCAAATTTCTGTTGCGGATCGAAGACACCGACCGGGCGCGGTCCACCCCCGAAGCGACCGAAGCGATCTTCGCGGGCTTGCGCTGGTTGGGGCTGGATTGGGATGGCGAGGCGATCAGCCAATTCGACCGCGCCGACCGACATGCAGACGTGGCCCGCCAGATGCTGGCCAATGGCACCGCCTACAAGTGCTTTTCGACGCAGGACGAAATTCAGGCCTTCCGCGACGCCGCCCGGGCCGAAGGCCGCTCAACGCTGTTCCAGTCGCCGTGGCGCGACGCCGACCCGGCAAGCCATCCCGACGCCCCCTTCGTCATCCGCCTGCGCGCGCCCCGTGACGGCGTGACCGTGACCCGCGATGCGGTCCAAGGCGATGTAACGGTGCGCAACGACCAGTTGGACGACATGGTGCTGCTGCGCGGCGATGGCACCCCGACCTATATGCTGGCCGTCGTGGTGGACGACCATGATATGGGCGTCACGCATGTCATTCGCGGCGACGACCATCTGAACAATGCCGCCCGGCAAGCGCAGATCTACACCGCGATGGGATGGGACCTGCCGGTCTGGGCCCATATCCCGCTGATCCACGGTGAAGACGGCAAGAAGCTGTCCAAGCGGCATGGCGCGGTCGGGGTCGAAGAATATGCCAAGCTGGGCTATCCCGCCGCCGCGATGCGCAACTATCTGACCCGTCTGGGGTGGAGCCATGGCGATGACGAGTTTTTCAGCGACGCCCAAGCACGCGACTGGTTCAACCTGGAAGGGATCGGTCGATCCCCGGCCCGGCTGGACCTGAAGAAACTGGAAAACCTGTCCAGCCAGCATATCGCGGTTCTGCCCGATGCCGAGCTTGTCGCGCAGATCGGCACCTATCTGGCGGCGATTGGGGCTGACCCCTTGTCGCAGGTGCAGCAAGACAACCTGACCCGTGCGATGTATTGCCTCAAGGAACGCGCAAGATCGTTTCCGGAACTGCTTGAAAAGGCTTATTTTGTTTTGGGTCAGCGCCCGTTTGACCCGGATGAGAAGGCTGCGAAGGCCCTCGATGCGGTATCCCGTGGTATACTGTCCGAATTGACGCCGCACCTGCAAAATGCTAGCTGGACCCGAGCCGATCTGGAGGCGCTCATCGCTGCCCAAGCCGAGGCCCACGGGGTCAAAATGGGCAAGCTGGCACAACCTCTGCGGGCTGCTTTGGCTGGGCGCACCGTGACCCCCAGCGTGTTTGATATGATGCTCGTGATTGGGCGCGACGAAACCATCGCGCGCCTTAAGGATGCGAGCCACGGTGCGACCGGGGGCTAGCCTTCTCGGCCGTGCCCTGCCCCAGTCCAAGCCCATCGGGGGTCTGGCTGGCACCGGAACCGTTGCAGGTATCTGCACCGCGCATGAGAGAGGGACACTTCATGGCTGACAGCCCCAAAACCGCCACGCTGACCATTGGTGACAAGACCGCCGAATTCCCGGTTATGTCGGGAAGCGTTGGCCCGGATGTCATTGATATCCGGAAGCTTTATGCGCAAACGGGCGCGTTCACCTATGACCCTGGCTTCACCTCGACGGCGGCCTGTGAATCCACCATCACCTATATCGACGGCGATGCGGGCATCCTGCTGCATCGCGGCTACCCCATCGATCAGCTTGCGGGAAAGTCGCACTTCCTCGAAGTGTGCTATCTGCTGCTTTATGGCGAGCTGCCGACCGCAGCGGAACTGGAAAAGTTCGAACACACGATCACCCATCACACGATGATCCACGAACAGATGGGCAATTTCTTCCGCGGGTTCCGCCGCGATGCCCATCCCATGGCCGTCATGGTCGGCGTGGTCGGCGCGATGTCGGCCTTCTATCACGACAGCACCGACATTTCCGATCCACGCCAGCGCGAGATCGCCAGCCACCGTTTGATCGCCAAGATGCCCACGATTGCGGCTTGGGCCTATAAATACACGATCGGGCAGCCCTTCGTGTATCCGCGCAACGATCTGGATTATGCGTCGAACTTCCTGCGGATGTGCTTTGCCGTGCCCACCGAGGATTACGAGGTCGATCCGATCCTGGCCCGGGCGATGGACCGCATCTTCACGCTGCATGCGGATCACGAACAGAACGCCTCGACCTCGACCGTGCGTCTGGCGTCCAGCTCGGGCGCGAACCCTTTTGCCTGCATCGCCGCAGGCATCGCCTGCCTATGGGGACCTGCACATGGCGGCGCCAATCAGGCCTGTCTGGAAATGCTGAAGGAAATCGGCACCCCGGACCGCATCCCGGAATTCATCGCCCGCGCCAAGGACAAGGACGATCCGTTCCGCCTGATGGGCTTCGGCCACCGCGTTTACAAGAACTTCGACCCGCGCGCGACGGTCATGAAGCAATCCGCCGACGAGGTGCTGGAACTGCTGGGTGTTGAAAACAACCCGGTCCTGCAAGTCGCCAAGGAACTGGAAGCCGCCGCTTTGGCCGACCCCTATTTCGCCGACAAGAAGCTGTTTCCGAATGTCGATTTCTATTCGGGCATCATCCTCGAAGCGATGGGCTTCCCGACCTCGATGTTCACCCCGATCTTCGCCTTGTCGCGCACCGTGGGCTGGATTTCGCAGTGGAAAGAAATGCTGGTCGATCCGGCGCAGAAAATCGGGCGCCCGCGCCAGCTTTATACCGGGGCGACCGCCCGCGATTACGTGGACGTCGAAAACCGCTAAGGTCCGGACAGAACACGAAAAACAGCGCCGCCCTTCGGGGCGGCGTTTTGCGTTTCTGCGACAGGTTGTGCGCGCAGGCGTTCATGCCGCAGTGCCGCAACCGTGACCTGCGCCGCTGGAAACCTATCTCAGCGGCATAGGATATCGGAGACCTGTCATGGACCAGCATCACGCCTTCCACACCTCCACCCCCGCGACCGAGGTGCATCACGAACCCCAAGACATTCATGACCGCATCGCCTTGCGGTTCGTGAAATTGCTGCGCGTCTTCGCGGATGGTTTTTTTGCCAAACGGTATGGGCACCGTGCCGTTGTGCTGGAAACCGTCGCCGCCGTGCCCGGCATGGTGGGCGGGTTGCTGCAACACCTGAAGGCGCTGCGCCATATCCGCGACGATCAAGGCTGGATCAAGGAACTGATCGACGAAGCCGACAACGAACGGATGCACCTGATGACGTTCATCCAGATCGCCGAACCCAGCCGGTTCGAACGCGCGCTGGTGATGATCACCCAAGCGATCTTCTACAACTTCTATTTCTGGCTGTACCTCTTTGCGCCGCGCACCGCGCACCGCGTGGTCGGGTATCTGGAGGAAGAAGCGGTCGTCAGCTATACCCGCTATCTCGAAGAGATCGACGCAGGCCGGGTCGAAAACGTCCCTGCCCCGCAGATTGCCAAGGATTACTGGGGCTTGCCCGACGATGCCCGGCTGCGCGAGGTGGTGATCGTGATCCGCGCGGACGAAGAAAAACACCGCGACGTGAACCACGGCTTTGCCAACCAGATCGCCAGCGGCGCGCATCCCTGAACGGCCCAAGGCGCCTGCGGCGCGGATATTTGAAAACGGAAGACTGGCTGGGGGCGATGCGGGTGGTCAGAGAAGGGCGTCAAGCGCGCGCGCGGCGTCCTCGACCATGCGGCGACCTTCGTCGATGGCCTCGCGGGCGCGGTGCATCTCGACCACCGACATCTCGGTCAGGTTTGCGTCCAGCAGGACCTGCGGCGGATCGCCCGCCATGCGCGCCCGCCGCACCCGGTCGGTCAGAATATCGATCGCGGCATTGACCACGTCGAGGTATTCAGGCGGGCCCGCTTCGGCGGTGGTGTCGATGCCGAAACGGTCGATCAATTGCGCCATCGGTCGGGGCAAACCCTCCGCCCAATCGGTCGTTTCGGTTTTCGGCAAGAACTGCGCCAGACGGCGGGCATTCGGGTTCACCGCAATCACAACATCGGCCCCCAAGGCCCGCGCACCGCTGACAGGCACCGGGTCGGTCAGGCCCCCATCCGCATACCATCGCCCGTCGATGGCATGGGGCGCAATGATCCCCGGGATCGCGACCGACGCCCGCACCGCGTCGTGCAAGCCGCCGGTCCGCATCCACAGCTCGCGCCCGCTTTGCAGATCGGTGGCCACGGCCAGAAATGGTTTGCCCACCTGATCGAACTGTTTTGGCAACCCCAGTTCGTCCAGCATTTCCAAGATGGACTGCCCGAAAATCAGCCCGCCCCCGCGCACCCTTGGATCCAAAAGCCGCGCCAAGCGCGACGGGGTCAGCGACAAGGCCCAGTCTTCCAAGGCGTCCAGATGACCCGAGGCGTAGAACGCCCCGACCAGCGCCCCCATCGAACATCCCGCAATGACATCCGGCGTCAATCCGCGCGCTTCCAAGGCGCGGATCACGCCGATATGGCACCAGCCCCGCGCCCCGCCAGACCCCAACGCAAGGCCCAGCTTGGTCATTCGGCCGCGACCTTGCGGACCTTGTCCAGCATGGGTTTCAGATAGCGCCCGGTATGGCTGGCTTCGACCTTCGCGACGTCTTCCGGGGTGCCCGTGGCAACGACCGTGCCGCCGCCATCGCCGCCTTCGGGGCCAATGTCGATCAGCCAATCGGCGGTCTTGATCACATCCAGATTGTGTTCGATCACGATCACCGAATTGCCCTGATCGACCAGTTCGTGCAGCACGTCCAGCAGCTTGCGCACGTCCTCGAAATGCAGGCCCGTGGTGGGCTCGTCGAGGATATAGAGCGTGCGGCCCGTGGACCGTTTCGCCAATTCCTTCGACAGCTTCACGCGCTGCGCTTCGCCGCCCGACAGCGTCGTCGCCTGCTGGCCGACCTTGATATAGCCAAGGCCCACCCGCATCAGCGCATCCATCTTTTCGCGGATCGACGGCACTGCCTTGAAGAACTCCTGCGCATCTTCAACCGTCATATCAAGAACGTCCGCGATGCTCTTGCCTTTAAAGCGAATTTCCAGTGTTTCGCGGTTATAGCGCGCGCCTTTGCAGGTTTCACATTCGACATAGACATCCGGCAGGAAGTGCATCTCGATC
>CAZIKH010000050.1:0-12696 GCA_964539755.1 uncultured Dinoroseobacter sp. | reverse complement strand
GTCCCGCTAGGGGTGTATTCGCGCCCTTTCAGGACCGTTCCGAGAATCACGGCCCGCGCCTGACGCCGTTCTTGGGCAAACGCGGGGTCGGGCGCGGGTGCCGTGACGGGGGCGCGGGGACCCCCGGCCTGCGTCGGTTGCGCACAGACCTGCCAATTCCCGCGATATGCCGCTGCGCAGCATCGCCGGGGCCGGGTCGGGTTTGTGGTTGGGAAACAGCGTTTTGCGGCAAAGATCGCTGCGCTGCGGCGTTCGCAAACCGCCCTTGGATTAATCATTCGCAAAAAAATGAATATGTTGTTGCGTCGCGGATTTATGGTGCGCTACGGTATACCGGAAGAGTTGGGAGAGGCTCTTGGGAACGATCCAGGGAGGATTCATGAAACGCATTTTGACGGTGATCGCCGCGACCTCTGTGGTCTGGGCGGGGGCGTCGCAGGCCGAAGGGCCCGCGCCGGCGTCGCTGACCTTTGGCGAATATGGCGAATTGGAAGCAGCGCTGACCAGCACCCCGGGGAATGTTGAAAACGGGCGCATCATCATGTCGTCGCGCGCGAAGGGCAATTGCATCGCGTGTCACGCGGTCACCGATTTGGAAGAATTTCCCTTCCACGGGGAAGTTGGGCCGATGCTTGATGGGGTCGGCGACCGCTGGTCCGAAGCGGAACTGCGCGGCATCGTTGCGGATGCAAAGATGACGTTCACCGACTCGATGATGCCGTCGTTCTACAAGAATGCAGGCTACACCCGTCCGGGGGATGCCTTCACCGGGAAAGCGGCCCAAGGCGAATTGGCCACGCTGCTGACCGCTCAGGAAATCGAAGACGTCGTCGCGTATCTGTTGACGCTGAAGGAAAGCTAAGCCCTGCGGGCTTGGAGTATGGAGGATAACCAAATGGAAATGACCCGCCGAGAAACCATGCTGCTGGCGCTTGGCGCCGGGGCAGCGATGGTCTTGCCCTTCCGGGTGAACGCGGCCATCGAAGAGTCGGTTGCGGCCTTTACCGGTGGCGCGACCGCCGGGGCAGGGGACATCACCCTTGTCGCCCCCGAGATCGCCGAAAACGGCAACACCGTCCCGATCGAGGTCGAGGCCCCCGGCGCGGTCGCGATTGCGCTGTTTGCCGCTGGCAACCCGACGCCGGGCGTTGCGACCTTCAAGTTCGGCCCGATGGCCGGGGCGCAGATGGCCGCCACCCGCATCCGCCTTGCCGGAACGCAAGACGTCGTCGCGATTGCGCAGATGGCCGATGGCAGCTTCATCGAAGCCCGTCAGGAAGTGAAAGTCACCATCGGCGGCTGCGGCGGCTGATCGGCACAGGATAAGGAATTCAGACAATGGCAGATGACGTAAAACCCCGCGTCCGTGTCCCGCGCGAAGCTGCGGCAGGCGAGACGATCGTGATCAAGACCCTGATCACCCACCCGATGGAATCCGGGCAGCGCCGTGACGGCGATGGCAACACCATCCCGCGGTCGATCATCAACCGCTTCACCGCCGAATTTAACGGCGAAAGCGTGATCGACATGACGCTGGAACCGGCCATTTCGACCAACCCCTTCGTCGAGTTTCAGGCGACCGTCCCGGCCTCGGGCACGTTCACCTTTACTTGGTATGACGATGACGGGTCGGTCTATACCGAAAGCAAGGATATCGCGGTCGCGTAAATCCATAGTCTTCAATCGGTTAGGGAGGAGAGACCGAGAATGACCAAGACGCTAGTCGCGCCCCTTGTGGCAGCCAGCCTGATGGTATCGGCCGCGTATGCGGATGAGAATGCGCCGCTGATCATCAATGGCGAGATCGAGATCGTGACCCGGACCGCCGCGCCGGATCACGTCGAGTATCTGAGTGAAATCCGCTCGGGCTGGACCTTCCGCACGGAAGAAACCCAAGCCCTGCAGATGGACGACTTTGAAAACCCCGGCATGTTGTTCGTGGACAACGCCATCGACGCTTGGAACACCGTCGAAGGCACCGCCGGGGAAAGCTGCGCCTCGTGCCATGGCGATCCCGAAAGCCTTGCAGGGTTCCGGGCCACCACGCCCAAATGGAACGAAGAGGCGGGCGAGGTCTGGACCCAGGAGATGTATGTCAACGGCTGCCGCACCGAACGGATGGGCGCCGAGGCTTGGGGCTGGAACAGCGACGACATGCGCAACATGACCGCGCTGATCGCCAGCGTGTCGCGGGGCATGCCCGTCAATGTCGCCATCGACGGGCCGGTTCGGGAAACCTGGGAACAGGGCAAAGAGATCTACTATACCCGCTTTGGCCAGTTGGAACTGTCCTGCGCGAATTGTCATGAAGACAATTATGACAACTACATTCGTGCAGACCACCTGAGCCAGGGTCAGATCAACGGCTTCCCGGTCTATCGCTTGAAGCAGGCCGGGCTGGTGTCGGCGCATAACCGTTTCCGGGGCTGCATCCGCGACACCCGCGCGGAAACCTTTGCCATCGGGTCGCCGGAATTCGTGGCGCTGGAACTGTATCTGGCCTCGCGCGGCAACGGTCTGTCGGTCGAAGGCCCGTCTGTCCGCAACTGACCTTTCTGCAAGCCCGTCCCTGTTCGGGGGCGGGCTTTTTCACACTCAACATATTCAAACAGTTGAATAAAATCAGGGATAGAGCATCATGATTTCGCGTCGCCATTTCATGCAAGCCGGGATCGCCGCGTCCGCGCTGGTCGGGGCGTCGGGCTTTGGCAATTGGGCCCGCCTTGCGGCCCAGCAGGCCCTGACCCAAGACGATTTGCTGGGGATGGAAACGACCGGAAACGTGACCCTTGTGCATATCACCGACATCCACGCCCAGACCCAGCCGATCTGGTTCCGCGAGCCGGAATTCAACATCGGCGTGGGCGATGTCAGCGGCAAGCCGCCCCATGTGACGGGCGAGGATTTCCGCAAGATGTTCGGGATCACAAAAGGGTCTGCGCTGGATTACGCGCTGACCTATGATGATTTTGCTTCCCTGGCCAAGACCTATGGACGAATGGGCGGGTTCGACCGCATTTCGACCGTGGTCAAGGCCATACGTGCCGACCGCCCGGATGCCCTGGTCCTTGATGGCGGCGACACGTGGCAGGGCTCCCTCCCGGCCCTGCGGACACAAGGCCAGGACATGGTCGATTTGTTCAATGCGTTGGGCACCAATGCCATGACATCGCATTGGGAATTCACGCTGGGCATCGACCGTGTGATGGAAATCGTCGAAGGCGATCTGGCTTTCCCGTTCTTGGGCGCGAACATCTTCGATGCCACCTGGGACGAGCCCGCCTTTGAGCCCTACAAGATGTTCGAACGCGGCGGTGTGCAGGTCGCGGTGATCGGGCAGGCCTTCCCCTATATGCCGATTGCGAACCCCGGCTGGATGTTCCCCGATCTGTCCTTCGGGGTCCGGCAGGACCGCGTGGCCGAGGTGGTGGACGAGGTCCGCGCCGCCGGGGCCGAGTGCGTGGTGCTGTTGTCGCATAACGGCTTTGACGTGGACCGCAAACTGGCCAGCCAAGTGGACGGGATCGACGTGATCCTGACCGGGCACACCCATGATGCGCTGCCCGAACCCGTGCAGGTCAACAACACCTTCCTGATCGCCAGCGGCAGCCATGGCAAATTTGTCAGCCGCATCGATCTGGATATCCGCGACGGGGAAATGAAGGGGATCAACCACCGTCTGATCCCGATCTTCTCGGACGTGATTGCGCCCGATCCTGAAATGACGGCGCTGGTGGACAGCACACGCGCGCCCTTTGCCGACGAAATGTCCGAGGTGATCGGCAAGACCGACAGCCTGCTTTTCCGCCGCGGGAATTTCAACGGCACATGGGACGACCTGATCTGCAACGCGCTGATCGAAGAACGCGAAGCCGATATCGCGATGTCGCCCGGTTTCCGCTGGGGGCCATCGGTGATGCCGGGTCAGGACATCACGCGCGAAGATATCTACAACGCGACCGCCATGTCCTATCCCAATGCCTATCGCACGGAAATGACGGGCGAATTCCTGCATGTCGTGATGGAAGACGTGGCCGACAACCTGTTCAACCCCGACCCCTATTACCAGCAGGGCGGCGATATGGTTCGGATGGGCGGTCTGGGCTACCGCATCGACATCACCCAGCCGCAGGGCAGCCGCATCACCGAAATGACGCTGCTGAAGACGGGCGAACGGATCGACCCGGCCAAGTCCTATGTCGTGGCGGGCTGGGCCAGCGTGAACGAAGGCACCGAAGGCCCCCCGATCTGGGAAGTCGTCGAAAACTACGTCGCCCGCAAAGGCACCGTCACCGTGGAACCCAATCAATCCGTGAACGTGGTTGGCGCGTGAGCCGCGCAACCGAACCCAAAGGAGCTTTTCGATGAGCGACACGTTCAAACCGAAAACCCCCAACCGCCGGCAGTTTCTGAAAGGCAGCGCCGCCGTGGCGGTGGGGGGCGCGGCAACCGCCGCCGGGGCCGCAACCCCCGATCCAATGATCACCGAAGTGCAGCCTTGGGCCTCGGGGCTGGGTCTGGGCGTCGATGCGACCCCTTATGGGATGCCGATCGAATTTGAATCGGATGTGGTGCGCCGCAACGTGCCTTGGCTGACCGCCGATCCGATCAGTTCGATCAACTTCACGCCGATCCATGCGCTGGACGGCACGATTACCCCGCAGGGCTGCGCCTTTGAACGGCACCATTCCGGGGCCATCGAACTGCGCAAGGAAGACTATCGCCTGATGATCAACGGGCTTGTCGATCAACCGCTGGTCTTCACCTATGCCGATATCGAACGCTTCCCGCGCGAGAACCATGTCTATTTCTGCGAATGCGCGGCGAATACGGGCATGGAATGGGCCGGGGCGCAGCTGAACGGGGTGCAGTTCACCCACGGCATGATCCACAACATGGAATACACCGGGGTGCCGCTGCGCACGCTTCTGAACGAAGCGGGCTTGGACGCGGCGGGCGATCTGTCGGACAAATGGGTCTATGTCGAAGGCGCGGATGCGTCGTCGAACGGGCGCTCGATCCCGATGGAAAAGGCGCTGGACGATGTCTTGGTCGCCTTCAAGGCCAATGGCGAAGCCCTGCGTATGGAACATGGCTATCCCGTGCGGCTGGTTGTGCCGGGCTGGGAAGGCAATATGTGGGTCAAGTGGCTGCGCCGCATCGAGGTGACCAACCAAGCCATTGAAAGCCGGGAAGAAACCTCGAAATACACCGACACTTTGGCCGACGGCACCAGCCGCAAATGGACCTGGGAGATGGACGCAAAATCCGTCGTCACCTCGCCCAGCCCGCAATCGCCGATTGCCCATGGTCATGGCCCCTTGGTCATCACCGGTTTGGCTTGGTCCGGTCGCGGGCACATCACCGGCGTGGATGTGTCGCTGGATGGTGGCAAGAACTGGCAACCGGCGCGTCTGGCCCAGCAGGGCGAAGACAAGGCACTGACCCGGTTCTATCTGGATATCAACTGGCAGGGCGAAGAGATGCTGTTGCAATCGCGCGCCCGCGACAACACCGGATATGTTCAGCCGACCAAGGCGCAACTGCGCGAGGTGCGCGGCCTGAACTCGATCTATCACAACAATTGCATTCAGACCTGGTGGGTCAAACCCAATGGGGAGGCGGAAAATGTCGAAGTCTCTTAAGTATCTCGGCGTCGCGGCGCTGCCCGTCGCGGGGATGTTCACGCTGGCCTACAACTTTGCGGATCGGAACATCACGCCGACCCCGCCGGTTCTGCACAGCGCGCCGCAAATGGCCGTTGCCCCGGCCCCGTCGGCCCCGGTCGTGCCCGTGATGGCGGCCAATGCGTCGACCGAAGAGGCCGCCGCTGAACGCTTTGGGCTTGGCCGCCCGGCCTTGCCCGAAGAAATCGCGGCGTGGGATCTGGATGTGGCGCCCGATGGCACGGGCCTGCCCGTGGGCGAAATGGACGTCTTCACGGGCGAGGAGGTCTATGTCGAAAACTGCGCGGTCTGCCATGGCGATTTTGCCGAAGGCGCGGGCAATTGGCCCAAGCTGGCAGGCGGGCGTGACACGCTGGCCGACGAAGACCCGCTGAAGACGGTGGGGTCCTATTGGCCGCACCTGACGACGACATGGGATTACGTCAATCGGTCCATGCCCTTTGGGAATGCGCAATCGCTGACCGCCGACGAGGTCTATGGGATCGTGGCCTACATCCTGTATTCCAACAACTTGGTGGATGATGACTTCGTGTTGTCGAACGAAAACTTCATGGAAGTGGTTCTGCCCAACGCGGAAGGCTTTATCGTCGATGACCGTCTGGAGGCCGAGGCGCATTTCTGGACCGACACGCCCTGCATGAGCGACTGCAAGGAGACCGTCGAGATCACGATGCGCGCCGCCGTGCTGGATGTGACGCCCGAAGAAGACACCGCCGAGACCGCGACCGAGGAAGCCGCCGTGGTGGCCACCCCGGCGCCCGCGCCCGCGGAATCCGAGGCGGTCGTGGAAAACGCTTCGGTCGATGTTGCGGCGATCGACCCAGAACTGGTGGCCAAGGGCGAACGTGTGTTCCGCCAGTGCCAGTCTTGCCATAAGGTCGGCGAAGGCGCGCGCAATGGCACCGGGCCGCTGCTGAACGGCATCGTCGGTGCGGCTGCGGGGCAGGTGGAAGATTTCCGCTATTCGCGTCCCTTGACCGAAGCCGCCGAAGGCGGTCTGGTTTGGGATGAAGCGGCTTTGACAGCCTTCTTGTCGGACCCGCGCGGGTTCATGCCCGGCACCAAGATGAGCTATCGGGGCGTGCGGTCCGAAGAAGATGCGGCAGCGGTCATCGCCTATCTGACCAGCTTCACGCAGTAAGGGGTTTGAACATGCGAAAGCTTGCTCTGATCACGTTGTTTTCGCTTGCGTTTTCCGCCTCGGCCCATGCCGAGGCGGGCGGCGATCCCGAACGCGGCGAGAAGCTGTTTCGACAATGCTCGTCCTGTCATTCCGTGGGCGAAGGCGCGTTCAACCGCACCGGGCCCCATCTGAACAACATCTTCGACCGCGCCGCCGGTCAGGTGGATGGCTTTCGCTATTCGACCACGCTGATGGCCGCCGCCGAAGAGGGGTTGTTCTGGGATTACGAAACCTTGGATGCGTTCATCGCGAACCCGCGAGAGGTGCTGCCGGGGTCCCGCATGAGCTATCGCGGGATGCGCGACCAGCAGGACCGCGACGATGTGCTGGCCTTCATTCGCCAGTTTTCCGCCAATCCCCGCGACATCCCCGAAGCCGCCCCGACAGCGGCTGCGGTCAACCATGCGTTTGATCCCGAAATCCTGGCGATTGTCGGCGACCCGGCCTATGGCGAATATCTTTCGGGCGAATGCACGTCCTGTCACCAATCCGATGGCGGGGCGAGCGGTATTCCCACGATCACACAATGGCCCGAAGAAAGCTTTGTGATCGCAATGCACGACTACAAGAACGGCACCCGCGAGCATCAGGTGATGCAGATGATGGCAAGCCGTCTGTCGAACGACGAAATTGCAGCATTGGCTGCATATTTTGCTACACTGAAATGACCAGACCCATATCAGGGAGGAAACTATGGGACACTTTGACAGACGGCGCTTTCTAGGCGTCACGGCTGCGGCAACGACCGCTTTGGCCGCACCGATGGTCCGCGCGGCGGCACATGGCAAACCCAAAGTGGTTGTTGTGGGCGGCGGGGCCGGTGGGGCCACGGCGGCACGCTATATCGCCAAGGACAGCGCGGGCGAAATCGACGTCACGCTGATCGAACCCTCGCGCCAGTATTACACCTGCTTCTTCTCGAACCTCTATCTTGGCGGGTTCCGCGAGATGAACAGCCTTGGCCACAGCTATGGCAACCTTGCCGCCAGCTATGGCATCAACGTGGTCCATGATTGGGCCGTGGGCGTGGACCGGGACGCCAAGACCGTGACGCTGGCCGGGGGCGCGGTGCTGCCCTATGACCGTCTGGTGCTGTCGCCGGGCATCGACTTTGTCGATGGATCGGTTCCGGGCTGGGATGTGTCGGCGCAGAACGCCATGCCGCACGCCTACAAGGCCGGGTCGCAGACCGAATTGCTGAAAGCCCAGATCGAAGCCATGCCGCAAGGCGGGGTCTTCGCGATGGTTGCGCCGCCGAACCCCTATCGTTGCCCGCCCGGACCCTATGAGCGGATTTCGATGGTCGCGCATCTGCTGAAGCAGAACAATCCGACCGCCAAGATCCTTGTCGCGGACCCGAAGGAAAAGTTCTCGAAGCAGGCGCTGTTCGAAGAAGGCTGGCAGAAGCACTATTCGGGCATGATCGAACGGATCGGCCCGGATTTCGGCGGCAACGAGGTCGAAGTCGATCCGGGGGCCATGACCGTGACCATCGGCGGCGAAGTCACCAAGGTCGATGCGTGCAACGTCATCCCGGCCATGAAAGCGGGCCGGATCGCGGAAGTCGCGGGTTTGACCGATGGCAACTGGGCCCCGGTCAATTCGAACGACCTAAGCTCGAAGATGGACGAAAACGTGCACATTCTGGGCGATGCCTGTGCGCAGGGCGACATGCCCAAGTCCGGCTTCTCGGCCAACAGCCAGGCGAAGGTTGCCGCGAACGCCATTCGGGGCGCGCTGACGGGCAGCACGGTCTTCCCGGCCCGCTTTGCCAACACCTGCTGGTCGCTGATTGCCACCAATGACGGGGTGAAGGTCGGCGCGACCTACGAAGCGACACCGGAAAAGATCGCCTCGACCGGCGGGTTTGTCAGCCAGACCGGCGAAGACGAAGCCCTGCGTCAGACCACCTATGAAGAAAGCATCGGTTGGTACGACGGTATCACCGAAGACATGTTCGGCTAACCGAACCCACAAAAAAGGCCAGAGCGCGAACTGGCCCGGCACTTGAAAAGGAGACCAACGATGAAACACCTTATTCTTGCAGCTGCATGCGCTCTGGCCACCCCGGCCTTGGCTGAAGGCCCGATCCTGTACACCTACGAGGGCAGTTTCGACGATGCGGCGTTCAATGTGGAAACCGCCATTCTCGAAAAGGGCTTGGTGATCGACTATGTCAGCCACACAGGCGAGATGCTGGAACGCACCAAGATGGATGTGGGCAGCGACGTGACCCTGTTCACCGAAGCCGACATTTTCGTCTTCTGCTCGGCCGCCCTAAGCCGCAAGGTCATGGAAGCCGATCCCATGAACATCGCCTATTGCCCCTATGGCATCTTCGTTGCGGAACGCGAAGGCGTGGTGACCATCGGCTACAAGGAATATCCCGAAGGCCCGATGCAGGAAGTCCAAGCCCTGCTGGACGAAATCGTGCAAGAGGCCTTGGCGAACTGACCCGCCGCGACCTTTGGATTTGAGGCAGATCAAGGCCCCCATGGGGCCTGATCTATACCCCTTTTTCCAACCAAAGGGAGACGGCGGATGGAGTTGTCTTGGCTCTCGGACCTGTTGGAAGCCCGTGGCGAAGGCCCGGTGCTGTTCGGTCTTGCATTGGCCATTGGCCTTGTCTTTGGCGCGGCGGCGCAGCGGTCGCAATTCTGTATGCGGGCGGCCACGGTCGAACTGGCCGAACGCCAGTTCGGACCGCGTCTGCTGGTGTGGTTGCTGGTCTTTGCGGTCGCGGTGTTCGCCACCCAATTGGCCGTCTTGTCGGGGGTTGTGGACGTCTCGGGGGCGCGGCAATTGTCGGCCACCGGGTCGTTTTCCGGGGCGATCATCGGCGGGGCCTTGTTCGGCATCGGGATGATCTTGGCGCGGGGCTGCGCCAGCCGCTTGCTGGTCCTGTCGGCAACCGGAAACTTGCGGGCCATCGTGACCGGCTTGGTGCTGACCCTGACCGCCCAAGCGGCGCTGTCGGGCATCCTGTCCCCCCTGCGGTCGACCTTGGCCGGTCTTTGGACCGTCGAAGGCGGCGCGGCGCGCAGCGTACCGGGGCTGCTGGGGATACCGGCCGTCATGATCCTTGCCGCTGCGATGATCGGCATGGTTGGCCTGCTGGTCTATGCCCTGCGCACCCGAACCCTGCCGATCTTGAAACTGGTCGCCGCCATTCTGGTTGGGTTGGCCGTTGCGGCAGGCTGGATCGGCACAGCGGCGATCGCGGCGGCGTCCTTCGAGATCGTTCCCATCACCTCGCTGACCTTTACCGGGCCGTCCTCGGACACGTTGATGGCCTTCGTTGCGGCCAGTTCGGTGCCTTTGACCTTTGCCGTGGGGCTGGTTCCCGGGGTGGCCTTGGGGGCGGCGCTTGCGGCGATCCTGTCAAAGGAATTCGCGATCCAGCGCTTCGGACCCGATACGCCCATGGAACGCTATCTGGTGGGCGCGGTGCTGATGGGGTTCGGGTCGATGCTGGCAGGCGGCTGCGCCGTGGGCGCCGTGTTGTCCGGCGGCGCGATCCTGGCTGTCACCGGGCTTGTGGCCGGGGTGGCCATGTGGGCTGGCGCGGTCAGCACGCATCTGATCTTGCAGGCGCGTGCCAACCGGACGGCATTGTCCCCCGCCGAATAGGGCGCGCAGGCTTAGAGGTCCTGCACGAAGCGATATCCCCCCTCGGGCGCGGGTTCGGCCCGGCCAAGCCCGCCCCCGGACAAATGGAAGCCGACAAGCGTCAGATCGTCCGCCACGATCCGGTCAAACAGGGCCTTGCGGGTTTCCGCCGCTTGGGCCTTGTCCTGATCGGAATTCATCGGCCAGGCCGGATTGGCAAAGGACACATGATCATTGCCGATGGCGTCCCCGACGACCAAGGCCGACTGCGTGCCCGACGCGACCTGGAACGCGACATGGCCGGGCGTGTGCCCGGGCGTGGACACCGCTTGGATCCCGGACACGACCTCGTCCCCCGGTTCGAAAGTGCCCAATTGGTCGCCCAGCGTTTCGATGCGGCGCAACGCCCCGGCCACGAAACTGAGCCGATCTTCGGGCATCCGGTCGACCGTCGCGGGGTCCAGCCAGAAATCCCGTTCGGCCCGGTTCATCAGGTGTTGGGCGTTGTAGAACAGCGGTTCGTCGAAATCGTCCAGCACGCCCCAAAGATGGTCGGGATGGGCGTGGGTAAACAGGACATGGGTGATATCCTCGGGGGCCACCCCCGCCGCATCAAGGCTGTCCAGAAGCTGCCCGGTCGTGGGCATGAAATCGGGACCCGCGCCCGCATCGAACAGCACCGTATGCGTGCCGTCCTGCCACAGCGCAAGGTTGCATTCGGGGCGCAGCGTTTCGGCATTGGCCAGACCGCGCGCCTCCAACGCGGCGCGGCCGCGCGCATCGACGCTTTCGATCAACATGCCCGCAGGCAGGGCCAGCGCACCGTCGCTGACCGTGGTCAGGGTCGCTTGTCCGATCGACAGCGCGCGCGCACGCGGTCCGATCAGCGCGCAGCCGGCCAAGGCGGTGGCGCCCAAAAGGATGTCGCGGCGGCTGGGCATGGGGTGTGATTTGGTGTGCATACGGTCCTCCCTTCCATCTGCGGGGCTAGGCTATCCGATAAATAAAGATGTGTGAATGTGTGGCGTTGGGTTTTCGCCCCGAAAGACAAGGCTTGGTGGCGTAGGATTGCGCGGCTAGCCTGTCGGTCGGGGGGAACGCCTGATGGCCCTGATCAACTACCTGTCCCGGATACAGTTCGATTTCGGCGCGCTGGCGCTGCTGGCCGATGAAATCCACGCGCTGGGCCTGACGCGTCCGTTGCTTGTCACCGATCCGGGCATCGTTCGGGCGGGCCTTCTGGAGCAGGTCCTTCGGGCCGCCAAACCCTATGTCCCGGTTGTCTACGACGCCACGCCGGAAAACCCGACCGAGGCCGCGTTGGAGGCCTGCCTTCAAATCTGGAAGGACCGGGACTGCGACGGGGTGATCGCGCTGGGCGGCGGATCGGCCCTTGATCTGTCCAAAGCGATTGCGCTGTTGGCCAGCCATGGCGGGCGGTTGGCGGAGTACGATGTCAAGACCGGGGGATCGGCGCGCATAGGGCGGGTTGCGCCACAGATCGCCATTCCCACCGCCGCGGGCACCGGGGCCGAGGTTGGGCGCGCCTGCGTGATGGTCGGCAACGATGGGCGCAAGGTCGTGGCGGTGAACCTGAACATGGTGGCGAACACCGTTCTGTGCGATCCGGACCTGACGCGGACCCTGCCACCCCAAATGACCGCAGCCACCGGGATCGACGCGCTGAGCCATGGGATCGAAACCTATCTATCGCCCAGCGTGAATCCGCCCGCCGCGGCGATTGCGCGGGACGCCGTAGAGCGCGCCGCGCGCTGGTTGCCCGTGGCGGTGCAGGACGGGGCGAACCGCACCGCGCGCTGGCAGATGATGATGGCCGCGTTGCAAGGCGGAATGGCGCTGCAAAAGGGGCTGGGCGCGGCCCATGCCATGGCCAACCCTCTGGGCGCAGGGGGCTATCACCACGGCACCCTGATCGGTGTCCTGCTGCCGCATGTCTTGCGCTTCAACGCGGAAACCGTGCCGGGCTTGATGGCGGATCTGCGCCAAGCGGCAGGGTGGGACAGCGACATGGGCGAGGGTGTTGCGCGGTTGGTGCAGGACCTTGGCCTGCCCACGACCTTGTCCGCGTTGGGGGTGCCGCAAACGGACTTGGCCCGGATCGCCCAATTGGCGGCGCAGGATCATCTGACAGCGACGAACCCCCGACCCGTCACTGCGGAAGCGTATCACGCGCTCTTGCAGGCGGCGTTCTAGTAT
>CAZIKH010000049.1:0-12752 GCA_964539755.1 uncultured Dinoroseobacter sp. | reverse complement strand
TGATGGTGGAACAGAACGCCCGCCAAGCGCTTGAAATCGCGGACAAAGGCTATGTTCTGGTGCAAGGGCGCAATGCCTATACGGACACCGGAAAGGCGCTGCTGGCCAATCCCGAAGTGCGCCAAAGCTTCTTGGGGGGCTGAATATATGTCGAACAACACATATTGGGGAATGCTGTAATGGATCCGCTTAACGCATTGGTTGTGCTGGCGAATTTCGTTCTGATCCCGGCAACCGCCTATGGGGCGCAACTGGCGCTGGGGGCTTTGGGGGTGACGTTGATTTACGGCATCCTGCGCTTTTCGAATTTTGCCCATGGCGACACCATGGCCTTTGGGGCCATGGTCACCATCCTGTTCACATGGATGTTCCAAGGCTGGGGCGTGTCCTTGGGCCCCCTGCCCACCGCGTTGCTGGCCCTGCCGCTGGGCATTGCGGCAACGGCGGCGCTGGTCCTGCTGACCGACAAGGCGGTCTACAAATTCTACCGCGCGCAAAAGGCGGCCCCGGTGATTTACGTGATCGCGTCACTGGGCGTGATGTTCATCATGAACGGCTTGGTGCGCTTCATCATCGGCCCCGATGACCAGCGCTTTGCGGATGGGGAACGGTTTATCATCTCGGTCCGGACCTTCCGCGAAATGACGGGCCTGTCCGAAGGCTTGGCGATCCGCACCAGCCAAGGCCTGACCATCGTCGTCGCGCTGATCGCGGTGGGGCTTTTGTTTTGGTTCCTGAACCGCACCCGCACCGGCAAATCCATGCGCGCCTTTTCCGATAACGAGGATCTGGCCCTTCTGTCGGGGATCAATCCCGAACGCGTGGTGATGTACACGTGGCTGATCGTGGCGGCGCTGACCACGATCGCGGGGGTGCTCTATGGTTTGGACAAGTCCTTCAAACCCTTCACCTATTTCCAGTTGCTGCTGCCGATCTTCGCGGCGGCCATCGTCGGGGGGCTTGGCAACCCGCTGGGCGCGATCGTCGGCGGCTTCGTCATCGCCTTTGCCGAGGTGACCATCACCTATCCGTTGAAAAAGGTGCTGGGCTATCTGCTGCCGGAAAGTCTGGAACCTGACGGCCTCGTGCAATTGCTGTCGACGGATTACAAATTCGCCGTCAGCTTCGTGATCCTTGTCATCGTGCTGTTGATCCGGCCCACGGGCCTGTTCCGGGGGAAATCGGTATGACCGTGAACATCAAGAATATCCTGCTGTTCGCCTTCGTCGGCGCCCTGATCCTTGGCACCGGCTTCCTGCAAAGCTGGAACGTGGCGTTAACCATCTTCAACATGGGCCTTGTCAGCGCGATCATGGCGCTGGGGGTCAATATGCAATGGGGCTATGCGGGCCTGTTCAATGTCGGCGTCATGGGCTTCGTGGCCCTGGGCGGGCTGGCGGCGGTGCTGGTGTCCATGCCCCCGGTGGACGAGGCTTGGGCGGCCGGCGGCGTGCGCCTGATCCTTGCGCTGATCTGTGGCGCGGCAACCATTGTGGCGGCGATCCTGGCCTTTGGACGGATGCCGCCGGGACGCCTGCGGGCCTTGGTGGTGACCTTGATCCTTGTCGCGGGCTTCATCCTGTATCGCTTCGTCTTCGATCCGGCCAAGGCGGCGGTCGAAGGGGTCAACCCCGCCTCGACCGGGTATCTGGGCGGGTTGGGCCTGCCCGTGGTGCTGGCCTGGCCGGTCGGCGGCTTGCTGGCGGCGGGCGTGGCTTGGGTGATCGGCAAGACCGCGCTGGGGCTTCGGTCGGATTATCTGGCCATTGCGACGCTGGGCATCGCCGAAATCGTCATCGCCATCCTGAAGAACGAGGATTGGCTGGCGCGCGGCGTCAAGAACGTCATCGGTCTGCCCCGCCCCGTCCCCTACGAGGTGGATTTGCAAAACAACCCCGCCTTTGTGGAACGGGTGGTGGCCTATGGGGGCGATCCGGTCACGGCGTCCTCGCTGACGGTGAAACTGGCCTATGCCAGCTTGTTCCTTGTCGTGCTGATCCTTCTGCTGTGGCTGGCGCAGCGCGCGTTGAATTCGCCTTGGGGCCGGATGATGCGTGCCATTCGCGACAATGAAACCGCGGCCGAGGCGATGGGCAAGGACGTCAAGAAGCGCCATTTGCACATCTTCGTTCTGGGCAGCGCGGTTTGCGGGATTGCAGGCGCGATGATGACCACGCTGGATGGGCAATTGACGCCGGGCACCTATCAACCCTTGCGCTTTACCTTCCTTGTTTGGGTCATGGTGATCGTGGGCGGATCGGGCAATAACTGGGGCGCGGTTCTGGGCGGCTTCCTGATCTATTTCCTGTGGATTCAGGTCGAACCGATGGGCCTGCAATTGATGGCCTTCATCACCGCCGGGATGGAAGACGGAACCTGGCTGAAGGAGCACCTGCTGGACAGTGCTGCGCATATGCGCCTGCTGACCATGGGGTTGATCCTGCTGTTGGTGCTGCGCTTCAGCCCGCGTGGGTTGATCCCGGAAAAGTAGCGGATGGAACAGGTTAGGGCGCGGTCTTAAGGCTGCGCCTTAACGGCCCAGAATGCGCCGGACGTAATCTTGGGTTTCCGGGAAGGGGGGCACGTCATTGTGCGATGCCACGGCTTCGGGACCTGCGTTATACGCCGCCAACGCAAGGCGCCATGACCCGAACCGCCGATACTGCGCGGCCAGATAGCGCGCACCGCCATCCAGATTGGCCCCCGGATCGGTCGGATCGACGCCCAGATCCTGCGCGGTCGCCGGCATCAGCTGCGCCAGACCCAGCGCGCCCTTGTCCGACACCGCGTCCGTCTGCCAGTTGCTTTCCTGCTGGACCAAGCGCAAGAACAGGTCTTGCGGAATGCCGTGCCGGATCGCGGCTTCGCGCGCGACCTGCAAATAGGGCCCGCTATAGGTCCCGCGCCAGGCTGGGATCACCTCGATCAAGGGTTCGGGGCGCAGGCGGGCGGAAAACTGGTATTGCTGGCTGAGACGCCCATCCAACAGCCGCGCCTGATTTTCGAAGATCGCCATTCGGGACTTGGTGGACGCAGTGGTTTCCGCCTGCGCCACCCCGACCAAGGCCAAGGGCAGGACAAGCCCTGCGATCCAGCGGGACCCTGTGTGACTGCGTCTGCGCGATCTCATGATCTTGTGTATAAGTCCGCTTATCGCGCGAAACCAACCCCCTTTCGCGGAAATCGGCGGCGTTCACCCCTTCTTTACCAAGGTCTGGTGAGGTAACCCGGATGATGACGACACACAGTGACTCGGATCGGAGGATGCAATGGCGGGATCGGTGAACAAGGTCATTCTGATTGGCAATCTTGGGCGGGACCCCGAAGTGCGGTCGTTTCAGAATGGCGGCAAGGTCTGCAACCTGCGGATTGCGACCTCGGAAAACTGGAAGGACCGCCAGACCGGGGAACGCCGCGAACGCACCGAATGGCACACGGTCGCGATCTTCAACGAAAATCTGGTGCGTCTGGCCGAACAATACCTGCGCAAAGGGTCGAAGGTTTATATCGAAGGCAAGCTGGAAACCCGCAAATGGCAGGATCAATCCGGGCAGGATCGCTATAGCACCGAGGTCGTCCTGCGCCCCTATGCGGGCGAATTGACCTTCCTGGATGGGCGGTCCGACGGGACCGGCGGCGGCGGTGGCTATGGCGGCGATATGGGCGGCGGATACGGCGACGATCGCGGTTATGGCGGCGGCAGCCCGGCCCCGGCGGGCGGCGGGCGCACCGATCTGGACGACGATATCCCGTTCTAAGGCGCGATTTCGCAGTCGCGCAGCGCGTCTTCCAGCACCCCGAGAACCGCGTCCTTTGGCACATCGGCGGTCACGAAGGCCTGACCGATATCGCGCGCCAGAATAAAGCGCAGCTGCCCATCGACGACTTTCTTGTCCTGCGCCATCAAGGCCACCAGATCGTCGGCTTTGGGCAGGCTTCCGGGGATGTCCGACAGATCGGTTTTCATGCCCATCGCCCGAAGATGCGCGCGCACGCGGCTGGGGGCTTCTTGGCTGCACAGGCCCAAACGCGCCGACAACTCGAACGCCAGCGCGCAGCCGATGGCCACCCCTTCGCCATGCAGCAGGCGGTCGGAATAGCCAGTCGCCGCTTCGAGTGCGTGACAAAAGGTATGGCCAAGGTTCAAAAGCGCCCGGTCGCCTTGTTCGGTTTCGTCCCGCAGGACAATGTCGGCCTTCATCTGGACCGAGCGTTCCACCGCCTTCTGCCGCACCGCAGGGTCCCCGGCGGCCAGCGCCGGACCATTGCCTTCCAGCCAGTCGAAGAACGCCGCATCGCCCAGAAGCCCGTATTTGACGACCTCGCCATAGCCTGCCAGCAGGTCGCGGGGCGGCAGGGTATCCAGCACTTGGGTGTCGGCCAGAACAAGGCGCGGTTGATGAAAGGCCCCGATCAGGTTCTTGCCTGCGGTCGCGTTGATCCCGGTTTTGCCGCCAACCGAACTGTCCACCTGCGCCAGCAGGCTGGTGGGCACCTGCACGAACCCGACGCCCCGCCGAAGGATCGCGGCGGCAAAGCCGACAAGGTCGCCGATCACCCCCCCGCCAAAGGCCAAGACCAGATCGCGGCGTTCCACCTTCTGGTCCAGAAACCAATCGACGGTCTGGGTCAGATAGGGCCAGGACTTGGTCGCTTCGCCCGCTGGCAGCACCAGCGCGGCGTTCTCGATGCCCGAGGCCGTCAGCGCGGCTTGCAACCGGGGCAAATGCAGGCGTCCGACATTTTCATCCGTCACGATGCAGATTCGGGGCCGCGCCAGAATTGGGGCGATTTCGGCCCCGATCCGGTCGATCAAGCCGGGGCCGATGCGCACGTCATAGGCGCGCCCCTCCAACGGCACATGCACGGCGGTCATGGGCGATTTCCTATATAGGTTGGCGTGTACAGTTTACGTCGCATCGTCCACCAATATCTTGGCATCCCGAAGTTTTTCCATCACCGCGTCGGTCATGTCCGCAATCGAATAGGTTGCGTTGGTCGGCACCCGCAATGCGGCCTTGGCATAGATCGGCGTGCGTTCGGCAAACAAATTCGCCAGCGTCGCGCGGGGATTCGCGGTCAACAGCAAGGGCCGCGTCGTCTTGTGCCGCACGCGCTGCCACAGCAGGTCCAGCGGGGCATCCAACCAGACCGACACGCCCGCGTCATCGATCAAGGCGCGGTTTTCAGCCCGCAGAAACGCCCCGCCCCCGGTCGACAAGACCCCCACCGGCCCATCCAGCAGACGCGCCAAGACGCGGGTTTCCTTGTCCCGAAAGAAGGCTTCGCCGTGGCGGTCGAAAATCTCGGCGATGCTGGTATTGGCGGCCTCGACAATGGCGGCATCGCTGTCCAGAAACGGCACGCCCAGCCGCCGGGACAATTCGGTGCCGATTGCGGTCTTGCCGCAGCCCATCATGCCCACCAGCACGACCATTTTGTTCAGGCGATCGGCCAAGCCTTGCCACTCCGTCGGTTTTCCGGGTCTCTCCCTTGCATGCGCGGGCGCAAGCGACAATACCTAGGACACGGGTGCGCCGCAAACGGCACAGGCAAAAGACCAAAAGGCCCGGGGCAATCGGGACCAAGGTCCCGCGGGGAAGGCAGGCGATGGTAGGGTTTCTGTTCAAGTTTCTCTTGGTGCTGATCCTGTTCGGCGGGATCGGGCTGGTGGGCTATGCCTATCTGGCGGATATGGCCCCCGCCGCGCAGGAGATCGTGCAACCGATTGAGATCCATGTGGATTAGATCCGGCGCGATTGTCGCGGCCCTGTGGCTGGGGGGCGCATCGGCCTTGGCGCAGCCTGCCACCGACGCGCCCTTGTCGGCCATCGATTGGCTGTCGGACACGGTCTTTGACCCCCTGCCCCCGCCCGGCGGCCCCATCGCCGAAACGGTCGAAACCGAATCCATCGACGTGGCCCCCTTGGACAGTCTGGCCGTGGATGCCGTGGGCCTTCTGTCGCGCGAGGTCACGGGCCTGCCTGCGGATTTCTGGGGGCCGACCTCGACCGCGGATCTGGTGCAATTGCTGCGTCAGCAATCCCTCGACATGCCGGTGCCCGCGCGGGACCTGTTGTTTCGTCTGATCCTTGCGGAACTGGACCCGCCGATTGATGCGGGACCGGACCACGCGCTGTTTGTGGCGCGCATCGACACCCTGTTGCGCTTTGGCGCGCTGGACGAGGCACAGGCGCTGCTGGAACGCGCAGGCCCCAAGGACCCCGCCCTGTTCCGGCGCTGGTTCGATGTCAGTTTGTTGACCGGGAACGAGGATCGGGCCTGCGCCGTCATGCGCGCCGCCCCCGATATTGCACCGACCTTCGCGGCGCGGGTCTTCTGCTTGGCGCGGGGCAATGATTGGGCCGCAGCGGCGCTAAGCCTTGATACCGGGCGGGCCTTGGGACTGGTCAGCGAGGCGGAAGATGCCCTTCTGGCGCGGTTTCTGGACCCCGAACTTTTTGGCGACGCGCCGTTGGACCCGCTGCCGCAACCCCTGACCCCGCTGACCTATCGCATGCTGCTGGCGCTGAACGAAGCCCCGACCGCAGGCACCTTGCCGCTGGCCTTTGCCCATGCCGCGCTTGATCCGGTGGCGGGCTGGAAACAGCGTCTGGATGCGGCCGAACGCTTGGCGCGCCATGGGGGGCTGCCGCCAAGGCGGCTTTTTGCGCTTTATACCGAACGGCGTCCGGCGGCCTCGGGCGGGGTTTGGGAACGGGTTGCGGCGGTGCAGGATGTCGATGCCGCGCTGCTGGGCGGCGATGCGGATCGGCTCTGGGCTGCCCTGCCCCAAGCCGCGTCCGAACTGCAAGCGGTCGGTTTGTTGACCCCCTTTGCGCGGGTCTATGGCGACCGGATTGCCGCCTTGTCCCCGCCGCCCGCCTTGCAGGCGGTGCGCGACCGGATCGTGCTGCTGTCCGGGCGCGGCGAAACCCATGCGGCCAGCTTGGCCGATCCGTTTCTGGCAGGCGTGGCCCAAGGGCGCGCGACGGCCCCGACGGATGCCGATCTGGGGCGCGTGACGGTGGCGAATGTGTTTTCGGTCAGCCGTCCGGGCCTGACGGCCACCGATGAGACCCTGTTGCGCCAAGGCCGTCTGGGCGAGGCAACCTTGCGTGCGCTGCGCCGCTTGGGCAATGCGCGCCCCGACCCCGGCGATCTGGAGGCCGGATTGGCCGTCTTGCGCCGCCTTGGCTTTGAAAGCGATGCGCGGCAGATCGCCTTGGCGCTGCTGCTGGGGCCCGAGGTGGCGCGCTGATGCGCGCGGATCGGGCGATTTCGGCCTTTCTGGAAGCGCAGGCCGCCGAACGGAACGCCGCGCAGAACACGCAGCTGGGCTATGGGCGCGACCTGATGGGGTTTGCCGATTGGGCCCAAGCGCAAGGGGTCGACCTTCTGGACTTGGACCGCGCGCAGATCGAGGCCTATCTGATCGCTTGCGAGGCCGAAGGGCTGGCCCGGTCCACCCGCGCGCGCCGCCTGTCCGCCATCCGCCAGTTCTACCGCTTTGCCTATGAAGAACGTTGGCGCAACGACAACCCCGCCTTGCAGATCAGCGGTCCGGGCCGCGCGAAACGCCTGCCCAAGACCCTGTCCGAGGCCGAGGTCGAAGCCCTGCTGCACGCCGCCCGCACCATGGGGCGCAGCCCGGCGGATCGGTTGCGCGATACCTGCTTGATGGAATTGCTCTATGCCACGGGCATGCGGGTCACGGAATTGGTCAGCCTGCCCTTGGCGGCGGCGAAAGGCGATCCGCGCGTGCTGTTGGTGCGCGGCAAGGGGGGCAAGGAACGGATGGTGCCCCTGTCCCCGCCGGCGCGCGCCGCCTTGCAAGCTTGGGTCGGCCATCTGGAAGCGCAGCGCCCTGCCAATGCCCCGCCCCTGCGCCACCTCTTTCCGTCGCACAGCAAGGACGGGCATTTGACGCGCCACCGGGTGCATGGGTTGATCAAAGGGTTTGCGCTGGCGGCGGGTCTGGACCCCGCGCGGGTGACGCCCCATGTGTTGCGCCATGCCTTTGCCACGCATCTGTTGGCCAATGGGGCGGATCTGCGCGCGATTCAAACGCTGTTGGGCCATGCCGATATCGCGACCACGGAAATCTACACCCATGTTCTGGAAGCGCGCCTGAAGGATCTGGTGCTGACACAGCACCCGCTGGCAGAACCGGACGCCTGACGCTTGAAGCTGCGCGGGCCGCACCCCATAACGAAGGGGCCTTCCCTTTGATGTTTCGGGTGCCGCATGGACATGACAACGCTTGATACGAGTTTCTGGATCACCGCCGGGGTGATCCTTGCCTTGCTTGTCTGTTCGGGCTTCTTTTCGGGGTCGGAAACGGCGCTGACAGCGGCGTCGCGCGGCAAGCTGCAATCCATGCAGGACCGCGAAAAAAGCGCGGGCGCAAAACGGGCGCTGACGCTGAAGGAAGACAATGAACGCCTGATCGGCGGCATTCTTCTGGGCAACAACCTGGCAAATATTCTGGCAACTTCGCTTGCTACGGCCTTGTTTACGCGCGCTTTTGGCGAAAGCGGTGTGGCACTGGCCACGCTGGTGATGACCGCGATGGTCTTGGTGTTCGCCGAAGTCTTGCCCAAGACCTATGCCATCAATGATCCCGAAAAGACCGCCGCGCGCGCCGCCCCGGTGATCGGGCTTGTGATCACGGTTCTGTCGCCCGCGGTGGCGGCGGTCCGGGTGATCGTGCGCGGGGTGCTGCGCCCCTTTGGCGTCAAGATCGACGCGGGCGCGAACATGCTGTCGGTGCGCGAAGAGATTATGGGCGCGCTCAGCTTCGGTCATTCCGAAGGTGTTGTCGAAAAAGAAGACCGGGATCGGTTGCTGGGCGCGCTGGATTTGGGCGACCGAACCGTCGAAGAGATCATGCTGCACCGCTCGAAGATCGAGATGATCGATGCGGATGACCCGCCGGAGAAGATATTGGACCAATGCTTGGCCAGCCCGCATACCCGCTTGCCGATTTTTCGCGAAGACCGCGAAAACATCGTGGGTGTGATCCATGCCAAGAACCTGCTGCGTGCCATGGACAAGCTGATGCGCGGGCCGGATGCCAGCGCGGCGGCGCTGTCGGTGTTCAAGGTCACGGATGTGGCGATGACCCCTTATTTCGTGCCGGAAACCACGACGCTGGACGACCAGATGCGCCAGTTCCTGAAGCGGCACACGCATTTTGCGCTGGTGGTCGATGAATACGGCGCCTTGCAGGGGCTGATCACGCTGGAAGACATCTTGGAAGAAATCGTGGGCGAGATCACGGATGAATTCGACCCATCCGCCGATCATCCCGTGCGCCCGACCGAGGATGGCAGCTTCCTGATCGACGGGGCCATGACCATCCGCGACCTGAACCGCGCCACCGATTGGAACCTGCCCGATGACGAAGCCAACACCGTTGCGGGCTTGGTCATTCACGAAGCCCAGACCATCCCGACCCAAGGGCAGGTCTTCAGCTTCCATGGCTTCCGCTTCGAAGTGGTCACGCGCAAGGACAACCGCCTTGTGCGCCTGAAGGTGCGCGAACTGGGTTAGCGCCCTTTGAACAAGCCCCCAAGGATGCCGCGCACCATGCGCCGCCCGGTCGTGCCGGTCAGTTCCTTCACGACCATTTGGGTCATCGCTTCGCCAAAGCTTTGTTCGCGGTCGGAACGCCGCGAGGTGGACCGCGTAACGCGCGTGCCGGAATAGCGGCGCGCCGCACGGTATTCACGTTCGGCGGCTTCGGCTTCTTCTTCGGCGGCCTCGGCTGCGGCGGCTTCGGCGGCGGCTTCTTCGGCGCGCTTGCGCAGCACCTCATAAGCGGATTCGCGGTCCAGCCGCGTGTCGTATTTGCCCCGCACGGGGGACGCGGCCAGGGTTTCGGCGCGCTGCATCGGGCTGACCGGACCCAGTTGCGAACAAGGCGGGCGGATCAAGGTGCGCTGCGCCATGCCGGGGACGCCCTTGCGTTCCAGAAAACTGGTGACCGCTTCGCCCACGCCAACCTCGCGGATGGCCTCTTCGATATCCAGCGCGGGGTTGTCGCGATAGGTTTGTGCGGCCAGTTGCAGGGCCTTGCGGTCCCGCGCGGTATAGGCGCGCAGCGCGTGCTGCACCCGGTTGCCCAATTGGCCCAGAATATCTTCGGGGACATCATCGGGGTTCTGCGTGCAGAAATAGACGCCGACACCCTTGGACCGGATCAATCGGGCCACTTGTTCGACCTTGTCGATCAAGGCCTTGGGCGCGTCATCAAACAGAAGATGGGCTTCGTCGAAGAAGAAAACCAGTTTGGGTTTGTCGGGATCGCCCACCTCGGGAAGGGTTTCGAACAGCTCGCTCAGCAACCACAGCAGGAAGGTCGCATAAAGCCTTGGACTGGCCATCAATTTGTCGGCCGACAGGATGTTGATTTGGCCCCGACCGTCAGCCGCGACATGCATCAGGTCGGCCAAGTCTAATGCAGGTTCTCCGAAAAAGGCGGCACCGCCTTGATTTTCCAGCACCAAAAGCCGTCGCTGGATGGCGCCAATGGAGGCGACCGAGATATTGCCATAGCGCAGCGCAAGGTCCGCGCGGGCTTCACCCACCCAGACAAGAAGTGACTGCAAGTCCTTGAGATCACACAGAACCAGCCCCTGTTCATCGGCCACCCGGAAGGCGATGTTCAGCACCCCTTCTTGCGCTTCGGTCAATTCCAGCAGGCGGCTCAGCAGAAGCGGTCCCATTTCGGCCACCGTGGTGCGCACAGGGTGCCCGTCGGTGCCGAACATGTCCCAGAAGGTCACCGGAAAGGCCTTGTAGGCATAGGTGTCGGCAATGCCGATCCGGGTTGCGCGATCCATGAAGGGCTGGTGCAGCTTGTGGCCCGCATCGCCCGCGCGGGACAGGCCCGACAGATCGCCCTTGATGTCGGACAGAAAGACCGGGACGCCCATTTCGGAAAAGCCTTCGGCAAGGATTTGCAGGGTGACGGTTTTCCCGGTGCCGGTGGCACCTGCAATCAGACCGTGCCGGTTGGCATAGTCCAAGCGGACATGCTGGGGGTCGCCATAGTCGGTCCCGCCCCCGCCCACGAAAATCCGATCCGCCTGATGCATGCCTGCCCCCTTCGAAACCCCAGAGATCCTTGCGCAGACAATACATTGTTAACCTGTCTGTGCCAGTGTCGGTGTCAGGCATCCGCGACTTTGCTTGTCTCGCGCTGCCTTTTCCTCCCTGTCGCCTGGCCGCGCCTTCGGGCGCGGTCTTTTTTGGCGTTTTCTTGAGGTTTTTTGAGGATTTTCCCTGTTGACGGAACCCAAGCTTGGCCGTAGCGTGCAGCCCATAACGAAGTCGGCCAGTCCGACAGGGAGAAAAAATATCGAAAAGGGGTTCGCTTGCGGGCCCCTTTTTGTTTGCCGGGATGCGGCACAGTGCCCCGCACGGCAGGGCCTTGCCAAGTCCGCCGCGAAACCCGTCAAACGGCCTAACATCCCGACCAACACCATGCTAACCACGGGCCAAAGAGTCGTATCAGGGAGACCGGCACATGACCGCCACTCGGGCCTTCACCATCGCCGCATTTACCGCCACCAGCCTGACCTTGGCCGCGCAGGCCGGATTTGCCCAAACGGACGAGCTGCCCTTGGGCCAGCCCGTCGAATTGCAAGTCGGCCAGCCCTATATCGCCGAGGTGTTCGACGACTGGCAGATTCGCTGCATCAAGGTCGAAGAAGGCCAGATCGAGCCCTGCCAGATGTACCAATTGCTGCTGGACACGGACGGGAACGAGGTTGCGGAAATGACCGTCTTCCCCCTGCCCGAAGGCCAACAGGCCGTGGCGGGCGCGCGGGTGATCACGCCGCTGGAAACCGCCTTGTCCCAAGGGGTGCAGCTGTTCATCGACGACAACCCGCCCTTGGCCTATGGGTTCGATTTCTGTGACCGCGTCGGGTGCTACGCGCGCATGGGCTTCCCGCCCGAGATGCTGGAAGACATGCAGAACGGCGCGGTCGCCAGCCTGCGCATGGTGCCTTTCGCCAATCAGCAGGTGGATGTGATCGTGACCGCGTCCTTGCGTGGCTTCACCGCCGCCTTCGACCATATGAAAGAGCGGATGGACCAGCAGTAAGCTGGTCCGCGAAAGCCTTTAGGCGCGGCGCAAGGCCAACACGGCGTTGAGCCCGCCAAAGGCGAACGCATTGCTGAGAACAACGTCAACCTTCGCTTCGCGCGCTTCATTGGGCACGACGTCCAGCGCGCATTCGGGGTCGGGTTCTTCATAGCCGATCGTGGGGGCGATCACGCCTTCGCGCAGGGCCATGATGCAAGCCAGCAGTTCCACAGCACCGGTGCCGCCGATCAGGTGGCCATGCATGGATTTGGTGGACGAAATCATCACATCGTCGGCATGATGCCCCAGCGCATCGGCGACGGCGGCGCATTCGGTCTTGTCATTCGCCGCCGTGCCGGTGCCATGGGCGTTGATGTAGTCGACCTGTTCGGGGTTGACCTTGGCATCGCGCATCGCGCCGGAAATGGCCCGCGCAGCACCCTGTTTCGACGGCATCACGATGTCGGACGCGTCCGAGGTCATAGAAAACCCGATCACTTCGGCCAGAATCTCGGCCCCACGGGCTTTGGCGTGCTCGTATTCCTCGAACACAAAAATCCCGGCCCCTTCGCCCTGCACCATCCCGTTGCGGTTGGCCGAGAACGGGCGGCAGGCGTCCTTGGACATGACGCGCAGCCCTTCCCACGCCTTCACG
>CAZIKH010000048.1:0-12810 GCA_964539755.1 uncultured Dinoroseobacter sp. | reverse complement strand
GTGCGCGCCGCGATCCGCGCGGGCGTTTGGCCGGACGATACCAAGGACGCCATCATCGCCGCCTATCGCGCCCTGTCCGAAGAAGCGGGCATCGACGATCTGTCGGTCGCGGTGCGGTCTTCGGCCACCGCCGAGGACCTGCCCGATGCCAGCTTTGCGGGCCAACAGGAAACCTATCTGAACGTCGTGGGCGCGCAGGCGCTGCTGGAGGCGTGCCGGAATTGCTATGCCTCGCTCTTTACCGACCGGGCGATCAGCTATCGCAGCGTGCAGGGCTTCGATCACACGCAGGTCGCCCTGTCGGTCGGGGTGCAGCAGATGGTGCGGTCCGATATCGGCGGGTCCGGTGTGATGTTTTCCATCGATACGGAATCGGGCTTTGACAAGGTGGTCCTGATCAATGCCGCATGGGGCTTGGGCGAAAACGTCGTGCAAGGGGCGGTCACCCCGGACGAGTTTCAGGTTTACAAACCCTTCCTGTCAAACCCGGACCTGCGGCCCATCGTGGCCAAGATGCTGGGGGCCAAGGAAAAGAAGATGATCTATTCCAGCGCGCCGGGCGAGACGGTCAAGAATGTCCCGACCTCGCGCGCGGAACGCCAAAGCTTTGTTCTGTCGGATGACGAGGTGATCGCGCTGGCGCGCATGGCCGCCACGATCGAGGCGCATTACGGCCTGCCGATGGATATGGAATGGGCGCGGGACGGGATCACGGGCAAGCTCTATATCGTGCAGGCGCGCCCCGAAACGGTGCAAAGCCGAATGGATGCGGGCAACCTGAAATCCTACAGCATCGGCGCGCATGGCAAGACCTTGGTCACGGGCATTTCCGTCGGGTCCGCCATTACGACGGGGCCTGTCTGCCTGATCGAGGATGTGAAGGACATCGACCAGTTCGTCGATGGCGCGGTGCTGGTCACGGGCACGACCGACCCCGACTGGGTGCCGATCATGAAACGCGCCTCGGCCATCGTGACCGACCATGGCGGGCGCACGTCGCATGCCGCGATCGTGTCGCGCGAATTGGGGGTGCCAGCCATCGTGGGCTGCGGGGATGCCACGCACCTGCTGCATGATGAACAGGAAATCACCGTCAGCTGCGCCGAAGGCGATACCGGCTTTGTCTATGCGGGCACCGCAGACTACACGGTCGAAGACCTTGATCTGGACCATGTGCCAGACACGAAAACCGGGGTCATGCTGAACCTTGCCAACCCGCAAACCGCCGCGCGCTGGTGGAAGCTGCCCGCTGCGGGCGTCGGGCTGGCGCGGATGGAATTCGTGATTTCGAACACGATCAAGGTGCATCCCGAAGCCTTGCTGCATTTCGATGCGTTGCAGGACGCAGCGGCCAAGGCCGAGATCGCGGCGCTGACCGCGGGTTACGCCGACAAGCCGCAGTATTTCGTGGATCAGTTGGCGATTGGCCTTAGCCGGATTGCGGCGGTGGCCTATCCCAACCCGATGATCCTGCGCATGTCGGACTTCAAGACCAACGAATATGCCGATCTGCTGGGCGGGCGGGCGTTCGAGCCGCACGAGGAAAACCCGATGATCGGCTGGCGCGGCGCGTCGCGCTATTACGATCCGGCCTATAGCGACGGGTTCGCGCTGGAATGTCAGGCCGTGGCCAAGCTGCGCGGCGAGATGGGGTTCGACAACGTGGTTGTGATGATCCCGTTCTGTCGCACGCCCGAGGAAGCCGACAAGGTGCTGGCGGTCATGCAGGCCAATGGTCTGACGCGCGGCGCGGATGGTTTGCAGGTCTATGTGATGTGCGAAGTGCCGTCGAATGTCATTCTGGCCGAGGAATTCGCGAAGCGCTTCGATGGGTTTTCCATCGGATCGAACGACCTGACGCAATTGACCTTGGGCATTGACCGGGACAGCGACAAGCTGGCGGACCTGTTCGACGAACGCCATCCGGCGGTGGTCTGGATGATCCGGTCGATCATCGAACGGGCCCATGCGCAGGGCTGCAAGGTCGGTCTGTGCGGGCAGGCCCCGTCGAACTATCCCGACTTTGCCAAGGTTCTGGTCGAGGCGGGGATCGACACGATCTCGGTCACGCCGGACAGTTTTCTGGACGTCAAACGCATCGTGGCGGCGGCGGAAGCCGAGATGTGATCGCCGCTGGGCGCAGACGGGTCAGGATGGACCCGTCTCGGCCTGCGCGGTGCGGCGCAAGGCATGGGCGGTCAACAGCGGGCCGAACACGTCGAACACGACGCTGGAGGCGATGATGACCGGCACGATCAAGCCTTCCCAGTTCGGCAAAAGCTCGGCGGCGACGAGGGCCATGCCCACCGCAACCCCGGCTTGTGGCAAAAGCGCGGGTCCATAAAGCGGGCGTTCGCGCGGCGGCACACCGCCCAGCCAAGCCCCCAGCCACCCGCTGACCACGCGGGCGAGGACCCGCAAGGCGATGAAAGCGGCAGCCCAGCCGACGACGGACACAAGGGCGGACAATTCCAAGGTGGCCCCGGCCAGAAGGAAGAACAGCAGCAGGAAGGGCAGTTCGACGCGCTCGATCTCGTTGAAGGCGTATTCGTGATGGCGGGCGAGGTTGCCGATGACCGCCCCGGCGGTCATGCCGGCGATCAGGAAGGACACTTCCAGCCAGAGCGCCAGTCCGGCGGTCAGAAAGACGATGCCCAAGGCTTCGATCATTTGGGGCTGTCCGGCTTTCAGACGCCCGGTCAGATAGGCCGAAGGACCGCCCACCAAGACCCCCAGCAACAGCGCCCCGCCGATATCATGCAGCGCCATGGCCGCCGCCCCGCCGTCATGGCCAGACGGTGCGACCAGCGCCAGACATAGGCTGAACGCGATGATGCCCCAGACATCGTCGATCGCAACGATGCCGGTCAGCGTCTGGCTGAAGCCCGTGTGGATGCCCATCTGGCGGATCAGGTCGGCGATGGCCGGGGGCGCGGTGGCGGTCGCAATGGCCCCCAGCAACAGCGCCGGGCCTGAGGGCATGCCCAAGGCGACCAAGCCGCCCCAGACAATGACCGTGGTGCCGAACACGATGCTGAGCGAGATCGCAAAGATCGCCCGCCCGTGCTGGGCCAGGCCTTCGCGGGTCAGATCGCCGCCCATCAGAAAGGCGACCATGGTCAGCGACACGACCGTGATCGGTTCGAACCATGCGCGGGCTTCGGACGGGACCAGCCCCAAGCCGGATTGACCGGCCAGAATGCCCAACAGCAACAGGATCGTCACGCGCGGCAAACGGGTCAGGCGGCCGATATATTCGGCCGCCAGCCCGCCAAGGAAGAACCCCCCCAGCGCGATCAGAAGAATGGCTTCGTCCAAACCCGTCGCCTAGCGCAGCAGGTCCAGCGTTTCGATATCGACGCCCAAGGGCTGACCGAGGTCTTCGATGGAATCGTAGAGCAGTTCCAACGCATAGGCCGGGTTATGGGCATAGTTGCCGGGATCGGCGGTCACCAGTTTCCAGTTGAACGCGGTGCGCAAGCTGCGCGGCGTCCAGTCGGTATAGGCGACAGGCCGCCCTTCGGCGTTCATGTCGATTTCGCCATCGCCATTCCGATCCGCAAAGAAATAGGGATAGCGCGTGCCGTCATAGATCACCGGCACGCCGACGACCTCGTCGGTATAGTCGCGGATCATTTGCAGCAGCGTGGCGGAATTGGCGGCGATGTCCGACCGGATGCCGACGCTGGTATTGCCGCTGCCATCGTAGCTTTGGCGCGAGATGCGGATGTCTTCGGGCGTGTTGGCCTCGTGACAGGTCAGGCAGGGTTCGAATGCCACCTCCAGCGTGTGGGGTTCGTGGCAGGAATTGCAGCTGGCCACGGGGCGCGCGTGGAAGAAGCGCCCGGAATAGGCCTTGCCGTCATAGTGATAGCCCGCGCCGCCATAGCCGCCCAGCCATGTCGCGGCGGCGGTGGCATAGTGGGGGTTGATGAAGCGAAGCTCGGCATTGGGGGTGTCCAGCGCCAGACCGTTGGTTGCGGCCACCACGGTCGATCCGGCGGCGCGGCCCTGGTGGCAGGTCAGACAGGAGGCTTCCACCCCGGTCACGGGATGGACCACGCCGCTGGGCAGCGTGACTTCGGTCACTTGGGCCAGTCCGGCATTGTGGCAGGTGCCGCAATCGACGACGCCCCCGGTGTTGATCGGGCCATCCACGACCCCGGCGGGCGTGCCGTCCAGCCCGTGGAAATCGCGGAACCCTTCGCCCGAATGGCAGGTGGCGCAGGCGGCGCGGATTTCGCCGTCATCATCCCAATGGCTGAAGGCTTCGGCGGCGGCATTGGCATGGGCCGACCGGAACCAGTCGGAAATCGCCTGATTGTTCTCGATGTCGATCTCGGCGGCGTTGAAGGGACCGGATTGCGGCAAGGCAAAGGGGATTGCGGCGTCTTCGGAGGCCTCGGCGCTGTCTGTGTTCTGGGCAAGGGCGCTGACCCCAGCGGTCACAAGGGCAAGGGATGCCCCGAAAATCAATGGCTTGGCAGCGCGGCGAAGGGGGGATTTCACGATCAGTCTCCTTTCGGGAACGGGTCGGGGGAACTCGCTTTATACGCGAATCATACGGGCCCAAGGACCGTCAAACCTTGATCTGGCTCATATCTTTGGGGCGATTCGGCTTGTTAGCGTCGGGCTTGGTTCCCCCCGGTTGCGCGCAAGACGCGGGGGGCGGAACCGCCGCCACAGGCTGACCGAAGGGATCAAAGACGGCATGATAATTCTGAGATCAGGCGCGGGTCTGACCCCGGAATTCCCCTCGCCCCCGCTTGCGCCGGGGCTGTGGGATGTCGTGACCGACGAAGCCGCCGTGTTGCCGCCGCCGGGCCAAAAGCTGCATATCGTGCCCTTGGTGGCGGAAGGCGAGCAGGTGCGCGCCGGAACCGCGGTTGCCTGTCTGCGCCACGCGCCGACCGTTTGCCTTGTGGCCCCGATCACGGGGCAGATCGCCCGGATCGACCTGTCGCCGGGCCGCATCCTGAACGAGATCGTGCTGTTTCGGGACGGCGACGACACGGCGGCGCCGGACCCGGTCCCGCAGGATCTGAGCGGGGCCGAGACGGATGCGGGCCTGCGCCGATTGCTGCAAGGCGCGGGCGTTTGGCCATGGATCGGGCGCCGCCCGTTCGGCGGGATGCCCAAGGCCGACGAGGTGCCATCGGCGATCCTTGTGCAGGCGGCGGATACGCGCCCCTTGGCCCCCGACCCGGAATTGGCGCTGGAAGGGCGGTTGGAGGCCTTCGGGCGCGGGCTGGCGGCGCTGGCGCGCCTGACCGATGGGCCGATCTTCGTGACATGGCCCGACACGCGCCCCATGCCCGACTTTCCGCACAGCGCGGCGCGGATCACTTGGCTGCCCACGGGCCCACGCCACCCGCAGGGCAGCGCGGGGATCCGCCTGCATGACGCCTTCCCGCCCGGGTTGGAGACCCCGGTCTGGGACATCCATGCCGAAGACGTCGCCCATATCGGGGATCTGCTGACAACGGGCGTGTTGCCGATGACCCGGCAGGTGCGCATGGCGGGGGCGGCGCTGAACACGGCGCGGATGCTGCGCACGACGGCGGGGGCCGATCTGCGCCAATTGGTGCAAGGCGCGGTCCTGCCCGGCCCGCACCGTTTGCTGTCGGGCGGGCCGCTGAACGGGCGTTTGGCGCGGTGGCTGGACCCGCGCGACCGGACGGTGTGCGCGATCCCGCCTGCCGCCCCACGCCCTGCGCGGCATTGGCTGATCGCGGCCTTGACCGACAGCGCGCAGCGGCGACCGATCATCCCGACGGCGGCGCTGACGCAGGCCTTCGGGGCCGCCCTGCCAGCGGTGCCCTTGTTGCGCGCCATGGGGGCGGGCGACGAAGACGCGGCGATGCGGCTGGGGGTGTTGTCCTTGCTGGAAGAAGATGTGGCCCTTGCCGATTACGTGCTGGGCGCGGGCGGGGATGTGCAGCGGCAATTGCGGGACCTGCTGACCCGGATCGAGACGGAGTATGCCGCATGAACCGGGGCCTGTGGACACGCGAGACGGTCGCGGCGCTGACCCTTGTGGCGCTGATGCCCCTGGCGCTGGTCTGGCTGGGTCTGACCGGGGCCGACGGGGTGGTGCGCTTGCTGCTGGCGGCGCTGATCATCGGGCTGTGGCACCTGCTGTTCATGCTGGTGCGGGCGCAGCCCCCGTCGCTGGCGGCGCTGATCACCGCGCTGGCGGTGGCCATACTGGCCCCCGAGGAGCTGGGCGTGTTCCGTCTGGCCCTCGGCCTGAGCTTTGGCGTGGTGATGGGGGAATTGGTCTTTGGCGGCTGGGGTCGCAATGTCGTGAACCCCGCGACCGTGGCGCTGGCCTTTCTGGGATTTGGGTTTCCCGCCGCCCCTTGGCCGACCTTCGATGCCCCCTTGGCTTGGGCCGCGATCCCGGCGGCGGGGCTTGGGGCGGCGCTGGGCATTCTGCCCTTGGGGGTCTTGGCATCGGCGGTGGTCGTCGGGGCCGGGGCCTTGATGCTGGGTGCCTTGCCCGAACCGGTTCTGTTCGCGGCTGGGATCGGTTTGGTCCTGCTGGTGGCGGACCCGGTGACCAGTGCGGCGACCGGGCTGGGCCGGGTGCTGAACGGCGCGCTTTATGCCGGGTTGGTCGTTTTCTTCGCCGCCGGCTGGGCCGGGGCGGCCCCGGTGCAGATCACCGTCGCAAGCGCGCTTCTGGCGTCGCTGGCGGCCCCCCTACTTGATGATATCGCCCTGTCGATCTGGGTGTCCCGCCGCAGGAGGCGTCATGGCCGAACGTGAACAGAACCCTTGGCGCCGCCTTTTGGCCCTGCCCAATGACAGCCGCACAAAGACGCTGCTGGTGGCCTTCGTCGTGTCGGCGGTTTGTGCGGCCTTGGTCAGCGGGGCGACCGTGATGCTGCGCCCGATTCAGGCCGCCAATCGTGCGGCGGAAGAACAGGCGCGGATCGAAACGCTGGTGCGCGGCATTCCCGGCATGGCCGATCTGCTGGCGCAATCGGGCGGGGCGTTGTCGACGGTCGTGATCGACCTGAACCGGGGACGCGCCGCAGCCGAGGTGACGCCCGCGACCTTGCAGACCGCGCTGGCGGATGCCGGGAACTGGACCGCGTTGGAGGCCACGGCGGACCTTGCCGGTCTGGGGCAGCGGCCCGATTTCGTGCAGGTGTTCCTGCTGCGCGAAGGGGACCGGGTGTCCTTGGTCCTGTTGCCGCTGTCGGGGCAGGGCTATGGCGGGCGGATCGACGCCATCCTCGCCTTGCGGGGCGACACCAACACCATCGCGGGCTTGGCGGTGACGCGCCATGGCGAAACGCCGGGCCTTGGCGGGCGGATCGAAGAAGCCGCATGGCAAGCCAGTTTTCCCGGCACCTTGGTGCGCGATGAGGCGGGCGAGATGCGGTTTCGGGTGGCGCGCGGTCCTGCCTCGGGCGTGCATGAGGTGGACGGGATCACCGGGGCCACCCGCACCGGGCGCGGCGTGACCAACATGGTCCGGTTCTGGCTGGGGCCAGATGGATATGGCCCGTTTCTGGACGCGATCCGGCGCGGGGCGTTCTAGCCATGGCGTCCCCCCCTGATATCTGGCGCGTGCTGACCACGCCCTTGGTTCGGCAGAACCCGGTGACCTTGCAGATCCTTGGCATCTGTTCGGCCTTGGCGGTGACCACGACGCTGGCCACGGCGCTGACCATGGCGGTGTCGCTGACCGTCGTGCTGACCTTGGCGGCGGGGATCATCAGCGCCATTCGCCGCCATATCCCCGACAGCATCCGCCTGATCGTACAGATCGTCATCGTGGCGTCGCTGGTGATCGTGATCGACCAAGTCTTGCAGGCCTATTTCGCCGAAATCAGCCGCGCGCTGTCGGTCTATGTCGGCTTGATCACGACCAATTGCCTCGTCCTGGGCCGGACCGAGGCCTATGCCCGCCATCACCCGCCCGGACCCGCCATGGTGGATGCCTTCGGCAACGGGCTGGGCTATTCGCTGGTTCTGCTGCTGGTGGGGGCCTTGCGGGAACTGTTCGGCAAGGGCGAGCTGTTCGGGATCGGGGTTCTGCCACTGGCCGAGGCGGGCGGGTGGTTCACCCCCCTCAGCCTGATGCTGCTGGCCCCGTCGGCGTTCTTCATCCTTGGGCTGCTGGTTTGGGCGATCCGCAGCTGGTTGCCCGAACAGGCCGAGCGCCCGGACCATGTGCCCCCGGGCCGGGTGGAGGCGGCGGAATGACCGACCTTTGGACCTTGTTCCTGACGGCGGCCTTCGTCGACAACATGCCGCTGATCCTGTTCTTGGGGCTGTGTACGTTCTTGGCGCTGTCCAAGCGGCCCGATGCGGCCTTGGGGTTGGGCGTGGCGATGACCGCCGTGCTGGGGGTGACCGTTCCCTTGAACCAGATGATCTATTCCGCGCTGTTGGCGCCGGGGGCGTGGGCTTGGGCGGGCTTGCCGGAACTGGACCTGTCCTATCTGGCGCTGATCGCCTTTATTGGCGTGATCGCGGCGGCGGTGCAGTTGCTGGAAATGGTGCTGGACCGCTTCTTTCCGCCGATCCATGCCGCCTTTGGGGTGTTCCTGCCCTTGCTGACGGTGCAATGCGCGATCCTTGCCGGCAGCCTGTTCATGGTCGAGCGCAGCTATAGCCTTGTGGAATCCGCTGTCTTCGGGGTGGGCAGCGGGGTGGGCTTCGGCCTTGCGGTGGTTCTGCTGGGGGCGATCCGGGCGCGGCTGGCCTATGCCGATTTGCCAAATGGGCTGCGCGGGCTTGGGATCGCCTTTGTGTTGGCGGGGCTGATGTCGCTGGGCTTTGCGGCCTTTTCGCAGATGGCGGCGGCGCTATGACCGAGGTGCTGCTGGGAAGCCTGACCATTGTCGCGCTGGTCGTGGGGCTGGCGCTGGGCTTGATCGCCCTGCGCCGGGTCTTGGTGCCCAGCGTGGCGCTGGATGTGGCGGTGAACGGGTCCGTGCATCTGGACGCGCAGCGGGGCGACACGCTGCTGGGCGTCTTGCACAAGGGCGGCGTGCTGATCCCGGCGGCCTGTGGCGGGTCGGGCACCTGTGGGCTGTGCCGCGTGACGGTCCATGGCGATGGGGCGGGCACGGCCCAAGCCACCGAACGCGGGGTCCTGTCGCCCGCAGAACGGCGCGCGCATGTGCGTCTGGCCTGTCAGGCGCGGTTGCGCGGCGATTGCACCGTGGCGGTGCCGGACGACATCCTGTCGGCGGGCGGCGGTGTGACCTGCACGGTCGCCTCGGCCCGGATGCTGGCCCCCTTGATCCGCGAGATCATCGTCGATCTGCCCCAAGACCATCAGGCGCCGTTCCGGGCGGGGGATTTCATGCAAGTCACCGCCCCGCCGTATCGGTTGGACCTTGGCGGTCTGCCGATCCCCGAGGCCTTTGCGGCGGCGTGGCACCAGTCAGGCTGGCGGGGCCTGAAGGCCGGATCGGACAGCGCGGTCACGCGCGCCTATTCGCTGGCCAATCGGCCCGAAGATGCCGGGCGCGCGGTCTTCAATATCCGGCTGGCCGTGCCCCCCGCCGGGCAGGAAGACACGATCCCGCCGGGCGTGGTGTCGTCTTGGTTGTTCGGGGTGCAGCCGGGCGATCCGATCACCCTGTCGGGCCCCTTCGGCGAGTTTCACGTCCAGCCGACCGGGCGCGAAATGGTGTTTGTCGGCGGCGGGGTCGGCATGGCCCCCTTGCGCGCCATGATCCATCAGGAACTGGGGCGCGGCACGACCCGCAAGGTGCAGTATTTCTACGGGGCGCGCAGCCGTGCTGACCTGTTTTATGCCGAGGAATTCGAGGCGCTCGCCAAGGCCCATCCCACCTTCCGATGGACCCCGGCGCTGTCCGACCCCGCACCCGGCGACCGTTGGACCGGCACGACCGGCTTTATTCACGAAGCGCTGTTTGCCGCCCTGTCCGGCCACGAGGCCCCCGAGGAATGCGAATACTATCTTTGCGGCCCGCCGGTGATGATCTCGGCGGTGCTGGCCACGCTGGATCGGCTGGGTGTCGAGCCCGCCTCTATCTTCTATGACGATTTCGGAGCCTGACCGATGTTCAAGTCCCCCCCGTCCCTGACCCGTCGCCATGCGCTTGGCCTCTTGGCTGGCAGCGTTCTGGTCCCGCAAAGCGCGTTGGCCGGGGCGGGGCAGGTGCAGTCTGGCCGCGCCTTTGGCACCACGTGGCGCGCGGTGTCCCCCGCAGGCCAAGCGCTGACCGAGGCGCTGCCGGACGTTGTGCGGATTTTCGACGAGATCGACGCGGTGTTTTCGCCGTGGCGCGCAGACAGCGTGGTGTCGGGGTTCAATCGGGCCGGGGCGGGGGCGGTGTCGCAGGCCCATCTGGCCCATGTCACGACCAAGGCGCTGTCAATCGCGCGCCGCAGCCATGGGGCGTTCGACCCCAGCGTCGGCCCGCTGGTCGCGCAATGGGGGTTCGGGCCGATCTTGGGCGGCGGGCGCCCCGATTGGCGTGGTTTGTCGGTGCAGGGCGATGCGGTTCGCAAGGTGCGTGCGGACCTGACCCTTGATCTGTGCGGTATCGCCAAGGGCTGGGCGCTGGACCGGGCGGTGGCTGCGCTGGCCGCTGCAGGGGTGTCCGATCTGCTGTTCGAACTGGGGGGCGAGTTTCGGGCGCTGGGCCAGCATCCCAGCGGGCGCGATTGGCGCGTGGCGGTGGAGGGGGCCCCAAGCCCCATGGCGCTGCGTCTGCCGCCGGGGGCGGCGGTGGCGACCTCGGGCGTTTGGCAGCAAAGCTATCGTCTGAACGGGCGGCTTTACAGCCATATCATCGACCCGCGCCGCCAAGAACCGATGGCAAGCGCGCTGCGGTCGGTCACTGTTCTGGCCCCCGATGCGATGACCGCCGATGGCTGGGCCACGGCGCTGTGCGCCGCTGGACCCGAGGCGGGACCGGCGCTGGCCGCCACGCAAGGGCTGGCGGCGGTCTTTCTGGTGCAAGACGGGGCGGATTTGCGCCAGATCCGAACCGACTCAATCAGGGATTTTGCGTTGTGATGGGGTGGGGGCGATGCTGGAAGTGCTGATGTCCATAGGGGTCTTCGGGCTGGCGGCGGCAGGGATCGGGGCCGGCCTTCTGATGGGACGTGCGCCCGCGAAGACCAGCTGCGGGGCTGCCGACGGCCTGCCGCGCGCCGCCCGCTGTGCGGATTGTCCCTTGCGCCGCAAATCCGCCGGGGCGGGCGCGCCATGACAGCCTATCGCGTGTCCGAAATCCTGCGCCGGGATACGCCGCTTTTGCATCCCGACATGCCCATTCGGCGCGCGGCGGCGTTGCTGGTGGACACCAAGGCGGCGGCTGCGGCGGTGGTCGATGACGCCGGGCATTTGGCGGGGGTGCTGTCGCAAAAGGACTGTTTTCGCCCGGTGCTGCATGCCAGCTACCACCGGGAATGGACCGGGACGGTCGCCGACCATATGACCGCCGAGGTGTGCAGCATCGCGCAAGACGCAGATGTGATCCGCGCCGCCGAGATGTTTCTGGCCCATCCCCACCGGGTTCTGCCCGTGCTGGACGGCCCATCGGTGGTCGGGATGCTGTATCGGTCGGACGTGCTGGCCTTTCTGGTGCGCCACGGCTAGGGCGCCGGGGGGGTCAGCAGGCGGCGCAAATTGTCCAAGCTGTCGGCCTCGACCGCGGGCTTGTCGCGCCGCCAGCGGACCATCCGGGGAAAGCGCAGCGCGATGCCGGATTTGTGGCGCGGGCTTTCGGCGATGCCTTCGAAGGCGATCTCGAACACCAATTCGCCCGGCACCGACCGCACCGGGCCGAAGCGTTGCAGCGTGTTCTTTTTCACCCAGGCGGTGATTTCGCGGAATTCGGCGTCGGTCAGGCCGGAATAGGCCTTGGTCACGGGCACCAATTCGCCGTCATGCCAAACCGCAAAGGTATAGTCCGTAAACAGCGTCGCCCGCCGCCCGTGGCCCGCTTGCGCATAGATCATCACCGCGTCGAAGGACAGCGGATCAAGCTTCCATTTCCACCAATCGCCCTTCTTGCGCCCGGCCAGATAGGGCGAGGCGCGCCGCTTCAGCATCAGCCCTTCGGCGCGGGCCTTGCGGGCGGTGGCGCGCGTTGCGGCCAACGTGTCCCAAGTATCGAAGGCAAGGGGCGGGGATAGCCGCAGGGGCAGGTCGTCGGGTTGGGACCGGGTCAGATCCCGCAGGGCGGTGTGGCGGTCGGACAAAGGCTGCGCGCGCAGGTCCTGTCCGCCCAGTTCCAGCAGGTCATAGGCCATCAGGATCACCGGGGCCTCGGCCAGCAGTTTCTTCGGGACGGTCTTGCGCCCGATCCGCTTTTGCAGGTCGTTGAAGGGCAGGGGGGCGTTGGCGGGAAGGTCCCAGGCCAGAAGCTCGCCATCGAGCACGGTGCCATCGGGCAGGAAATCCTTCAGCGCGGCCAGTTCGGGGAAGCGGTCGGTCATCAACTCTTCGCCGCGCGACCAGACGAAATGCTGCCCGCCGCGCAGGATGACCTGCCCCCGGATGCCGTCCCATTTCCAGTCGGCCTGCCAATCGGCGGGATCGCCTAACGCCTGGGGCGGGTCTTCCAGCGCATAGGCAAGGTAGAACGGATAGGGTTTCGACAGGTCCGCCGCCGGATCATGGGTCAGCACAAGGCTTTGGAAACTGACCGTGTCGGGCGACCAGTCGCCCATCAGGCGATGCGCCAATTCGGCCTCGGGCACCCCGGTGGCTTGGGCCAGCGCGCGCGTCATCAGCTTCTGGCTGACACCGACGCGGAAGCCGCCCGTGATCAGCTTGTTGAAGACCAGCCGTTCGGTCTGGTC
>CAZIKH010000047.1:0-12832 GCA_964539755.1 uncultured Dinoroseobacter sp. | reverse complement strand
TTCTTCGAGGACTTGTAGGAACAATGCTCGTTCCACATGGCCGAGAAGATGCCCAATTCGGTGAAGGTCGGTTCGCGCCCGATGATGTCCAGAATGCGGTCGTATTCGTCGGGTTTCAGCCCGTGCGCGGCGATCAGGTCAGGCGTGATGGCAGGTTCGGTCATGGTGCAGGGTCCCCTTCGTCGCCCGTGTCTTTAGGGCAGGGGGGCGTCCGGGGAAAGGGCCTGTGCTGCCGCAATCCAAGGCGAAACGACCAAAAAAAAGGCCGAGACGAAGCTCGGCCATAGTCCAACAGGGAGGTGTGAAAAGGAACCTGTCCGTTTTCACAGCTAAGCAGGTAAAGTCTGTCTGTTTTTTGATCAAGGGATCAAATGGCCGCAGTGCAGCATACCCGCTATGACCTGCGTGCATGCCTATGCGGTCGGGCCGCGCTCAGCCGTCGCGGCGGCGCTTGCGATAGGCGATCACCTCTTCGGTGACAAAGTCGCGGAACGCCTCGATCCGCTTGGAATGCCGCAATTCTTCGGGATAGGCAAGAAAGACCGGCACATCCGAACTGCCCACCTCGGGCAGGACCCGGATCAGGTCGGGGAAATCCTCGGTCAGGTAATCGGGCAACACCCCGATCCCCAGATCGGACCGCACCGATTGCAGCACCCCGTAATAGTTGTTCACCGTCAGGGTGCGGGCGATGTCATAGGACATCAATTCCCGGATCAGCGTCGCGCCCGCGCTGACCTGAAAACTGTCGGTGTTCTGGCAGACCAGCCGATGCCCGCGCAGATCGGCCATCTTCTGCGGTGTGCCGTTCTTTTCCAGATAGCTGGGGCTGGCATAGAGCGCCATTTGCACCGTCATCAGCTTGCGCCGGATCAGATCGGCCTGACTGGGTTCTTTCATCCGGATCGCCACATCCGCTTCGCGCATCGGCAGATCCAGCACCCGTTCTTCCAGCATCAAATCCACGTTCAGATCGGGGTATTTGTCATAAAGCGCCGACAATCGCGGGGCCAGCCACAGCGTGCCGAAGCCAAAGGTGGTGGTGACGCGCAATTGGCCGAACACCTCCTCCTCGCTGTCGCGGATGCGCGCGGCGGCGGCATCCAGCCGCTTGGTGATCGACCGCGTGGCATCGAACAGCAACTCGCCCTGTTCGGTCAGGATCAGCCCGCGCGCATGGCGGTGAAACAGCGTGGTGTTCAGCGATTCTTCCAGCGCCCGGATCTGGCGGCTGACGGCGGACTGGCTCAGGTGCAGCGACTCACCCGCATGGGTCAGGCTGCCCGCATCCGCGACGGCGTGAAAAATGCGCAGCTTGTCCCAGTCCATCGGTCAGAATCTAACGTCCAAAAGGTTTATTTGGCACGGGTGTTACCGCGAACGGCGCCGCCAGCGCAACGAAAACACCCCGTTCAAATTGATTTGTTAGGTCAGCACTTATGACCTATATTCGCTTCATAGGCAGTTCTGGGAGGTTTTGCTGAATGTCGCGTCAGGATGTGCGTCTGTCGGATCGGTTCGACCTGTCGAAATCCCCGGTTTTGCTGAACGGAACCCAGGCGCTGGTGCGCCTGATGCTGATCCAGGCGGCGCGCGACAAGGCGGCGGGGTTGAACACCGCCGGCTATGTGACGGGCTATCGCGGCTCGCCGCTTGGGGCGGTGGACATGCAGATGGCCCGCGCCAAGGCCGAATTGCAGGCCGCGCAGGTGATCTTTCAGGAAGGGCTGAACGAAGATCTGGCCGCAACCGCGCTGTGGGGCACCCAGCAGGCGCATCTGCGCGGTGAAAACCGCTATGACGGGGTCTTTGGCCTTTGGTATGGCAAAGGGCCCGGCGTGGATCGGTCGGGCGATGTGATGAAGCACGCCAATATGGCCGGGACCGCGCCCTTGGGCGGGGTGCTGATGGCGATGGGCGACGACCACACCGGCGAATCCTCGACCGTGCTGCACCAATCCGAATGGGCCATGGTGGACGCCTATATGCCGGTGCTGAACCCGGCGGGCGTGCAGGAAATTCTGGACTATGGCGTGCTGGGCTATGCGCTGAGCCGCTTTGCCGGGGTCTGGGTCGGGCTGAAAACGGTCAAGGAAACCGTCGAGGCGACCGCCATCGTCGATGGACGCCCGGATCGGATGTCGCTGGTCACCCCGGACATTGCGCTGCCCGAAGGCGGCTTGAACATTCGCCTGATCGATACGCCCCATGCCCAAGAAGCGCGCATGATCGATTACAAGAGGTTCGCCGCCGAAGCCTTTGGTCACGCGAACAAAATCGACAAACGGGTCTGGGGCAGGGCGGGGGCCAAAATCGGCCTGATCTCGACCGGGAAAAGCTGGCTGGACCTGCAACAGGCGCTGTCGATGCTGGGCATTGACGCCGCCGAGGCCGACCGCCTTGGCCTGACCACCTACAAGGTCGGCATGTCCTGGCCCATGGATATGAAGGGGTTCAACGCTTGGGCCGATGGGTTGGACCTGATCATCTGCGTCGAAGAAAAGCGCAAACTGATCGAGGTGCAGGCCAAGGAAGCCATCTTCGACAACCGCAAGGGACGGCGCATTTTCGGCTGGAAGGACGACAAGGGGCGCGAATTGTTCCCGACCCGCGACGCGCTGGACCCGGTCTGGATCGCGGAAAAGCTGGGCGGCATCCTGATCGACGAAGGCCGCGACACCGATGCGATCCGCGCCGGACTGGCCCGCGTGCAGGCCGCGCGCCGGGCCGACAATGCCCCGGCCTTGGCGCAGCGCATCCCCTATTTCTGCTCGGGTTGCCCGCATAACAGCTCGACCAAGGTGCCGCAGGGCGCGCGCGCCTCGGCCGGGATCGGGTGCCATTACATGGTGCAATGGATGGACCGCGACACGATGGGCTTTACCCATATGGGCGGCGAGGGCGCGAACTGGATCGGGGAATCCCAATTCTCGACCCGCGATCATATATTCCAGAACCTCGGCGACGGCACCTATAACCATTCCGGGGTGCAGGCGATCCGTGCGGCGCTGGCGGCGGGCACCAACATTACCTACAAGATCCTGTTCAACGACGCCGTCGCCATGACCGGCGGCCAGAAGAACGAAGGCGGGTTGTCGCCCGAACAGATCGCGCAGGAACTCAAGGCGATGGGCGTGCGCCATATCGCGCTGGTCTATGACGAAAAGGAAGTCAGCGATTTCAGCGGCTTCCCCAGCGATGTTGAGAAATTCGAACGCGCCCAGCTGATGCAGGTGCAGGAAAAATACCAACAGATCAAAGGCGTGTCGGCGCTGATCTATGTGCAGACCTGTGCCGCCGAAAAGCGCCGCCGCCGCAAGCGCGGCCAATTCCCCGACCCGGACAAGCGCGTCTTTATCAACACCGATATCTGCGAAGGCTGCGGCGATTGCGGGGTGCAATCGAACTGCGTGTCCATTGTCCCTGTGGAAACCGAACTGGGCCGCAAGCGGGCGATCGACCAGTCGTCCTGCAACAAGGACTTTTCCTGCGTCAAAGGGTTCTGCCCGTCCTTCGTCACCGTCGAAGGGGCCAAGCCCCGCAAATCGGCGACCGCCGAACTGGACCTGCCCGATCTGCCCGACCCGACCCTGCCCGCGATCCAAGGCACCCATAACATCGTGATCACCGGTGTTGGCGGCACGGGCGTGGTGACCATCGGCGCGGCGCTGACCATGGCAGCCCATCTCGATGGCAAGGGCGCTGCGATGATCGAAATGGCGGGCTTGGCGCAGAAAGGCGGCGCGGTGCACATCCATTGCCGCGTGGCCAACCGCCCCGAAGACATCAGCGCGATCCGCGTGTCGGTCGGCGAAGCCGATGCGCTGATCGGCGGCGATCTGGTCGTGTCGGCCCAAGCCAAAACGCTGGGCCTGATGGCGCAGGGGCGCACGGGCGCGGTCGTCAACAGCCACGAAATCATCACCGGCGACTTCACCCGCAACACCGACTTTACCATTCCGGCCAAGGACTTGCAGGACGCTTTGCAAGCGCGCGTCGGGGCGGAAAACCTGGCCCAGCTGGACGCGACCGTGCTGGCGCAAAAACTGCTGGGGGATTCGATCTATTCGAACATGATGGTCTTTGGGGCGGCTTGGCAGCGCGGCCTGATCCCGCTGTCCAAGGACGCCATTTTCCGCGCGATCACCCTGAACGGGGCCGCGCCCGAGGCCAATCAACGCGCCTTCGAGATCGGTCGCTGGGCGGCGCTGTTCCCCGATCAGGCCGCGCGCATGGTCGCGGCGGATGTGATCCAGCGCCCCAAATCGCTGGAAGAAAAGATCGCCTTCCGCGCCGACCACCTGACCCGCTACCAGAATGCCGGTCTGGCCGCGCGCTACCGCGCCTTGGTCGATCCGATTGCCGACCCCGACCTGAAAGAAGCCGTGGCCTTGGGGTATCACAAGCTGCTGGCCTACAAGGACGAATACGAGGTCGCGCGCCTGCTGTGCGAGACCCGCGCCAAGGCCGCCGAGGCGTTCGAGGGCGATCTGAAACTGACCTATCATCTGGCCCCGCCCTTGCTGGCGCGCACCGGGCCGGATGGACGCCCGGGCAAGATCGGCTTTGGCGAAACGCTGGCACGGGCCTTTCCGCTGCTGGCCAAGCTGAAGGGGCTGCGCGGCACGCCCTTCGATCCCTTTGGCTATACCGCCGAACGCAAGATGGAACGCGACCTGATTGCCGAGTATGAGGCCGATCTGCGCGCGCTGCTGCCCCGCCTGAACGACCACACCCGCGACCCCTTGGTGGCCTTGGCGCGGCTGCCCTTGCAAATTCGCGGCTTCGGCCCGGTCAAGGCGGCCAATGCCAAGGCGGCGGCGCAGCGTCGGGCCGAATTGAAATCCGCGATCCTGTCGGACCCGGCCCCGCACGCGCAGGCGGCGGAATAGACGCGGCAAATCGTGCCGAGGGGCGCGCGAAATGCTGGACCGGGACGTCGCTTCCGCGTATCTCGATTTTCAACATCCTCCCCCCCGTGGTCTTGCTTGGGACAGTCGCCATGGAACACCCTCGCCACATTGCGCGTGACATCACCTATGCCACCTCGGCCCAGACGCGGGCGGGGCGGGCCTTTATCCGCATCGCGGAAAATGTCACCGGGCGGCTGGGGCTGATCCGGCGCGCGTCGGGCTATGAAGACGAGGTCGCCGCAGGCCGCGATTTCTGGGAAGTGATGGCCGACCGCTATGGGCTGACGCTGGACGTGGTCGGCGGGTCGATCGACAATATCCCCGCCACCGGGCCTTGCGTGGTCATCGCCAATCACCCTTACGGTATTCTGGACGGGTTGATGATGGGGCGGCTGCTGGCAGCGCGGCGGGCCGAATACCGCATTCTGGCGCATCGGGTGTTTCGCAAGGCGGCCGATCTGGAAAAGATCATCCTGCCGGTCAGCTTCGATGAAACCAAGGATGCGATGAAGGCCAATCTGGAAACCCGCAAGGAAGCGCTGCGCTTTCTGGCCGAGGGCGGCGCGATTGGCGTCTTTCCGGGCGGCACGGTCTCGACCGCGCCCAAACCCTTTGCCCAGCCGATGGACCCGTTCTGGCGCAGCTTCACCGCCAAGATGATCGCCAAATCCGATGCGGCGGTGGTGCCGGTCTATTTCGAAGGGGCCAATTCGCGGCTGTTCCAAGTCGCCAGCCACATCCATTACACCTTGCGGATGGCGCTGTTGATCAAGGAATTCAAGGCCCGGACGGACGAGCCGGTGCGGCTGGTCATCGGCGAACCGATCCCGCGCGACAAGATCGACGCGCATCGCAAGGACCCGCGCGCGATGATGGATTTCCTGCGGGCCGAAACCTATCGGCTGTCGCCCACGCCGCTGAAAAGCATCGATTACGGGTTCGAATTCGAGGACCGGTTCCGCGACCGGACGGTGCGCTGATGGCGGTTGGGATTTTCGATTCCGGGCTGGGCGGGCTGACTGTTTACGATGCCGCAACAAAGCGGCTGCCCGATGTGCCTTTTGCCTATTTTGGCGACAATGCCCACGCGCCTTACGGGGTGCGCGATGCCCAAGACGTGTATGAACTGACCAAGCGGGCGGTGCATCGGCTGTGGGAAGACGGCTGCAATCTGGTGATCCTGGCCTGCAACACCGCCAGTGCTGCGGCGCTGCGGCGCTTGCAGGAAGAAGGCGTGCCGCCGGGCAAGCGCGTGCTGGGCGTGTTCGTGCCGCTGATCGAGGCCCTGACCGAACGCCAATGGGGCGACAACAGCCCGCCGCGCGAAGTCGCGGTCAAGCATGTCGCGCTGTTTGCGACCCCCGCCACCGTGGCCAGCCGCGCCTTTCAGCGCGAATTGGCGTTCCGGGCGATCGGGGTGGATGTCGAAGCGCAGGCCTGCGGCGGGGTGGTGGATGCCATCGAAGACGGGGACATGATCTTGGCCGAAGCCTTGGTGCGGTCCCATGTCGATGCGCTGAAGCGCAAGATGCCCAATCCCGAAGCCGCGATTCTGGGCTGCACGCATTATCCGTTGATGGAAGACATCTTTCAGGACGCGCTGGGGGCGCAGGTCAAGGTGTTCTCTCAGGCCAATCTGGTGGCCGAAAGCCTTGCCGATTATCTGGAACGGCGGCCCGAGATGCGCGGGGCGGACGGGCCGGCGCGGTTGCTGACCACGGGCGATCCGCGCAAGGTGTCCGACAAGGCGACCCAGTTCCTGCGACGACGGATCGACTTCGAAGCCGCCTAAGGGCGCGCACCCGGTCCTGCCGGGTGTTTTCACCGACGCGATACCGATCTAGAACCGACGTGAAACAGACACGCGGTTTGCCGTTTTGAAAGACCCGATCCCATGACCCATAACATCGCCATTCTGGGCGCCTCTGGCTATACCGGGGCCGAACTGGTCCGGCTGATTTCCACCCATCCCGACTTGTCCATCAAGGCCTTGTCGGCAAACGCAAAAGCGGGCCAGCCCATGGCGGCGGTCTTTCCGCATCTGCGCCATCTGGACCTGCCCGATCTGGTCACGATCGAGGATCTGGATTTCAGCGGCATCGACCTGGTGTTCTGCGCCTTGCCGCACAAGACATCGCAAAGCGTTATCAAGGCCTTGCCGCGCGATCTTAAGGTGGTGGACCTGTCCGCCGACTTCCGGCTGCGCGACGCGGCGGCCTATCAGACATGGTATGGCAACCCCCATGCCGCGCCCGACCTGCAACGCCATGCGGTTTACGGCCTGACCGAGTTTTACCGCGACCAGATCCGGGACGCGCAGCTTGTGGCGGGCACGGGCTGCAACGCGGCCACCGGGCAATATGCCCTGCGGCCCCTGATCCGCGACAAAGTGATCCGCACCGATGACATCATCATCGACCTGAAAACCGGCGTGTCCGGCGCGGGTCGGTCGCTGAAGGAAAACCTGCTGCATGCCGAATTGTCCGAAGGCACCGCCGCCTATGCGGTGGGCGGCGTGCATCGGCATCTGGGCGAGTTTGATCAGGAGTTTTCCTTGCTGGCGGGCGAAGAGGTGCGCGTGCAGTTCACCCCGCATTTGTTGCCTATGAACAGGGGGATACTGGCCACAGTTTATGTAAAGGGCGCGGCGGAGGCGGTGCATGACAGCCTGTCGGCGGCCTATGCGGGCGAACCCTTCGTGCAGGTGCTGCCGCTGGGTCAGGTGCCCGCCACGCACCATATTCGCGGATCGAATTTCGTGCATCTGGGCGTGGTGGCGGACCGCCTCCCGGGGCGGGCCATCGTGGTTGCGGTGCTGGACAATCTGGTCAAGGGCTCGTCCGGGCAAGCCTTGCAGAACGCCAACCTGATGTTATCTCTGGACGAAACCGCAGGGCTGATGCAGGCCCCGCTGTTCCCCTAGAAGGCGATCACCATGCGTGGATTGAAGAAACAACGCCGCATCCAGATCATCGCGCTGGCCGCCGCCGCGCTGACCTTTTCGGCGGCGCTGATCGGCTATGCGATGCGCGACGGGATCAACTTCTTTCGCACCCCCACCCAAGTGGCCGAAGCCCCGCCGCCCGAAGGCGAGGTGTTCCGCATCGGCGGGCTGGTGGCGGATGGCAGCCTTGTGCGCGGCCAGTCCGAAACCATCACCTTCGAGGTGACCGATGGCAATGCCGTGATCCCGGTCGCCTATACCGGGGTGCTGCCCGACCTCTTTGGGGAAGGCGAAGGGGCTGTGGCGCTGGGATCGCTGCAAAACGGTGTCTTCGTCGCGACCGAGGTTCTGGCCCGCCACGACGAAACCTATATGCCCAAGGAAGTGATCGACGCGCTGGAGGCGCAAGGCTATTACGTCGATCCCGAAACGGGCGAAAAGGGCCGGATCGACGGCGGCGCAACACCTGCGAACGGTGCCTCTGCCAGCTATTAACCTTTTTGCGGCAGCCTGCCTGCGTTGTGCAGGAAAAGGGGGCTGTCCATGGATGTCCGGCAAATCGCATTTGAAATCGTGGCCCGCGAAGGCGGGTTCGTGAATGATCCCGACGATCCCGGCGGGGCGACAAATCACGGGGTTACGATCCACACGCTGCGCCGTTTGGGGTTGGACCTGACCGGCGACGGGCGGATCGACAGCGCCGATGTGCGCGCGCTGACGCAAGACCAAGCGGTCGAGATCTTTCTGACCCATTACTATCGCGGCCCGGGGATCGCGGGCCTGCCCGACCCGCTGCAACCCAGCGTGTTCGACATGTATGTCAATGCCGGGGCGAATGCGGTGCGCATCCTGCAAGCCCTGATCGCAGAAATGGGGTTCGATATTGCCGTCGATGGCGAAATCGGCCCGCAGACCTTGCGCGCGGCGCATCAGGCCTATGCGGCGGCCCCGGATCACCTTGTCGATGCCTATGGGATCGCGCGGCGGAATTACTACTACCGTCTGGCCGACCGCCGCCCCGCCAGCCGCAAATTCGCCCGCGCCCGCGACGGCGGCAAAGGCGGCTGGATCAAGCGGGCCGAGGAATTCATCGCCGCCAAGTTTCACCTGACAGAGGCCGAGCATCGCGCCCGGGTGGCGGCATGGGGATGATCGACGCGGGCCTGACGGCGCTGTTCGGGGGCGGGCGCAACGTGGTGGTCGAAACCGCCGAGGTGTTTCGCGAAAACGCCGAAAAGGCGGGCGCGCGGGGGGCGGCGACGCAGGCCGCCGCGCTGCAAGCCTTCGCGGCGGAATTCGCGCGGCGCAACCCGTCGGCCTTTGACCGGGTGATTGATGGGATCAACCGCCTGCCACGCCCGGCGCTGGCCTTCGGCACGCTGGGCCTGTTCGTGGCGGCGATGGTCGATCCGGTGTGGTTCGCCGCGCGCATGCAAGGGATCGCGCTGGTGCCCGAACCCTTGTGGTGGCTGATGGGGGCGATCGTCAGCTTCTATTTCGGGGCGCGGCATCAGGCCAAGGGACAGGATTTCCAACGCTCGATTGCCGCCAGCGTGGCGGCGACGCCGCAGATTCTGGCCAATACCAAGGCGTTGCAGGCCTTGGACCAAGGTGCGGGCCTCTTTGCCCCGGACCGGGACCCGAACCCGGCCTTGGAGGCGTGGCGCGCAAGCTGACGCACCGCCGGTCTGAAACCCGCGACAAAGATGCATCTTCCATCACGCGGGTTTCAGTGGCGGGGGCGGGGCAGGGCGCTATACTGCGCCCCATGATCGTAGAACTTGGACATTTCGCCCTGATCCTCGCGCTGTCGCTGGCGGTGGTTCAGATGATCGTTCCCCTTATCGGGGCCCATAAAGGCTGGGCCAGTTGGATGGCCAGTGCCGATCCGACGGCCAATGCGCAACTTGCGCTGACGGCGTTTTCCTTTGGCGCCCTGACCTATGCCTTCGTGGTGTCGGATTTTTCGTTGCAGCTGGTCGTGCAGAACAGCCACACCGACAAGCCGATGCTGTACAAAGTGACCGGCGTCTGGGGCAACCACGAAGGCAGCTTGCTGCTTTGGGTGCTGATCCTGACCCTGTTCGGGGCTATGGCCAGCTGGTTCGGGGGCAACCTGCCGCCGACGCTGAAGGCGCGGGTTCTGGCGGTGCAGGCCAGCGTGACGGTCGCGTTCATGCTGTTCATCCTGCTGACCTCGAACCCGTTCACGCGGCTGCTGGTCCCGCCCTTCAATGGCGAGGATTTGAACCCGCTGTTGCAAGACCCCGGTTTGGCCTTTCATCCGCCCTTCCTCTATCTGGGCTATGTCGGGCTTTCGATGAGCTTTTCGTTCGCCGTTGCCGCCTTGATCGAAGGCCGGGTCGATGCGGCCTGGGGCCGTTGGGTGCGCCCTTGGACGCTGGCGGCGTGGATGTTCCTGACCATCGGCATCGCGCTGGGGTCTTGGTGGGCCTATTACGAATTGGGCTGGGGCGGGTTCTGGTTCTGGGACCCGGTGGAAAACGCATCCTTCATGCCATGGCTGATCGCCGCCGCCCTGCTGCATTCGGCCATCGTCGTGGAAAAGCGCGAGGCGTTGAAGGCCTGGACCATTCTGCTGGCGATTCTGGCCTTCGGGTTCTCGCTGATCGGGGCGTTCATCGTGCGGTCGGGCGTTCTGACATCGGTCCATGCCTTTGCCAATGATCCCGAACGCGGGGTCTATCTGCTGGCGATCACGGGCATTTTCATGGGCGGGGCGCTGGTGCTGTTTTCGCTGCGCGCCGGCGCGATGGAGGCCAAGGGCGTCTTTTCCACGGTCAGCCGCGAAAGCGCGCTGGTCTTCAACAACATCCTTCTGGCGGTCGCCACCTTCGTGGTGTTCGTCGGGACCATGTGGCCCTTGGTGGCCGAGCTGCTGTTCGATCGCAAGCTGTCGGTCGGCGCGCCCTTCTTCAACATGGCCTTCGCGCCCTTCATGGTCGCCTTGGGACTGATCCTGCCCTTTGGCGCGATGCTGGCCTGGAAGCGGGGCCGGATGACCGACCAGATGAAACCCCTGATCGGCATCTTGGCGGTTTCCGCGGCGGCGGGCTTGTTGCTGTGGGGGATGCAAACCGGACGGTCCGGTTTGGGGCCCGTGGGGCTGGCCTTGGCGATCTGGCTGCTGCTGGGCTCGGTCTGGGACATCTGGAGCCGGACAGGCCGCGGCGATCTGACGAACCGTCTGGGCCGTCTGACGCGCCTGCCGCGCGCCGATTGGGGCAAGGCGGTGGGCCATATCGGGTTCGGTCTGACGATCTTCGGTGTGTCCATGCTGATGGCGTATGAATCCGAAGATATTCGCGTCGCCCAGATCGGTGACACCTATACCGTCGGGGCCTATCAGATCACGCTGGCCGATGTGCAGCAGGTCGAAGGCCCGAACTATGTCAGCACCATGGCCTTTATCGATGTCAGCCAAGACAACGGCTATAACGTCCGTCTGACCCCCGAAAAGCGGGTCTATCCCGTGGCCGGCATGCCCACGACCGAGGCGGGGATTGATGGCGGCTGGACGCGCGATGTCTATGTCGTGATCGGCGATCCGCAGGCGGGCGGCGGCTGGGCCGTGCGGACCTTTATCAAGCCCTTTGCGAACTGGATCTGGCTGGGGTCGATCATCATGGCGCTTGGCGGCGTCCTGTCCTTGACCGATCGACGGTTCCGCGTTGGGGCCGGGGCGGCCAAGACCCGCGCACCGACCGCCGGGGTGCCCGCGGAATGATCCGGGCGTTTCTTCTGTCGCTGGCGCTGGTTCTGGCCACGCCCGCCTTGGCCGTGCAGCCCGATGAAATGCTGGACGACCCCGTGCTGGAGGACCGTGCCCGCGCCCTGAGCGCGGAGTTGCGCTGCCTTGTCTGCCGCAATGAAAGCATCGACGATTCCAACGCCGAACTGGCGCGCGAATTGCGCCTGTTGGTGCGCGAACGTCTGGTGGCGGGCGACAGCGACGCCGAGGTGATCGAGTTTCTGGTGTCGCGCTATGGCGAATACGTGTTGCTGCGCCCGCCTGCCAGCGGCTCGACGCTTGTGCTGTGGCTGGCGGGGCCTGCGATGTTCCTGATCGCGCTGGGGATCGGGATCGGCTATGTGCGCAGCCGCCGCAGCGCGCCCGAGACCGCCGTCGCCCTAAGCGCCGAAGAAAAAGCGCGTCTGGACGCGCTTCTGAAAGACTGACGCGCCGTTCGTCTTTTCCTTGGCGATGCCTCTGCTAAGGTCCGCGCAAATTGCCAAGGACGATGCGCCCCATGATCTACGAAACGATTGACTTCGATATCACCGACGGTTTGGCCGTGCTGCGGTTGAACCGCCCGGATGTGATGAACGCGCTGAACACCCAGATGCGGGCCGAGATCACCGATGCCGTGCGGATCGCCGGGCGCGAGGCGCGGGTGGTGGTGATGACCGGCACGGGGCGGGCCTTTTGTTCCGGGCAGGATCTGGGCGATGGCGGATCGGCGGCCAATCTGGATTTGGAACGCACCTTGCGCGACGAATACGTGCCGATGCTGAAGGCGGTCGTGGATTGCCCGGTGCCGGTGATCGCGGCGGTGAACGGGACCGCCGCGGGGGCAGGGGCCAATCTGGCCTTGATCGCGGATGTGGTGATCGCGGCACAAAGCGCGGGCTTCATTCAGGCGTTCACGCGGATCGGGCTGATCCCCGATGCGGGCGGCACCTTTATGCTGCCGCGTCAGGTGGGCCTTGCCAAGGCGATGGGCATGGCGCTGTTTGCCGACCGCATCAGCGCGCAACAGGCCGCCGATTGGGGCATGATCTGGGAAGCGGTGCCCGATGATCAGTTCGAGGCGGTTTGGCAAGCCCGCGCGCGCCATCTGGCCAGCGGCCCGACCGAGGCCTACAAGCACATCAAGACCGCGCTGCGCGCCAGTTCCGGCAATGATCTGGACGAACAACTGGCCTTGGAGGCGCAGTTGCAAGGGCGCTGCGG
>CAZIKH010000046.1:0-12870 GCA_964539755.1 uncultured Dinoroseobacter sp. | reverse complement strand
CAGCGGTGTTGATCAGCTGGATCGCATAGGACCCCAGACCGCCCGACGCGCCCCACACCAAGACATTTTGCCCGGGCTTCAGGTCATGCGGTTCGTGGCCGAACAGCATCCGATAGGCGGTGGCAAGGGTCAGCGTGTAGCACGCGCTTTCTTCCCAGGTCAGGTGCTTGGGACGCGGCATTAGCTGTTGCGCCTGCACGCGGGTGAACTGTGCGAAGCTGCCATCGGCCGTTTCATAGCCCCAGATGCGCTGGCTGGGCGAATACATCGGGTCGCCGCCGTTGCATTCCTCGTCATCGCCATCGTCTTGGTTGCAATGGACCACAACCTCGTCGCCGACCTTCCAGCGCTTCACCTTCGCCCCGACCTTCCAGACAATGCCCGCAGCGTCCGAACCGATGATTGCATAGGGGGCCCGGTGGCCATCGAACACGGAAATGGGCTGTCCAAGGCAAGCCCACACCCCGTTATAGTTCACGCCCGCCGCCATCACGAGGATCAGAACATCCGTATCCCCGATTTCGGGGACATCGACGACCTCGAGTTGCAAGGCGGTGTTTGGTTCGCCGTGGCGTTCGCGGCGCAGAACCCAGCCATGCATTTTCTCGGGCACATAGCCAAGCGGCGGCATCTCGCCCATGGCATACAAGTCTTTTTCGGGGGCCTCGTAGGGCGCGGGGGCCTCAGCAGTATCGAGCGCCATGGCGTCCTCCTATCATTAACGGGTGCTGCGGTGCGGAATCATTCTGCACTGCGCGAACTGCCGCTTGATTTAGGAGGCGCCTCGCAACAAAGCAACCGGAAACTGGTCAGCCGCGAAATTTTATGTCGCAATTGGGGCGTCTTGTTGCGCGACATCCGCCGAATTCGGGGCCTCTGGCACCGCGCGCCCCTCGGCCGCCTCGGTCAATTGCAGGATTGAATTCGCATAGTAGCGCAGCACCGCACGTTCTTGCGGGACTGGCGCATACTTGTCGTCTTCCAATCGGACCAAGCGCATCGCGATCAATTGGCGCAAACCTACTTCGACCTCGTAATCCGGATCGTCGCGCGGCAAATGGATATGTGCCCCCTGTTTCGCCAGACGGTCCCGCAAGGCCCAAGCCGCCGTCACGACAGCCTCGCGCGGCATCGGGTCCGGGGCCTGATCCAGAACCGCCGCAACCAAGGGCGTGGGCAAGACCGGCACGATCGCCCGGACCTTTTCTGTCAGCGTGACACCGAGGCTTCGCACCGGATCGGCATCCCCCAGGCCGGCCAGATGGGCCCGCAACGACACAGGGGCGCCGAAACTGACCGCTGCATACCCATACCGATGAAAGCGCCCCGTCAGACGTTGCGCGATCTGGCGCAAGACGGCCCAGATGGCGCGCCGGATGGATACATGGAACTTGCGCTGGCCCATATTCAGCGCGCGCGTCAGGACCCTGTCTTCGATGACACGATCATAATTGATGCCAATCGGCACAAAGACCACATCGCGCGGCCCGGCTGGATCGAACCCATCCACGATATAACTGAGCAAGCCCAGCTTGGCGGGTCCCACACGCCCATCGAGGGACAGCCCCCCTTCGGGAAAGACCGCTTGGGTGACGCCGTTCTGCGCGCTCATCTGCACGTAGCGGGCCAAGACCCGGCGGTAGAGCGCATTGCGCGACTTGCGCCGGATGAAGTACCCGCCCATCGCGCGCACCAAGCTGCGCAGGGGCCAGACCCGCGCCCATTCCCCCACGGCATAGGCCAAGGCGGACCGTTCCGCGACCAAGTAGGTCACCAGCACATAGTCCATGTTGGACCGATGGTTCATCACGAAGATCACGGTCGCCTTGGGATCAATCGCGCGGATCGCCTGATCGTCATAGGCCCCAAGTCGCACCCGATAGAGCGCGGTGGACAGCAGTTTGGCCACCCGTGTGCCAAAACCGAAATAGGCAAATGTCGAAAAACCGGGGACGATTTCGCGGGCATAGCGACGGGCTTGGGCGAAGGCGACTTCTTCCGGCACGCCGTTTTCGCGGGCGTGATCCTGCACGGCGGCCATGACCTCGGGCGAGTAGATCACCCGGTTGATGGTGTCGGGGCGCGCCAGCAGCTTGAAAGGCTCGATCGGGCGGTCCAGCCGTTCGTTCAACCGGGCCACCGCACGTTCCATCCGCTTGCGCAGAAACCAACGCAGCGAAGGCCCAAGGATTCTGTCGACTGCGGCAATCGCAGCCAGCAGCAGGATCAGCAGAACCGCCCACAGGGGCAAATAAACGGATACGTTTTCTCCCATCGGGCGACTGTTACAGGAAGCGGGCGCAAGGTAAACGACCGGTTCGGTTTTGCCGCGACGCAGCGAATTGACAGCGTTATATCCTGTCGGATACTAAGCCTCGGACGAAATTATATTGCGATGACTGACTCGTGAGGACCGCCATGACCGACACCCCCCAGACGCCCGTCAAGGATCGCCCTTGGCTGTTCCGAACCTATGCGGGCCATTCGACCGCGACGGCGTCGAACGCGCTGTATCGTGCGAACCTTGCCAAGGGGCAGACAGGCTTGTCGGTGGCCTTCGACCTGCCCACGCAAACGGGCTATGACAGCGACCATGTCCTTGCGCGCGGCGAAGTCGGCAAGGTTGGTGTGCCGGTCAGCCATTTGGGGGATATGCGCACCCTGTTCCAAGACATTCCCTTGGAACAGATGAACACCTCGATGACCATCAACGCGACGGCCCCTTGGTTGCTGGCGCTGTATATCGCGGTGGCCGAGGAGCAAGGCGCGGATGTCAGCAAGCTGCAAGGCACCGTCCAGAACGACCTGATCAAGGAGTACCTGTCGCGTGGCACCTATATTTGCCCGCCCAAACCCAGCCTGAAGATGATCGCGGACGTGGCCGAATACTGCTACCGCGAAATTCCGAAATGGAACCCGATGAACGTGTGTTCCTATCATCTGCAAGAAGCTGGCGCGACACCAGAACAGGAACTGGCTTTTGCCTTGGCCACGGCGACGGCGGTTCTGGATGAATTGCGCCCCCGCGTTCCCGAACAGGATTTTCCGGTTCTGGTAGGGCGGATCAGCTTCTTCGTTAACGCCGGCATCCGGTTCGTGACCGAAATGTGCAAGATGCGCGCCTTCGTGGACCTGTGGGACGAGATTTGCCGCGACCGCTATGGTGTGACCGATCCCAAGATGCGGCGCTTCCGCTATGGCGTGCAGGTGAACAGCCTTGGGTTGACCGAGCAACAACCCGAGAACAACGTCTATCGTATCCTGCTCGAAATGCTGGCCGTGACCTTGTCGAAGAAGGCGCGCGCGCGTGCGGTGCAACTGCCCGCCTGGAACGAAGCCCTTGGCTTGCCGCGCCCGTGGGACCAGCAATGGTCCTTGCGGATGCAGCAGATCCTCGCCTTCGAAACCGACTTGCTGGAATACGATGATCTGTTTGACGGAAACCCCGCCATTGATCGCAAGGTCGAAACGCTGAAGGACGGCGCGCGGGCCGAATTGGCCAATCTGGATTCCATGGGCGGCGCTATTGCGTCCATCGAGTATATGAAGGCGCAATTGGTCAACTCGAACGCGGACCGGGTCAACCGGATCGAAACCGGAGAAACGGTGGTGATCGGGGTCAACAAGTACACCCAAGGCGAACCTTCCCCCCTGATGGATGAGGACGGCGGTATCATGACCGTTGATCCCGCCACCGAAGCGGATCAGATCACCCGCCTGAATGCATGGCGCGCGGCGCGGGACCCAGATGCCGTGCGGGACGCGTTGGAGGCCTTGCGGACCGCCTCGGCCAAAGGCGAAAACATCATGCCCGCTTCGATCGCAGCAGCAAAAGCGGGGGTTACAACCGGCGAGTGGGCCGGCGTGATGCGGGCGGCCCATGGTGAATATCGCGGCCCCACTGGCGTCAGCCGCGCGGTCAGCAACAAGACCGAAGGGCTGGACGATATCCGCGACGCCGTCGACGCGGTCAGTGACAAGCTGGGGCGCCGCCTGCGGTTCCTGATGGGCAAGCCGGGTCTGGATGGCCATTCCAATGGCGCGGAACAAATCGCTTTCCGTGCGCGCGATTGCGGAATGGAAATCGACTATGAAGGTATTCGCCTGACCCCGGAAGAAATTGTTACCGCGGCAAAGGACAATCAGGTCCATGTTGTCGGTTTGTCGATCCTTTCCGGCAGCCATATTCCGCTTATTCAGGATTTGATGCAGCGTATTCACGCCGAAGGTCTGGGCCATATCCCCGTGATCGTCGGGGGCATCATCCCGGACGAAGATGCCAAAAGGCTGCGGGCGATGGGGGTCGCAAGGGTCTATACACCCAAGGATTTCGAACTGAATCGGATCATGATGGATATCGTTTCCCTTGCCGACCCGGATGCAATTGCCGCCGAGTAACCCGCACCAATTCTGACCTATGGTTGAATTGCCATTTGCAACGTCCAAAAAAGAGGCGTAACGATAGAGCATTCAAACTGAGGTAGTTGGAGCTCAAACCAAATGGCAATTGACCTGAACACCCTGTCAGGCGACGAGTTGCTGGCCCTGAAGAAGGAAGCAGACAAAGCGCTGGCCTCCTTGGAAAGCCGCAAACGTGCCGAGGCGCTGAAAGCCGCCGAAGCCGCCGCCCGGGAACATGGGTACGCATTGAAGGACCTGCTTTCGGGGAAGTCCGCAGCCGCCAAGTCGATCGGGGCGGCGAAATATGCAAATCCGGACGACGCCAGCCAAACCTGGACCGGAAAAGGGCGTCAGCCCGAATGGTTCAAAGCGGCGCTTGCAGCTGGCAAGTCGCGCGAAGACCTCGAAATCTGATTTCGACCCACGTTTTGCATTAGGGCCGGACAGCGCATATCGCTGCCCGGCCCTTTGTCATTGCATCCCGGCGTTCCGCAGGCTTTTCTGGCGCAAAATCAGACAGAACGGGAGCCTGCCATGACCATCCATATCGGTGCCAAACCCGGCGATATCGCTGAAACCGTCCTGATGCCGGGCGATCCCCTCCGCGCCAAATGGGCGGCCGAGACCTTTCTTGAAAACCCCGTCTGCGTGAACGAAGTGCGCGGCATGCTGGGCTTTACCGGCATGTGGAAAGGAAACCGGGTGACGATCCATGGATCGGGCATGGGGATGCCGTCGCTGTCCATCTACGCCAATGAACTGATCAAGGATTACGGGGCGCAGACATTGATCCGCATTGGGTCTGCCGGGGGTATGCAGCACAAGGTCAAAGTGCGGGACGTGGTTCTTGCGATGACGGCTTCGACCCTGTCCACCCCATCGCGGGGGATCTTCAAGGAACTGCAATTCGCCCCTTGCGCCGATTTCGACCTGTTGTTGGCCGCGCATAAAGCGGCTTTGGCAAAGGGCACGCCAACCCATGTCGGTGGCATCTATTCGTCGGATGTTTTCTATGATGAACGCCCCGATCTGAACGACCAAATGGTGCGCCACGGGATCCTTGGGGTCGAGATGGAAGCGGCCGAGCTTTACACCTTGGCGGCACGGTACGGGCGACGCGCCTTGGCGGTGCTGACGATCTCGGACCATTTGTTGACAGGCGAAGCTTTGCCATCAGAAGATCGTCAATCCAGCTTCTCGGACATGGTGGAAATCGCATTGGAGGCCGCATTCGCATGACCCCGATCACCCAGAAACGCCCCCTTTGCGGGCGCCAAGTCGGGGCCATCGGCCTGGGCTGCATGAGCTTTGGTGGCATCTACGGTGCGACCACCCGCGACGAAAGCCTTGCCTGCCTTGATGCGGCGCGGGATCTGGGCATGGACCATCTGGATGTGGCGGAAATCTATGGGATGGGCCTGTCCGAAGAGATTATCGGGGAATGGCTTGCCCGGACGCATGCCCCGGTCACGCTGGCCACGAAGGCAGGCATCTACCCTGTCCCCTCGCGGGATTTCCGGAATGACGAAGCCAGTTTGCGTGCCTCGCTGGAAGGGTCGCTGAAACGTCTTGGGCGCGATCATGTCGAGCTGTTCTATATCCACCGCCGCGATCAACGGGTGCCGGTGGCAGACATGATGGGCACGTTGATGCGGTTCATCGAGGAAGGCAAGATTGGCGCAATCGGCCTGTCGGAAGTGGCCCCGCACACGATCCGCGAAGCCCATGCAATCCATCCGATTGCGGCGGTGCAATCCGAATACTCGCTTTGGACGCGTCAGCCGGAACTGGGCGTGCTGCAAACCTGCGCCGAGCTGGGCATCACCTTTGTGGCCTTTTCACCGGTCGGGCGGGGTATCTTTGCCGACCGCTTCCCCGATCCAAGGGCGTTTCCGAAAGGCGATTTCCGCATCGGCAATCCGCGCTTTGTCGAACCGAATTTCAGCGCGAATTGCGCCGCCATCGCGCCGTTTCAGGCCTTCTGCCAAACGCGCGGCTGGTCGACGGCTGCGGCTGCGATTGCCTGGACCATGGATCAGGGCGACCACATCCTGCCCATTCCGGGCACCCGCACCGCGCAGAACCTGACTGATTGCGCCCAAGCCGACCGCATCCGGTTCACCGACGAAGATCGGGCCGAGATCGCGCGCTTGCTGCCGCCGGGCTTTGCCCATGGCGACAGGTATTCTGATGCGCAATTGGTCGGGGTGGAACGGTACTGCTAGGCAGCCCGTCGGCGCGGCTTGCGCGCCCGTCCCCCTGACTTGGCCTTCGCGGCGCCTGCGGGCTTTCCTTTGAACCCGCCGCGGCGGCGCGGACGCCCGCCGGGTTTGGCGGCGGTGTCTGCGTCAGCCTGACCCGCCATCCAAGGCGTGCCCCCCAAGACCGGAATCGCCGCGCCCATGACCTTTTCGATCTGGCGCAATTCCTTGGTTTCATCCTGCCCGCAAAACGCGATGGCGCGACCGTCGGCCCCGGCGCGTGCGGTGCGCCCAATCCGGTGAACATAGTTTTCCGGCACGTTTGGCAGGTCGAAGTTATAGACCACTTTGACCAAGGGAATATCGATGCCCCGCGCGGCCACATCGGTTGCCACAAGCACCGTCAAATCGCCTTCCTTGAAGGCCGCAAGCGCGCGGTCGCGCTGGCCTTGGCTTTTGTTGCCATGGATCGACCCGGCGGCGAAGCCTGCTTCGGACAAGGATTTCATCAGGCGTTCGGCCCCGTGCTTGGTCCGGGTAAAGACGATCGCCTTTTCTTGCAGATGCGCGCCCAACAGGCGCTTCAGCAAGGCAACCTTCTCGCCTTTGTCGACGAAATGCAGGCCTTGGATGATCTTGTCGGCCACTTTGCCCGGCGGGGCGACCTGCACCCGAACCGGGTCGGTCAGATAGGTCTGGGCAATCTCGGCCATCAGCTTGGGCATGGTTGCCGAAAACAGCAGCGTCTGGCGTTCGGTCGGCAGCAATTTCGCCAGCGCCCGCAGGGCGTGAATGAACCCGAGGTCCAGCATCTGGTCAGCTTCATCCAGCACTAGGTAATGGGTCTGGCCAAGGTCTACCGCCTTGCGGTCGGTCAGGTCCAGAAGGCGTCCGGGTGTTGCGACCATGATGTCCGTGCCGCGTTCCATGCGCTTGATCTGCGCCCCGATGGACCCGCCGCCGACAATCATCGTGACCTTCAGATGCGATTTGCCGATATAGGCGGTCAAGTTGTCCATGATCTGGCGGGCAAGTTCCCGCGTCGGGGCCAAGATCAAGGCGCGCGGGGCCTTGGGGCGGGGTTTCTCGCCAAGGGAATTCAGCATCTCGACAATGGGCAGGCCAAAGGCGGCGGTCTTGCCGGTGCCGGTTTGCGCCAGCCCCATCACGTCGCGGCCTTCCAGAACGCGCGGAATGGCTTTGCATTGGATCGGGGTCGGGTCGGTCAGGCCAAGGTCGGCCAGTCGGCCAGCCAGTTTCTGGCTGAGGCCAAGGTCTTGAAAATAGCTCAAGCGGTGTCCTTTCAGTGCCGGGTCGGACCCGGCCAATAAAGACGCCGCCCGGAACAGGGCGGCGCACACGCCGCAGCGCGGCGCAAAGTTTGGGGCAGGTGTAGCCTAGATCACCACAACATCCAAGGGTGGAAATCCGTTGAAGCCCACGCTGGCATAGGTGCTGGTATAGGCCCCGGTGGCATGGATCATGACCTTGTCCCCGGCCTGAAGCCCGTGCGGCAGGAAGATCGGGCGCTTTTCATACAGCACATCGACACTGTCGCAGGACGGGCCAGCCAAGATGCAAGGGCCCATCGGTTCGTGATCGCGGTCGGTGGTGATCCGGTAGCGGATCGCCTCGTCTTCGGTTTCCGCCAGACCCGAGAACTTGCCGATATCCAGATACACCCAGCGGCACAGGTCGCTGTCGGATTTCCGGCTGGCCAGCAGAACCTCGGCCGAGATGATCCCAGCCTCGGCGACAAGACCACGACCCGGTTCGGCCATGACCTCGACCTGATCGCCAAATCGCGCGCGCACCATTTCCATGACTTGCGCCGCATAGGCCCCCGGCGCGTCGACGCCGTCGCCGTAATCCGCCGGAAAGCCACCGCCGATGTTCAACAGCCACAGATCGTGGCCCGCGCGGTGCGCGTCGGTCCAGACGGTCGCCACACGGTCCAAGGTTTCGGCCCACATATCCGCGCGGCGGGTCTGGCTGCCGACGTGGAACGACAGACCGACCGGAACAAGGCCCAGATCGCGGGCGCGGTCCAGCAAGGCAATCGCCTTGTCGGGGGCACAGCCGAACTTGCGCGACAGGGGCCAATCGGCTTCGGTCGCGCCGACCAGCAAACGGATATAGACCCGCGAACCCGGCGCGTTCTGCGCCAGTTTTGCCAGTTCTTCTTCGGCGTCTGCGGCAAACAAGGTGATCCCGGCCTTGTGCGCGAAGGCAATATCCGCAGGGCGCTTGATCGTGTTGCCAAACGAAATCCGCGACGGCGCGATGCCCAGCGCAAGGCATTGTTCAATCTCGCCCCGGCTGGCGGCATCAAAGCCTGCGCCCAGGTCGCGCAGCGTTTCAAGGATTTCGCGGGCCGGGTTCGCCTTCATCGCATAATGGATATGGGCGTGACCCAGACCTTGGGCCAAAGCGGCGTATTGCGCGGCCACAAGTCGGCGGTCCACAACCAAGGTCGGGCGATCGAAATCAGCCGCTTCGATGTAGGACTTCAAGCGGTCGGTATTCGGGGCTTCGGGAAGGGTATATGCGTTTGCCCCCGCAAAGCCGGTCACAGTTACGTTCATTGGTCATCTCCAAAAGACCCGGCCATGTCCGACAATTCGGCTTGAGACCGCTCAGTTCCAAGGGAGACGTTACCGTCGCTACGTAACCGCGTGGGAACTTGCCCACCTCGACAGAGGCGCGTGCGTTGGCGTCTATGCGCGGCGATATGGGACAGATGTCACATCAAATCAAGGGGATTCGTTGCAGGTTTTCCGACAATTCGTGTCAAACTGGTGCCGCAATCCCACGCCAGTCTCCGGCGCATGACTTCGCCAGATCGCATCGCCTATCTCGACAATCTGCGCTTTGCCCTTGTGGCATTGGTGGTGCCGCTGCACGCCTATTACATCGGGTTTCCAGACCATTCCTGGATCGCAACCCTGCATGACAGCTTTCATATGGCGGCCTTGTTCGTGATTTCGGGGTTCTTTGCAGGCCCGGCGATTGATCGGTTGGGCGGGGGCGTCTTCCGGGCCCGGCGGGGTCGGGCGCTGCTGCCCCCGCTTTTGGTCATTCTGGCACTTAGCCCACCGACCTATGCGATGCATCTTGTCCTCAAGGCGGGTGGAACGGACGGCTACTGGGCGGCCTTGGGCGACATCATGCGGACGGGGCACATCCTGCTGCACGGGTGGTTTCTGGCGGCTTTGCTGATCTATGTCATCTTGGCAGGCACGCTCCTGCGCTTGATCCGGTCCGATTTTGCCGCGCGATGGGCCGCGCGGGTGCCCGCCCCTTGGCGGGGTGTGGCCTTGGTGATCTTGGCCACCTTCACCGCCTACCCTGCCGAGGCTTTGTGGTCCGGGACGGATGGCCCCTTGGGCCTGCCGCTGTTTTTCTATGAAACGCTGCGCTATCTTTGGGCGTTTTGTCTGGGCTTGGCGGCTTGGCAGGTGCCTGCGCTGTTTCAGGCGCTGCACCGTCCAGACCCGCGCGTGGCCCTTCTGGCCGTGATCGCGTGGGGTCTGACGCTGGGACCTGTGTCCTTGTCCACCGCAGGATGGGAAGCCGCATGGGCGCTGCGCCGCGTGGCGTCGGCGATGATCTTGATCCCGATCTGTTTCTGGGCCTTCAAGCGGTTCGCCAATGTCGAAACACCGGCGACACGCGCCTTGTCAGACGCGGGCATGACGGTGTTCGTCACCCAATGGGCCTTGCTGTATATCTTCGCCCTGACCCTGCCTTTGGGGTTCTGGGGGCTGTCTGCGCTGACCCTGATTGCCGGGGTGGCCTTGCATCACGGCGTCGTCAAGCGGTCCCCGGTCGCCTTGGAATGGGTGGCGGGGACGGCGCGACCCGCCACCGGCACTTAGGACCAAACCGGCGTCAGACGTGCCGGTCCACCATCATGTGTTTGATCGACGCAATCGCCTTCGCGGGGTTCAGGCCCTTGGGGCAGGTCTTGGCGCAGTTCATGATCGTGTGGCAGCGATACAGCTTGAACGGGTCCTCAAGGTTGTCCAGCCGTTCGCCCGTGGCCTCATCCCGGCTGTCCACGATCCAGCGATACGCATGCAACAGCGCGGCCGGTCCAAGGTAACGATCCCCGTTCCACCAATAGGACGGGCACGAGGTCGAACAGCAGGCGCACATCACGCATTCGTATAGACCGTCCAGCTTTTCGCGATCTTCGATGGATTGCTTCCATTCCTTGGCGGGACGGTTCGTCTTGGTTTCCAGCCACGGCATGATGCTTTCGTGCTGGGCATAGAAATGGGTCAGGTCGGGGATCAGGTCCTTGACCACGGGCATATGCGGCAGCGGGTAAATGCGCACATCGCCCTTCACCTCGTCCATGCCATAGATGCAGGCCAGCGTGTTGATCCCGTCGATATTCATCGCGCAAGACCCGCAGATGCCTTCCCGGCAGGACCGACGGAAGGTCAGGGTCGGGTCGATTTCGTTCTTGATCTTGATAAGGGCGTCCAGAACCATCGGACCGCAGGTGTCCATGTCGACGAAATAGGTATCGACGCGCGGGTTCTGACCATCATCGGGGTTCCAGCGATAGATCTGGAACTTGCGCACATTCTTGGCCCCTTCCGGCTTGGGCCAGGTCTTGCCCGTCCGGATGGTCGAGTTCTTCGGAAGCTTGAATTGAGCCATGTCAGTCGTTCCTTGTTCGTCAACCGTCCCGCAGCACGGTGGTCAGCGGGCGCGTCGGCCCCTGCCCCGTCAAGCGGAAGACGCAGTCATCGTAGAATTCTTCGGGCGGACGCGGATTGATCAGGCGGTCCGTCACGGTCAGGCGCAGCCCGGCTTTCGGGCCTTCGGTGCTGACCCCGGCGCGGATCTCGCCCCGGAATCCATCGGACAGATCCGACTCGGCCGCGCATTGCTTTTCGGCGGCTTGCATGTTCACCGCGCCACTACAGGCGGCCAGACCAAAGCCAGCTAGCACCAGAAAAGCGTAAACGGGTCTCATGCGGCGATCCTTCCTGTCAGGAACCCTTGCACCTGTGACTGCGCGATGCACCGCACGGTGTCAGGGCGCGTTGCGATGTCCAGAACCACGCGCGTGGTTTCCGTTGTCGGCCCCAAGCCGGCTGCGCGGGCCAGTTCCAGCACCTCGGGCCATTCGGCATATTGCACCACGCAGTCCACAACGGGCGCAACCGGGACACCGGGAAACTGGGCTTCGACCACGGGCGTGACCGCCCGTTTTGCGGCATCGCGGGCCGATTGATCTGCGATCTCGGTCACTTGGCTGCATCCGGCCAGTCCCACGACCCCAAGTCCAAAGAACAAACCCCGCAGCGCCATCAGCTTGCCCGCGCCATGCAGGCCGAGAAGGTCCGCGCGTCCTCGGGGGCCATCGGGGCCGTGCCCGCGCCCAAACCTTCGGCCATCGGCGGCAGCCCCATTTCGATAAGGCAGGCGTTGATCTTGGCCCGACGTTCCGACGGTTGGCCGCGCAGTTCTTCGGCAGCCAAGGGTTGGCCCACTGTTTCCAGCGGGGCCCCCACGGTTGGGGTCCGGGCGGATTGCGTCGTGCTTTGGCACCCAGCCAGAAGCCCCAACGCGCATCCCAGTCCCAACACGATGCGCATCAATAAACCCGTGCTTTGGGCGCGATCTTCTTCAGGTCGATCCCGCCTTCGTTGTGGCCCAGAAGCGGGTTCAGATGCACCGGACGATAGTCCAGCGTCACCCCGCCATTGACCCAAGCCAGCGTGTGCTTGCGCCAGTTTTCGTCGTCGCGGTCCGGATAATCCTCGTGCGCGTGTGCGCCGCGGCTTTCCTTGCGCGCCTCGGCGCTGACGATGGTGGCCAAGGCGTTCGGCATCAGGTTGGTCAGTTCCAGCGTTTCCATCAGGTCGCTGTTCCAAACCATGGACCGGTCCGTCACCTGAATATCGTCCATCTTGCCCGCGACACTGGCCATTTTTTCGCAACCTTCGGCCAAGGTCTTGTCGGTGCGGAAAACGGCGGCATCGGCCTGCATCGTCTTTTGCATCTCAAGCCGCAGTTCCGCCGTGGTGGTCGTGCCCTTGGCGTAGCGCAGGCTGTCGAACCGGGCCATGGCCTTGTCCACCGCTTCTTTCGAGGCTTTGGGGATCGCAGCCGACCGATCCACCACGTCGCCCGCGCGAATGGCGGCGGCACGCCCGAAGACCACAAGGTCGATCAAGCTGTTCGATCCAAGACGGTTCGCGCCGTGCACACTGGCACAGCCCGCTTCGCCCACGGCCATCAGGCCCGG
>CAZIKH010000045.1:0-12892 GCA_964539755.1 uncultured Dinoroseobacter sp. | reverse complement strand
TATCTGGCGCTCTATGTCACCGATCCGGCTGGCGCTTATGTCGGCAGCCTTTGGATGGCGGGCGGCAAGTCGAAATACTACGAGCATCTCAGCGATTGGTATCGCGCCACTGCGGGCGACCCGGCGCAGGTCAATGGGATCACCGGGGCCAGCGTCGGGTCTGGCCGCACGTTGGAGATCACCCTCGATCTGGCCGATGCCTTGTTCGATGCAGGCTACACGCTGCACATCGATGCGGCGGTCGAAGACATGCGGGATTCCCCGAACGAGGTCGCTGTCCCATTGACCAGCGCGGGCGCCGGAACGGCTGTGCGTGGGCGTCGATACGTCTCCAGCTTCACTTACGAGATGTAAAGGACCAGGGCCATGATCCGCATGTTCCACCGTTGGCCGGGTCTTCTGGCCCTGTTGCTTGTAACTGTCCTCAGCCTCAGTGGTGCGGCCCTGTCGGTGTTTCCCATGGCCGAGCGTGTGATGTCCCCGCAGGCCGCATCCGGGCAAAGCGTGGCCGACTTGGCCGATCGCATTGTTGCCGCCTATCCGGGGGTCGAACAGATCCGCAGGTCCCCATCGGGCCGCATCACGGCCTATTGGTTCGATCAGGGCACCCCCGGGGCGGCCGTGATTGACCCGGCGACGGGGCAGGGCGTTGCCCCCGCCGATCCCAACCAGATCGAACGGTGGCTGACCAATTTGCATCGATCCTTGTTTCTGGGCGATGGCGGTCGCATCGCCATGGCGATTGGGGCGGGGGCGATGCTGGTGCTGGCGCTGTCCGGGATGGCCCTTGTCGCACGGCGCGCGGGCGGCTGGCGACGCTGGTTTGCGCCCTTGCGCGGTCCGCTGTCGGGGCGGGTGCATGTCGAAATTGCCCGGATTGCCGTGGTCGGCTTGGTCCTGTCGGCAAGCACTGCGCTTTTCCTCAGCGCGTCCACCTTCGATCTATTGCCCCATCGCGCGTCCATGCCCGCGCCCCCCCAAGAAGTCAGCGGTCAGACGGGGTTTGCGCCCGGTCAGATGGCGGCTTTGCAGGAAACCCCTGTCGCGTCCTTGCGCGAATTGAGTTTTCCTTATCCGGGCGATGCGACGGATGTCTTTACGCTGAAGACCGATCAGGGCAACGGCTATCTGGATCAGGGCACCGGCGGGCTTCTGGCGTGGGCCGATCTTGGCCCGTGGCAACAGGTGTCCGAGACGATTTATATGCTGCACACCGGGCAAGGCGCGGCTTTGTTGGGGCTGGTGCTGGGCGCAATGGCGTTGGGGGTGCCTGCAATGGGTGTCACCGGCGTCGCGATCTGGGCGCGCGGTCGGGCCGGGCGGCCCCGCCTGCGCAACACCCACCCCCCAGCACGGGCTGATACGGTTTTGCTGGTCGGCAGCGAAGGCGGCAGCACATGGGGCTTTGCCGAAACCTTGCAGGCTGCGCTGACCAAGGCCGGGCACAGCGTGCATGTCGGCCCGATGTCGGGCTTTGATCCTGCCCGCTATGCCAAGGCACAGCGCATTTTGGTCTTGGCCGCAACCTATGGTGATGGCGCCGCGCCTGCCTCGGCACAGGGGTTTCTGGACCGATTGACTGCCGCGGACCCCGCCTTGGCGCGTCCGATCGCGGTGCTGGGGTTTGGCGACCGCAGCTTTCCGGCCTTTTGTGCCTATGCCGAGGCTGTCGCGGATGCCGCACAGGCCCAAGGGTGGCCGATGCTTCTGCCCTTCGACACGGTCGACCGACAATCGCCGCAGGACTTCGCCCGCTGGGCGCGCGCGCTTGGAACGGTCCTGGGCATCGACTTGGCGCTGTCACATCAACCCAAGCCACCGCAAACCGAGCAACTGACCCTGCTGTCGCGTCAAGACTACGGGGCCGAGGTCCAAGCCCCCACCACCATCCTGCGTTTCGCCCTGCCGCGCGTCAGCTTTTGGCAGCGCCTGCAAGGGCGGGGATTTGCCCGCTTTCAAGCCGGAGACTTGATAGGGGTTCTGCCGCAAGGCAGCCCGGTTCCCCGGCTTTACTCGCTGGCCTCTGGCCGTCGCGATGGCTTTGTTGAAATCGTGGTCAAGAAGCATCCCGGCGGCCTATGTTCAGGCCAATTGACCGACCTGCAACCGGGCGACAGCGTTCCTGCCTTCCTGCGCCGAAATCCGGGGTTTCGGCCGGGCGGGGGGCGCGCGCCCTTGATCCTGATCGGGGCGGGCACGGGCATTGGGCCTTTGGCCGGGTTCGTACGCGGCAATGCCCGCGGCAGGCCGGTGCATCTTTACTTCGGGATGCGTCATCCCGACAGCGACTTTCTCTACCGCGATCAACTGGAAGGCTGGCAGGGAACAGGTCAATTGACCCGCTTGGTGACCGCCGTGTCGCGCGAAGCCCGCCCGCATTACGTCCAGGACGCCTTGCGCGCCGAAGCTGCGCAGGTCGCAGACCTGATCCGCAACGGCGCGCGCGTCATGGTCTGCGGCGGACGGGACATGGCCACAGGCGTGACCGACGCCTTGGCCGATATTCTGGCTCCGTGGGATTTGACGCCTCAGGGCCTGAAGGCGGAAGGGCGGTATCTTGAAGATGTCTATTGATCCCAAACGCATCGCCTTGAATGGCCCGACCATGGGCACCCGTTGGTCGGCGCTGTTCTTCGCGGACCCCGAATGTGACACCAACGCGCTTCGGGCCGCGCTGCAAGAGGCCGTCGATCAGGTGGACACCCAAATGACCACCTGGTCGCCGAACAGTGACCTGATGCAGTTCAACGCAGCACCCGTCGGGGAATGGCGGACGTTGCCCCCGGCCCTGATCGAGGTCTTGCGCCTTTCGCTGAAGATCAGCCGTATCTCGGACGGCGCGTTCGAGATCGGTTTGGGCGACGCGGTCACCGCATGGGGCTTTGGCCCGCAGGCGGCGTCCTCCGACCAAATCCGCGCGGCGATGATGGCGGCGCGGGTTCCGGCGCATCGGGCCTTGCAGATCGAAGGTCCCCGCGCCCGAAAAACCGCGCCCCTTGCGCTGGATCTGAACGGGATCGCCAAGGGATATGGGGTCGATCGATTGGCCAATACCCTGCTGGCCCACGGAATTTCAAATGCCTTGGTGGGCATCGATGGGGAATTGCGCGCACTGGGGTTGCGCCCGGATGGCACCCCCTGGACCGTCGCCGTCGAGACGCCGGACCCCGAACGCCGCACGCCCCATTCGATCTTGGCGCTGGACGGGGCCGCCGTGGCCACCTCGGGCGATTATCGTCATTGGGTTGATGTTCAGGGGCACCGCCTGTCGCATACGATGGATCCCGCACGCGGGGCCCCTTTGCGGTCCTCGCCCGCGTCGGTCACCGTTGTTGCGCAGACCTGTGCCGAAGCCGATGCTTGGGCGACTGCCTTGATGGTGCTGGGCGCGGACAAGGGCGCGGCCTTGGCCCGACAGATCGGCCTCGACGTGCTGTTCTTGCTGCGCGGGGAGGCGGGCACGACACGGTCTATCGGCGTGGGGCCCCTGTTCGACGGCCAAACCGCGCGGATCGCGTGAAGGCCAGCCTTCCGGTCGGCGCGGTGCGGAAGGGGGATGCCTTGCCCCGGGCCTAGCTTCGGCTGATCCGCAAGCAGGCGCGCAGGCCTTTGGGACCGTCCTCGAACCACAACTCGCCGCCATGCAGCGCGGCGATGGTCGACACGATGGTCAGGCCCAACCCATAGCCCCCGGATGCGGTGGCGTTCTGGCCGCGCTGATACGGACCGCGCAGACCTTCCAATTGTTCGGCGCGGGTGTCGGTGCCTTCGTCCTCGACGCAGATCGTGACGTGATCGGCGTCGATCCGCAGACGCACATCCGCGCGGCGCCCGTATTTCAACGCATTGTCGATCAGGTTGTTCAGCGCGCGGGTCAGGGCGATGGGGCGGGCCATGACGATCACGTCCCGATCCCCCGTCACGACCGATTGACCTTGCAAGGACATGAACACCGACCGGGCACCTTGCACGATCACGTCTTCGGTCGGATGCAAATCCACCGGGCGGTCCAGATCCTGATATTCGGTCACAACGGTTTGCACCAAGGCGGTCAGGGACAGTTTGCGTGGCTCTTCGACGCTGCTTTCGGCCCGTGTGTAGGTCAGCACGCTCTCGATCATATGGGTCATGGCGTCGATATCGGCATCCAGCTTGCTGCGCAGATCGGGGTCTTCGATCAGGGCCGTGCGCAGACGCAGCCGCGTGGCGGGTGTGCCCAGATCATGGCTGACACCGGACAAGACCGCCGCCCGGTTTTCCAAGGCAGCGCGTTCGGTTTCCAGATAGCTGTTCACCGCATCCACGATCTGACGCAGTTCCTCGGGCCCTTCGGTGTCATAGCTGTCCGGTCCCCCAACGCTGCGCCGCCGTCCCAGCGCCTGTGCGAAATCCGTAAAGCTGCCTGACAAGTTCAAGATCGTGGTGATCAGGATCGCGCTGGCGATGGCGGCAAAGACCACCGCCAACAATCGGCGGTCCGGCGGCGCTGCGCGGCAGCCCCAGATCGGGTTTCCATCCACCTTGACCCAAGGCCGGTCGTCGAGATGGGCCAGCACCACCGGGTCGCTGCAATACTGCGCGATCTGCCGGGTGATCTGCCCCAGAAGATCCGCTGGGGGCTGGTCGGGGCGGCTTTGCAGGTCAGACACGCGATAGAGCAGGTCGGGTGACAGCAAGGCCAAGCTGAGCGGCGCGCGCCGTCTTGGATTGGCCGGGTCCGCCAGGATCGGCACCAACGTGATGCGCGGGGCAGGCGGCGTGCCCGCGATCCGCCGGAAATCGCCCGCCTGCGCGGCGGCCTGATCCCCCGGGGCCAAGGCTGTCAGCGTGATGCCGGGCGGGGGGTGCGATCCGTCTTGCAAGGCATAGTAAAGCTGGATGCCCGCGCGTTGCGCCTGTTCCAGATGCGCGCGCCACGCATTGGCGGACTGCATCCAGATCCAGACGGCGATCCCGCCGCAGACCAAGCCTGCAAGCACCAAGGCGCTGCCCAGACTGGCCAAGCTGCGGGGGCGGGGGATCACGTGTCCACAACCTCGACATCGGCGCAAAAGACATAGCCGACGCCCCGCTCGGTCCGCAGCAAGGAGGGGTCTTTCGGGTTCGCTTCGATCTTCGAGCGCAAGCGCCCCACCAACACATCAATCGCCCGACCTTCGGCATCCCCCGCCGCAACACCGCTGCCGGTGACGTCCAAGGCAGCGGCGATCTCGTCCCGGGTCAGGGGGATATGCGGGTTTGCCAACAGGGCTTTCAACAGCGCGGTTTCCCGTTTCGACAACATCACCTGAATGCCATCCGGCGATAGCACCTCGTCCCGCTTGGCGTCATAGGTCCAGCCCGCAAAGCGAAAGGTCCGGGTGTTGCGCCGATGGCTGAGCGATGGTGTGCGCCGGGTGCGGGCCAGAACCGCCTTGACCCGCGCCAACAACAGGTCGGGGTTGAAGGGCTTGGCGATATAGTCATCCGCGCCAACCTCGTAGCCGGCCATGCGGTGGTGATCGGCGGACAGCGCCGAGACCATGATGATCGGCACATCTTGATCGCGCCGCAGCCGGTTGCAGATTTCAACGCCGTTCTCATCGCCCAGCATCACGTCGAGCAGGATCAGGTCGATCCGCCCTTCGGACAGATGCTTGCGCAACTCGCCCTCGCTGGCCGCGGGCAAGGCGATGGTCCCGTGCTGGCGCAGGAACTGCGTCATCATCTGGCGCATGTCTGGATCGTCATCGACCACAAGGATACGTGGAATCGTCACTGGCCCCTCCCGCCGCGCGCCCCCAAATCCCTGCGCGCTGCCCCGATTTTGTAACACCCTGCAACAAAATCGAGGGCTAGGTAACAACCTGTAACGAAACCCCGAAAAATTTGCCGCCCAAGCCCGGCAAGGCCCCGCCGGACGGTTGCGCAGGTTCGCCTTCGGGTTGAACACTGCCGCATCGGGTCCGGTTTGGGCCCCGACTATGGGAGGAAATTGGAATGAAACGCTATGTACTAGGCGCTGCTTCCGCAATTGCGCTGGTGTCGGCCTCGGCGGCCTTTGCTGGCCCGGAAGCCGAAGTTCTGCATTGGTGGACCTCGGGCGGCGAAGCGAAATCCGTCGCGGTTCTGCAGGAAGAGTTCGCCGCCAATGGCGGCACCTGGACCGATATGCCCGTGGCAGGTGGCGGCGGTGACGCGGCCATGACCGCGCTGCGCGCCCGTGTGCTGTCGGGCAATGCGCCCACCGCCGTTCAGCTGAAAGGCCCGGCCATTCAGGAATGGTATCAGGAAGGCGTTCTGGCCGATATCTCGGCTGTGGCCGAAGCCGAAGGCTGGGCCGACCTGTTGCCCGCCTCGATCGCCAACCACATGAAATGCGAAGGCAGCTGGTGCGCCGCGCCGGTGAACGTCCACCGTGTGGACTGGATCTGGGCCAACGCCGAAATCCTCGAAGCCAACGGCATCGCCATGCCGACCACGTGGGACGAATTCAACGCGGCGGCCGAAAAGCTGCAAGCCGCTGGCATCATCCCGCTGGCCCATGGCGGGCAGGCATGGCAGGACGCAACCGTCTTCGAAACCGTGGTGCTGGGCATCGGCGGGGCGGACTTCTACCAGCAGGCGCTGGTTGATCTGGACCCGGCGGCGCTGACCTCGGACACCATGATCGCCGTCTTCGATCAGATGCGCACCATGCGCGGCTATGTCGATGACAACTTCTCGGGCCGCGACTGGAACCTTGCCACCGCGATGGTCATGAACGGCGAAGCCGCGTTCCAGATCATGGGCGACTGGGCCAAGGGCGAATTCCTGGCCGCTGGCAAAGTGCCGGGCACCGACTTCCTCTGCGCCTCGACCCCGGGTGACGGCTATCTCTACAACGTGGACAGCTTTGCCATGTTCGACGTGGATGGCGAAGACAAGGAAGCCGGTCAGGCGCTGCTGGCCCAGCTGATCATGGGCCCGAACTTCCAGGAAGTGTTCAACATGAACAAAGGCTCGATCCCGGCGCGCACCGACGTGTCGCTGGACGGCTTTGACAGCTGCGCCCAAACCTCGGCGGCGGATATGGCGTCGACCTCGGCCAACGGCTCGCTGCTGCCCAGCTATGCCCATGGCATGGCGCTGTTCGGGGCCCAGTCCGGGGCCATCACCGATGTCGTGACCGCGCATTTCAACTCGGACATGTCGTCGGCGGATGCCGTGCAGATGCTGGCCGACGCTGTCGCCAACAGCATGTAAGACCCAAGAACGACCCTGTCCCCGGCGGCGCCGGGGGCAGGGACATACGCAACCGGAAGGGGAGGTCCGATGCGAACCTGGCTTCAAGACCACATGCCAAAGCTGGTCCTGGCACCGTCTTTCATCGCCATTCTGGTGTTCGTCTACGGCTTTATCGCTTGGACCGCCTGGGTGTCGCTGACCCGGTCCCGCCTGCTGCCGCGCTACGAGATCGAGGGCTTCATCCAGTATGACCGCCTGTTCGCCTCGCCGCGCTGGGACACCGCGCTGACCAACCTGTTTATCTTCGGGGTGCTGTTTATTCTGATCGCGATGGTGCTGGGACTGGTCCTTGCCATCCTGCTGGATCAGAAAATCCGCACCGAAGGGGCCATTCGCACCATCTACCTTTACCCCATGGCGCTGTCGATGATCGTGACCGGGACGGCGTGGAAATGGATTTTGAACCCCGGTCTGGGGATCGAGGCCATGGTCAAGGGCTGGGGGTTCGAGGATTTCGAATTCGGCTGGCTGGTGGACCCGGACATGGCCATCTACACCGTCGTCATCGCCGCGATCTGGCAAAGCTCGGGCTTCGTGATGGCGCTGTTTCTGGCGGGCCTGCGGTCGGTAGATGGGGAAATCATCAAAGCCGCCCAAGTGGACGGCATCCCGACATGGCGCGTCTATACCGCCATCATCATCCCCTCGATGGCCCCGATCTTCTTGTCGGCCTTCATCGTGCTGTCGCATCTGGCGATCAAAAGCTTCGATCTGGTGATCGCGCTGACCGGGGGCGGGCCGGGCTATGCCACGGACCTGCCAGCCACCTACATGTACGCGATGGCCTTTTCGCGCGGCGATATCGGTCAGGCGGCCAGTTCCGCGATGATCATGATGATGGTCGTCTTCGCCATCGTGGTTCCTTACCTTTATTCCGAGCTGAGGTCGAAAGATGGCTGATCTGTCTGTCCAAGGCCCCGCCCGTCAGGGCAACACCACCAAGACGCTGTTGCGGTTCGGGCTGTATCTGCTGCTGGGTGTCTTCGCCCTGTTCTACCTGATGCCGCTTTTCGTGATGATCACGACCTCGCTGAAGTCGCTGGATGAAATCCGCACCGGGGACCTTGTGGCCCTGCCGCGCGAAGTCACATTCGACGCTTGGCGCACGGCATGGTCCGGGGCTTGCACCGGGATCCAATGCGAAGGGGTGCGGCCCTATTTCTGGAATTCGGTCCTGATTGCGATCCCGGCGGTCGCCATTTCCACCCTGCTGGGGGCGCTGAACGGCTATGTGATTGCGCAATGGCGGTTTCGCGGGGCGAACCTGATCTTCTCGCTGATGCTGTTTGGCTGTTTCATTCCGTTTCAGGTGGTCTTGCTGCCCATGGCGCGGATGCTGGGCCTGATGGGGCTGGCAGGCACCATTCCGGGGCTGATCTTCGTCCACGTCATCTACGGCATCGGGTTCACGACGCTGTTCTTCCGCAACTATTATGTGTCCATCCCGGCGGAACTGACCAAGGCCGCCAAGGTGGACGGGGCGGGGTTCTTCCGGATCTTCTGGTCGATCTTCCTGCCCTTGTCGCTGCCCATCATCGTGGTGACCGTGATCTGGCAATTCACCCAGATCTGGAACGACTTTCTGTTCGGCGTCAGCTTCAGTCAGGCGGGCACTCAGCCTGTGACCGTTGCGCTGAACAACATCGTCAATTCGACGACAGGCGTGAAGGAATACAATGTCGATATGGCCGCTGCGATCATCGCCGCGCTGCCGACACTCTTCGTCTATGTCGTTGCTGGCAAATACTTTATCCGCGGTTTGACCGCCGGCTCTGTCAAGGGATAACGCGCCATGGCCCCCATTCTGAACATCCAGAACCTGAAGAAAAGCTACGGGTCGACCGAGATCCTGAAAGACATCAACGTGGCCATTGATCCGGGCGATTTTCTGGTCCTTGTCGGCCCCTCGGGCTGCGGGAAATCCACGCTCTTGAACTGCATCGCGGGGCTCGAGCCGATCACCGGCGGGTCGATCGAAATCGGCGGGCGCGACATGACCCATGTCAGCCCGAAGGACCGCGACATCGCCATGGTGTTCCAGTCCTATGCGCTTTACCCGACCATGACGGTGGCCAAGAACATCACCTTCGGCATGAAAGTGCGCGGGATCGATGCGGCCACGCAGGACGCCAAGCTGAAACAGGTCGCCGCGCAATTGCAGATCGAACCGCTGTTGAACCGCAAGCCCGGCCAATTGTCGGGCGGGCAGCGCCAGCGCGTGGCGATGGGCCGGGCCTTGGTGCGCGACCCCAAGCTGTTCCTGTTCGATGAACCCTTGTCCAATCTGGATGCGAAACTGCGCGTCGAGATGCGGACCGAGATCAAGAAGCTGCATCAGAACCTTGAGGCAACCATGGTCTATGTGACCCATGACCAGATCGAGGCGATGACGCTGGCCACCAAGATCGTCGTGATGAAGGGCGGCGTGATCCAGCAAATGGGCACCCCGTCCGAAATCTATAACCGTCCGGCAAACCTGTTTGTGGCCGACTTCATGGGCTCGCCCGCGATGAACCTGATCCCGGCGAAAGCCCGCGCAAACGGCAACGGCACCCATATCGAGATCACGCGCAAGGACGGTCAGCCCATCGTCTTGACCGACACCCGCAACCGCGATCTGCCCGAAGACGTGATCCTCGGGGTGCGCCCCGAAGACATCGCCGATGGCACGCGCCAGACAGGTGCGGATGCGCAGGTGGCCGAATGCCTGATCGACATCGTCGAACCGGCGGGGGCGGACACCTTCGCGGTTCTCGAACTGGGCGGCAAGCATGTCACCGCGCGGCTGCATTCCGAAACCACCGCCGCCCCGGGCAAGCCGCAGGCGCTGGCCTTCGATCTGGGCAAGGTGTCCTATTTTGCCCCCGACACCGGCTTGCGCCTGAACTGACGGTTCAGACGCGCGGTTGGGGCAGATTGCACCGACCCAAAACCGACGCGATACCGACGTGAAACCGATGCCGCTTTTGGGGGTGGCATCGGTTTTTCTTCATGCGCGACGCGTTGGCTCAGGGGAACGATTTTCCTTGATCGCAAGGCCCCACCGCCCTAAGCGAAACGGGCTTTGGTCCGGCTGTTTCCGCAGCTGGTGAAAAGGGAACACGGTGCGTCGGTTTCGACAAGTCCGTGACTGCCCCCGCAACTGTAAGCGGCGAGCGCGGTCTGACAATGCCACTGGCGGGACACCCGTCGGGAAGGCCAGACCAAGCGACGACCCGCAAGTCAGGAGACCTGCCAAAGTGTTCACCCTGTTGTGGTGCGGGGCGCGCCAGAACAACGGTTCTTCCGTAGTGGTGGCAGTTTCGCCGTCTATGGAAGCTTCGCGCTTTCCAAGACTTTTCAAATAGGTAGGACCCCTTGTTGATCCTACATCTTGGAGAGGTCGCATGACCCAAAACACACATAGCACCGCCGCGGGCTTGGCCTTGTTGGCCGGTCTTTGGCTGGCCGTCCCTGTCAGCGCACAGGATTTCGCGCTGGAAGAGTTGGTCTTCTCGGGCGGGTTCACGCCGATTTCGGCCGCCGGGTTCGGGCGATCCGTGACGGTGCTGGACCGCGCGGAAATTGCGGCGCGCGGCGTCGACTCGGTCACCGAGGCTTTGCGCAGCGTGCCGGGCGTCACGGTGTCGAATGGCGGCACCAATCAGGTGCGCATTCGCGGCAGCGAAGACAATCATACGCTGATCCTCGTCAACGGGGTCGAGGTGCAATTGCCCTCCAGCGGCGCCTACGACATGGGCAACATCCTTTTGTCCGACATCGCCCGGATCGAGGTTCTGAAGGGACCGCAATCCGCCCTTTACGGGGCCAACGCCGCGGGCGGGGTCATTGCGATTACGACTGTCGACGCCGCGGCCCCGATTGGGCAATCCGGATCGGCCTTCGTGGAACTGGGCACCCAGAACACAAAGGCCGCCGGGGTCAATCTGTCCCAATCGGGGGATCGTTTGTCCTTTGCGGTGACCGCGTTTCGCCGCACCTCGGATGGGTTTGACGTCTCGAACGATGCCAATGGCACCCCCGACAAGGAACAAAACACGACGCTGACCTTCGACGGCAGCTATGCGCTGACCGATACCTTGCGCCTGACCTTCGGCTTTCGCGGCGTGGAGCGGCGCGAAGGCTATGACGACAACACCTTTCCGTTCAACTTTCCGGCGGCGCGCGCCGATTACGTGATCGACAATCCCAACAATTTTCGGTTCGACACCGAACGCCAAGGCTATGTTGCGCTGACCGCCGAAGGTTTGGGCGGACGACTGGAACACAGCCTGCGGGCCACGGCAAACCACGGCGTGCAGCAGTTCAACGCGTTCACACCAAACGATTTTTCCCGGCGGCAGCTGCAATACCGGGGCACGTTCGGGCTGGACGGCACCTTGGATGTTGCCACCCAAACCGTGACCGCGATGCTGGAGACGGAAACCGAAACCCTGCAAAACGCAAACCGGTTCAACCGCACCACGCGATCGGTGGCATTGGAATATCGCGGCGCCTTCGGCAACGGGTTCGACGTGCAGGCCGGGGCGCGGTTTGACGACAATGAAACCTTTGCCGATACCCGCACTTGGAATGTCGGCCTTAGCTACCAGTTGACCGACCAAACCCGGCTACGGGCGTCGGCGGGAACGGGTGTTGTGAACCCAACGCTGATCGAACAGTTCGGGTTCTTCAACAACTACATTGCCAACCCCAACCTGACCCCGGAACGCAGCTTTGGCTTTGATGCCGGGATCGAGCACAGTTTCTGGCAGGGCCGGGCCAGCGTCGAAGCCACGGTGTTCAGCAACACCATCACCGACCGCATTTCGCTTCAGACCGTTGGGGCAAACCGTCAACCGATCAATCTGGCCGGTCAAAGCACCCAGCGGGGTCTGGAACTGGCCGCCCGGGCCGAGGTTCTGGACTGGCTGGACACCGATCTGACCTATACCTTCATCGACGCCCGGGATCCGGACGGCACGCAAACCGAACGCAAGCCCCGCCATACGGTTCAACTGGACCTATCGGCGCGGGCCTTTGACGGTCGGGGCAGACTTGGTTTGAACATGCGCCATGTTGCGGGCGCCGTGGATCGTGACCCGCGCACCGGTGCGCCGGTGCAGAAAGTTGCCCTCGCCCCTTACACCATCTTCGGCCTGTCCGGCAGCTATGATCTGACCGACACCGCCCAGCTTTACGGGCGCGTCGATAACCTGTTCGACACGACCTACGAAGAAAACTGGGGCTATGTCGCGCCCGGCCGCAGCCTTGCCTTCGGCCTGCGGACGACCTTCTAGGAGGGGCCGATGCAGCTTGCGGGACGGCTTTTGGCAAGATGCATGGCGGGGCTGGTTCTGTTGACCAGTCCCGGCACCGCGCTTGCCGAGGCCCCCAAGCGTGTCGTCTCCATGAACCTGTGTACCGACCAATTGGCCATGATGCTGGCGGCCCCGGGGCAGTTGATCTCGGTCAGCCGGATTGCGGCGGACCCGCTGACCTCGGTCATGTGGCAGGAGGCGGCGCAGTATCCGACCAATGCGGGCGGGGCGGAGCAGATTTTTCTGATGGACCCCGATCTGGTCGTCGCAGGCACGTTTTCCGACCCGGTCGCGATTTCCATGCTGGAAGGGCTGGGCGTGCCGGT
>CAZIKH010000044.1:0-12905 GCA_964539755.1 uncultured Dinoroseobacter sp. | reverse complement strand
GTGTCGCGCGCGGCGGCGCGGTTGGAGGCGGCGGGCTATGTCTCGAAAACCCCGTCGCAGGCGGATGGGCGGCTGGTCGATCTGGCGCTGACGCCCGCCGGGCAGGCGATGATGGCCGAACTGGCGGAAGACGCGCGCGCCTTTCAGGCCGAATTGCAGGCCGAACTGGGCGCGGACCTGACCGCCTTCCTGACCGGATTGGACCGTCTGACGCAGCCCCGGTGACGCAGCGGCCCGCTTGCCCGATGCGCCGGACGCAGGCAAGAAAACGCCAGCATCTTCATGGAGGGTCAGATGTCCGATATCGTTATCCTGTCCGGTGCGCGCACCGCCATTGGCACCTTCGGGGGCAGTCTTGCCGCCACCCCGCCGATCAGCTTGGGCGCCACGGTGGCCAAGGCCGCGATTGACCGCGCCGGGATCGCGCCCGACCAGATCGGGCAGGTCGTGTTCGGCCATGTCATCAACACCGAACCCAAGGACATGTATCTCAGCCGCGTCGCCGCGATGCAGGCGGGCGTGCCCGACACCACACCCGCGATGAACGTGAACCGCCTGTGCGGGTCGGGGGCGCAGGCGATTGTCTCTGCCGCGCAAGCGCTGATGCTGGGGGATGCCGATTTCGCGCTGGCGGGCGGGGCGGAATCCATGTCGCGGTCGCCCTATGCCATGCCCGTGGCGCGCTGGGGCCAGAAGATGGGCGATGCCACCGCGATGGACATGATGCTGGGCGCGCTGAACTGCCCCTTCGGCACCGGACATATGGGGGTGACGGCGGAAAACGTCGCCGCCGAACATGGGATCACGCGCGAGATGCAGGACGCCTTTGCGCTGGACAGCCAGACGCGCGCGGCAGCGGCGATTGCGGCGGGCTATTTCAAGGACCAGATCGTCCCGGTCGAGGTGAAGGTGAAACGCGACCTCGTGCCGTTCGAGGTGGACGAACACCCCAAACCCACCACGCCCGAGGCGCTGGCGGGTCTGCGCACCGTCTTCCAGAAAGACGGCACCGTCACGGCGGGCAACGCGAGCGGGATCAATGACGGGGCGGCGGCGCTGGTGCTGGCGCGGGCCGAGGCGGCGGACAAGGCCGGGTTGAAACCGCGTGCGCGCATTCTGGGCTATGCCCATGCGGGCGTCCGGCCCGAGGTGATGGGCATTGGCCCCGTGCCTGCGGTGCAGGCGTTGCTGGCGAAGACGGGCCTTGGCGCCGGCGATTTCGACGTGATTGAATCGAACGAAGCCTTTGCCGCGCAGGCCTTGGCGGTGAACAAGGGCCTTGGGCTGGACCCGGCCAAGGTAAACCCCAATGGCGGCGCGATTGCGCTGGGTCACCCCGTGGGCGCGACCGGCGCGATCATCACGGTGAAGGCGCTGTATGAATTGGAGCGGATCGGCGGCACGCGCGCGCTGATCACCATGTGCATCGGTGGCGGACAGGGCATCGCGCTGGCCATCGAGCGGATCTAGCGCAGCTCGACCGACACCCGGCCCGCATTGCCCAAAGCGTCGATCACCGACAGGGTGACAAAGCCGGGGCCGGGTGTTTGCAGATAGGTTTCCCGCCGCGACAGGCGGGTGACCACCGGCGCGCCATCGGCCAGCACCGTGAAGGGCGGGGTGCCCCCGCGCAGCCGCACCACCAAGCCCGACGGATTTCGCATCAGGACCGCCCCATCCGGCGGGAAGGCGATATCGACGCTTTGCACCTTGTCGCCGCGAAACCGTTGCAGGGGCGGTGGCAGGTCGCCATGGGTGGCAATCAGCGTCGCGGGCGGCGGCGGCTTGGGTGTGGCAAAGGCGGGCTGCACGGTCTGGAAGACATCGAACAACAAGGGCGCTGCGACATCGGCGCCAAAGGCCCCCGGCACCGGGGTGCCATCGGGCCGCCCCAGCCAGACCCCGACCACATAGTCGCGATCATAGCCAATCGCCCAAGCGTCACGGTGGCCATAGCTGGTGCCGGTCTTGAAGGCCAAGCCCATGGGTGCCCCCGGCGGTGGCGGCACGCCGCGCAGGATATCGCCCAGATGCCACGCGGCCTCGGGCGACAGAACCGTGGGACCGGGCGTGCTGGGCTGGCCTTCGACCCAATAGGGGGCCAGCGCCGCACCACCCCGCGCGAAACTGCCATAAAGCGCCACAAGGTCTTCCAGCGTGACGCCGACCCCGCCCAGCGCAACCGCCAGACCCGGCGCGCCCGAGGGCAGGTGCGGTGTCACCCCGGCGCGGCGCATCCCGGCCACCAACCGGGCCGGCCCCATTGCGTCGGTCAGCTTGACCACCGGGATGTTCAACGAGGCTTGCAAGGCCGCCCGCACCGGGATCGGCCCGCGAAACCGTCGGTCGAAATTCTGCGGCGCATAGCTGCCAAAGGCGGTCGGCCTGTCGTCGATCAGCATCTCGGGATGCGCAAGGCCGGCATCGAAGGCCAAGCCATAGACCAGCGGTTTCAGGGTCGATCCCGGCGACCGAATGGCTTGGGTCATGTCGACGAAGCCGTCGCGCAGGGTGTCGCGCCCGGCGGACCCGATGGCGGCCACGACCGCGCCGGTGTCGACCCGCATGACAAGCACGGCGGTGGACAGGCGCGGTCCCAAGCGCTGCGCCCGGTCTTGGGCCAGGTCTTCCAGCCGGGCTTGCAGGTCGGCGTCCAGCGTCAGGTGATGGCGCAGCGCGTCCGGCGCGGCCCGGCGCACCCGGTCGGTCAGATGCGGCGCAAGCTGCGGGAAGGCGCGGCGCTGGGTGGGGACCGCGCGCGGGATGTCCAGCGCTTCGGGCGGCAGAACCCCGGCGGCGATCCCACGGGCCAGAACGCGGTCGCGGGCGGCCTGCGCGGCGGTGGCAAACCGATCCGGGCGGCGCGTTTCGGGGGCCTGTGGCAGGGCCACCAGCAGGGCGGCTTCCGCCGGGGTCAGGCGATGGGGTTCCTTGCCCAACCACGCCAAGGATCCCGCCCGCACCCCTTCGAGGTTGCCCCCGAATGGGGCCAAGGTCAGGTAGAGGCCAAGGATCTGGTCCTTCGACATCTGCCGTTCCAGCGCCAGCGCCACGCGCACTTGGCGCAGCTTGCCCCGCCAAGACCCCGTGCCGCTGCCTTCCAGAAGGCGCGCCACCTGCATGGTCAAGGTCGATGCGCCCGACACCACCTGACCGTGGCGCAAGGCCTGTCCGCCTGCCCGCAGCACCGCCCAAGGATCAACCCCGCGATGCTGGGCGAAGCGTTGGTCTTCATGGGCCTTCAGCAGGCGCAGATAAAGGGGATCGACCTGCGCGGGGTCCGCGCCCAGACGGTAGATCCCGTCCGCGACAGTATAGGCGCGCAACAGCGTGCCGGTGGTGTCCAAGACCTCGACACTGGTGGCTGGCACCAAGGGCGGAAGGTCGGTCGCGGCGATCCAAGCGTCCAGCCCGTCCCGGGCCGCGCCAATCCCGAACAGGATCAGCGCGGACAGGAACACAAGGCGGTGCGGTTTCAGCGGACAATCTCCATCCGGCCCGTGGTCCCTTGGGCGCGGAATTGCGGGCGGTACATGTCTTCGACATGGGCGGCCGGATGATGGAAGCTGCCGGGGCTGACCGCGCGCACGATATAGGCCAGTTGCAGGGGCGCGGAGCCGCGTTGATCGACGGCGGCGCGGAATTGATCGCTGCGGAATTCGACATTTTCCGGCTGGGTGTCCAGCTGCAACCAGTCCAAGGCCGACACATCGCCGCCCGCCAGCAAGGCGGGATTGTCGATTTCCAGCCCGGCAGGCAGCGGATCGACGATCATCACCCGCCCTTCGCGCGTCCCCAAGGGCGTGACCTTGACCACGGCGACCAGCCGGGTGCCCGTGCGCACCCGGTCCGGTTGGATCGGTTCGCCGTCCATCGTGAAATAGAAGCGGTCGATCTGATAGCCGTTGCCGCCCGCAGGGGGCGGCACGACCGGGACGCCGAACCGGGTGACCACCAGCGTTTCGGCTTGGTCCGACGCGGTCTGCACCGTGATCCCACCGTTCCCTTGCCCGTCCAAGACGCGCACCAGCGGGCCTTCGACGCGGGTCCCGTCGACCAGCAAGGCGCTGCTGTCGTCTTGCGACAGGGCTTGGGCGGCCAAGACCGACCACGCCAGTTCCTGCGTGGACCGATGGGTGCCCCCCGCCAAGGCCAGAGTGACCAAGGCGTCGCGGTCGATCACCTTGGTTCCGGCCTCGACCGCCAGCGCCAGAACGGCGGCGGCGTCGCGGCGTTGGGTGCCGTAGTCATCGCGCCAGGACACGGTTTCGGGTTGCGCCCGGGTCAGCCGCGCATTGGCCGCCGCGAACAGGCGGTCGGCGCGCGGCTGATCGCCATAGAAGGCCAGTGCGGCCCCCAGTTGGGCCAAGGCCAGCGGCGTGGCAAAGGCATTGGCCTTTACATCGGCATAGTAGCGCAGATCGCCAATCGCGGCGGCCCCTTCGCGGGCCAGCGCGTGCAAGGCATAGGCGATGTCTTCGCCGCCAAAATCGAAATCCGCGGCATAGTTGATGCGGTTGCGCAGATTGTCCAAGGCCAGATCGAAGGCGCGGTCTGGCACGGCGATGCCTTGGGCGCGGGCGCGCGACAACAGGTCGGTGACATAGGCGTCCAGCCACAAATCCCCCGCCCCGGCGCGCCACAGGCCAAAGCTGCCCGACGCGGATTGCCGCGACAGGATCGTTTCCACCGCTTCGGCCAACCGCTGATCCAGCTCCCGGTCCTGCGTCAGCCCCATCGCCTGCGCCAAGGGGCCTGCATAAAGCAGCGGCAGCGCGCGCGACGCGATCTGTTCGGTGCACCCCCATGGATAGCGGTCCAGACTGGCCAGCAGGCCCGGCGTGTCAAACCGCGCCAAGGGACCGGCTGACAGCACGATCTTGCCCGTGCCCGGTTGGAAGTCGGCCAGCAGGTTGGCATCGGCGGTAAAGGTGCTGCCGGGGTCCAGCGTGATGCGGTCGCTGACCCGAACCTCGGGGTCATTGGCGCGCACGCCCAGCGCATAGCGGCGGTCCACTTGGGTGCCATCGGGCGTGGTGAACCCCACGGTCAGGCTGGCATCCCCGACGGCCATGGCGCTGATCGGCACCTCCAGCACGGCGCGCCCGCCATCGGTCAGGCTGACGCGGGCGGTTTGGCTGGCGGGATCCAACAGGACCGGCCCGCTGGCACCCAGCCGCAGCGGCACATCGCCCGCCGGACCGTCCAGATGGGTCAGTTCCAGCCGCAGGGTGCTGCGGTCCCCGGGGGCCAGAAAACGGGGCAGGCTGGCCGAGACCACGATGGGGTCGCGCAGGGTCACATCGGCCTCGGCCTGTCCGACGCCGTCTTGCGACCAGACCACGGCCATCAGGCGCACGGTGCCATTGAAGCCGTCGAAGTCGAAATTCAGCGGGACGGTGCCATCCGGCCCCACCTGAAGCGGGCCGCTGAACTGGACCGCCAGATCCTCGGTCGGGGGTGGGGCCTGCAGGCGCAGCGACGCCCCGGCATCGCCGCCCGAGCGCACCTGTCCCATCGCGCCTTGCAGCCCGTCGATCAGACGGCCGTAGATGTCGCGCAGGCCGACGCCCAAGGCACGTTGGCCAAAGTAATGGTCTTGCGGATCGGGGCTGTCGAACCCGGTCAGGTTCAGGATACCGACATCGACCGCTGCCACCGTGGCAAAGATCGGGCCGGTGCCGGGGTTGGCGACGGCCAGTCTGGCCTGCACGGGGTCGGCGGCGGCTTGGGTGTCGGGCGCATCGAGCGTCACGGCCAAGGCGCGCCCTTCGGGATCGACCGGCGCATGCACCAACCCCAAGGCGCGGCTGGGCAAACGGGCGGCGTCGCGGTCCATCGGGCGCAGGAAGCTGGCCGTGACATAAGCGCCGCTGCCCCAGTCCGCGGTCACGGGCAAATCAATGGTGCTGTCGCCCGCCGCAACCGCCACCACGCGGCGGTCGATCAGACGGTCGGACAAAACGGTGATCAAGGCCGTGCCATCGGCGGGGGCGGTCAGACGCAGTTGCGCGGTCTGGCCCACGGCATATTCGGCGCGGTCCAGCCCCAGTTCCAACAGGTCCGGCGTGCTGGCAGCATCGCCATCGCTGACCCAGCCTGCGGAAAACTGGACCGAGGCGGACAGGTCCGGACCATCGCTGCGCACGACCTCCAATTCATAGCGGCCCCAGTCCAGCGCGGCCGAGATCGTCGCGCGTCCGTTCACCAGTTGCGCGCTGCCCGTGGCGACGCGGGATCGGCGCGTGACGGGTTCCCAAGACCAACTGCCATAGAGCTGATACCATTGGTAATCGCGTTCGATCCGGTTCAGGACCCAGTCAACCTGCATGTCCTGCGCGTTCTGCGCAGCGTCCAGACCCACCAGTTCAAACCCGGCCTCGGCCCCTTCGGCGGCACGCCCGTCGAACAGCGGACGGATGCCCAGCAGGGGACCGGGCGCTTGTACCGGGCGGGTGATCTGGCGTTCGACGGGACGACCGCTGCCATCTTCGACCGACACGGTCAGGGTGGCGGTGACGGGGCGGTCGGTGGCGGGCAGATCGGGCAAGGGCACGTCGATCCGGGCCGCCCCATCGGCATCGGTGCGCGCGCTGGGCAAGGCCCCGCCTTGCGGTGTCGGGCCAAGGTCGTGGCGACCGAACTGAACCCCGGGAAAGCCGTCCAAGGACCGCGTGGCGGTCAAGCGGATCACGCCGGACAGCGGCAGATCGGGCGCGGGCGCGCCGAACAGGTAATCGGCCTGCGCCTGCAAGGGCACGAGACCGCCCAAGGGGATCGGGCCTTGGGGCAAATCCAGCACCAGATCGAGGCGTTCGGGCAAGAAGTCTTCGACCAGCAATGGCCGTGTGACGTTCGGGGCGGCGTCGGGATCGGCATGCACCGCCAAGCTCCAGGTGCCGCGCGGCACATCTGCCCCCAAGGGCAGGGTCAGAACCACCCCGCCCGCGGCATCCGGCTGGGCGCGCTGGCGGCTGTATTCGACCCCGTCCGGGCGGCGCAGGATCACGAACAAGGGCAGGTCCGGCACCGCGCGGGCCTGGGCGTCGCGGGTCAGGATCGTGGCATGGATTTGGTCGCCCGCGCGATAGGCCCCGCGATCCGTGGTCACAAACAGGTCCAGCGCGCCGGGGGCGGTGCGCCCGCTGACCCCGCGATCCGACAGGTCGTAATCGGGTCCGGCCAGGGACAGGAAGGCGAAATCCGTGTCCCCGTCGCGCACCGTCACCATCGCGGGCGCCGCGCCATCGGTGCCCTTCAGCAGGCCGGGCGCGAAGCTTGCATAGCCATCGGCATCGGTCGTGGTTTCGCCCAAGATGCCGTTGGCCTGCCCGATCAGCTGGACCGTTGCACCGGGTTTCGGCCCGGTATCGGTCAGGCCGCGCACAAACAGATGCAGCCCGTCATTGCCGCGATAGGTGGTCAGGCCAAGATCGCTGACGATGAACCATTGGCTGGCGGGGGCGGCGATGTCGTCGGGGGTGTCGGGAATGGCGGCTTGCAGCACGTATAGCCCCGGCGCAAGCGGCCCGACCTCGGCCTGCAAGGGCAGGCGGGTGGTGCTGTCTTCGTTCAGGGCGCTTTGCACGGTGGCGCTGCCGCGCCAGATCTCGGTCGCGCTTGTGCTGGCGAAACGGCTGGCTTCCCAACTGGGGATGGGCTGGCCGAACAGGCCATCTTCCACGGTGCGCAGGATCGTCCGGTCGCTGACTTGGCTGAGCGTCAGGTCCAGTTGCCCCGCGTTGACCGTGACCACGGGCAGCGCGATGTCGCCACCTGCGGGCAGCACATAGCCGCGCCCGGGAAACCGGACCGATGGCTGGCGGTCCCGCACATAGACCTCGATCGGGACGGTTCTGGACAGCAATTCGCCCGACGCGGCGGGCAGGCCAGCCCGAAAGGCCAGCCGATAGCTGGCCCCATGGGTCACGCCGTCCACGCAGATCTGGCGATCCTCGGCGGTGACGGCCAGCCCGGTTGTGCCGGTTTGCACGAAGGGCGCGTAATCGACCCCGGCGGCCACCAAGGGTTCGGAAAAGATCGCACAGACGCGGGGGGCGGCGCTGTTGTGGTCGACGCGATGTTCGGTGATGCGAAAGCCGTGCTTGGCAATCGCCGCTTCCAGCGCTTCGTCGGTTTCGGGGCGCGGCCAAAGGGCATTGGCCAGACGCAAGGCCGGGATCATGTCGCGCCCGCGCCCGGTGTCTTCCAGCCCGGCGGCCATCACGGCCAAGGCCCCGGCTTGCAGCTGCGGATCGGCGCTGCGCAGGAAGGCGTTGACGCTGGCCGAAACGGCCCGTTCGCGCCATTGGCGGGTTTCGCGGCGCGTCTCGCCCTGCAAGTTGACCGCAAGGTCGGCATAGGCCAGCCAATCGCCCGGCGCATCGGTCAGGTTCAGCGCCGCCCCGGTAAAGCGCAGCGCCGACAGCGGGGCGCCCGATTGCCGGGCATCCCGCGCGGCATCCAACAGCGCGCCCGCCGTCCATTCGCCGGTGACGTGGAACTGCGCCAGATTGCGGGCAAGCGTCCGTGCGGCGGTGGCATCTTCGGGACGCAGGAAGGACAGTTGCGCCAGACGCGCGGCTTGGGCTTGCAAGGCGGCGGGGTCGGTGTCGAAGACGCGCGCGGACAGGGCCCCTTCGAAGGGCAGCACCTCGGTCACGCCGGTTTTCGGGAAACAGGCATTGGCGCGGGTGTTATAGGTGAACGCCCCGCAGGCGCGGTCGGCCAGACAGGCCGCGCGGCAACTGTCGAAATCGGTGTCGAAGATCGGGGACAGGTCGCCGCCCGGAAAATCGGCGTTCTGTGTCAGGGCGATTCGCCGCTCGTCCAGCACATCGGGCAGGGGCTGCGCGGCGGCAAGGCCCGTGAAGGTCAGGCCCAGAAGGGCAAACAGCGGCAAAAGCAACGGGGTCAATCGCATCGGGGGGCACCTTCGATCACAACGCGCCAACAGCGTGGCACAGCCTGCGCCGATGCGTCCAGTCCGCGCCGCATTAAGCCCGCCTTCACCCTTTTGGGCGCAGAACGGAAGGACCGAGTCACCAAGGGGCCCCAAAACCAAGCCCATGTCTGCCGAGTTCGAGTTGAATCTGGCCCGCGAACGGCGCGCCCGCCTGGCGGCGGAACGGATGCTGGACGTCAAGACGCGCGAATTGGCGCTGGCCAATGCCCGCCTGTCGCGCCACGCCTTGGATCTGTCGAACCAGATCGTCCACCAACGGGTGGTGGCGGCGGAATTGCAGGACGAAAACCAACAGGTCAAATCCGACCTGAAAGACGCGCAAGAACGGCTTTGGTCGGCGTTTCAAGCGATTCCCGATGGGTTCGCGGTGTTCGACGCCGATCACCGGTTGGTGCTGGCCAATCTGGCCTATCTGGAGGTGTTCGATGGGATCGAAGATGTCCGTCCCGGGATCGCTTATCGCGATATTCTGGACCTGTGCATGTCCGAAGGCATCGTCGATCCCGAAGGATTGACCGCGCAGGGCTGGATCGACGCGATGCTGGCGCGTTGGCAAAGCGATGTGATCGACCGCCACACCCTGCGGCTGTGGAACGGCGGCTTTATCCAGTTGAACGAACAGCGCGCGCCCCAAGGGGATATCCTGTGCCTTGCCATCAACATCACCGAAACCAAGCAACGCGAAGCGGAATTGAAGGATGCGCAGATGCGGGCCGAGGCCGCCAGTCGCGCCAAATCGGCCTTTTTGGCGAATATGAGCCATGAAATCCGCACACCGATGAATGGCGTCGTCGGCATGGCCGATCTGCTGTGCGACGGGGTGTTGGACGATGAACAGCGGCTTTACGCGGAAACCATCCGCGATTCCGGCGAAGCCCTGCTGGCGATCATCAACGATGTGCTGGATTATTCGAAGATCGAAGCCCAGAAACTGCAACTGCACCCCGACCCGTTCGATCTGGAAAAGGCGGTGCGCGATGTGCTGCTGCTGGTCCAGCCCGGCGCGCAGGCCAAGGGGTTGGTGACCTCGCTGGTGTTCGACGGTGACATGCCCGCCGCGCTGATCGGCGATGTCGGGCGGCTGCGGCAGGTGCTGACCAACCTTCTGGGCAATGCGATCAAGTTCACCGAAGCCGGCCATGTCACGGTGCGGGTGCAGGCCGAACCGGGGGCGCCGAAGGGCCAGCAGCGCTTTACCCTGACAATCGAAGACAGCGGCATCGGCATTGCCGAAGACCTGCAAGACCACATCTTCGGGGAATTCAACCAAGCCGAAAACGAAAAGAACCGCCGTTTCGAAGGCACCGGTCTGGGATTGGCGATCAGCCGCCACCTTGTGCGCCTGATGGGCGGACAGATTTGGGTGCGTTCGGTTCTGGGGCAGGGGTCGACCTTTGGTTTCACCCTGACCCTGCCCTTGGCCGAGGACGCCCCGCAGGCAGACCCGGTCGACCCGCCCCCCGGCGATGATCCGGCCAGCATCGCGGCCCGCCCTTGGACGGTGCTGGCGGCGGAAGACAACCGCACCAACCGTCTGGTGTTCGCCAAGATGGTCAAGGATCAGCCCATCGACCTGACCTTTGCCGAAGATGGCCGCGAAGCGGTTGCCCAGTTCAAGGCGCTGCACCCGGATCTGGTGTTCATGGATATCTCGATGCCCGAGATGGATGGCATGGAAGCGACCCGTCACATCCGCGCCTACGAGGCCGATTGCGCCCGTGACCCGGTGCCCATCATCGCCATGACCGCCCATGCGATGGACGGCGATGCCGCCCGTATTCTGCAGGCCGGGGTGTCGGTGGTTCTGACCAAACCGTTGCGCAAGGCAAAGGTGCTGGAACAGATCGCCGCCTTGGGCGTGCGGGGTTAAGCGGATTTGCGGGCTTGGGCCGTGGCCGGATGGGCGCGGCGGAACACCAGGGTGTCGCCGTCACTGTCCCGCGCATCGAACCGGTAGCCATCCAGATCGAAGGCCTGCAAATCCGCCGGGCGGGTGATGCGGTTCTGCACGATAAAGCGCGCCATCGCCCCCCGCGCCTTCTTGGCGAAAAAGCTGATCGTCTTGGCGCTGCCATCTTTTTCTTCCAGGAATTGCGGCGTCAGCACGCGGCTGGTCAGGGCCTTGCGATCCACCGCGCCGAAATATTCGGTCGAGGCGCAATTGACCACGACATCGCCGCCAAGGGCGGCGTTCTGCGCATCCAGCGCCTTGGACAGTCGGTCGCCCCAATAGGCGTACAGCGTCTTGCCCAGCTTGGTCTGCAACCGCGTGCCCATTTCCAGACGGTAGGGTTGGATCAGATCCAAGGGGCGCAGCAGGCCATAAAGCCCCGACAGAATGCGCACCCGGTCTTGGGCCCAGATCAGGTCGGCGGCGGGCAGGGTCTTGGCGTCAAAGCCCTGATAGGTGTCCCCGGCGAAGGCCAGCGCGGCGGGCTTGGCGGTGTCGGGGTCGGATGCCGGGGCGAAGCTGGCGAAGCGGTCATGGTTCAGCCGGGCCAGATCGTCGCTAAGGGACATCAGCCGCCGCAAGTCCCCCACGCTGAGGCCCCGCGCGATGTCAGCCAGCGTGTTGGCGTCGTCCTGAAACTGCGGCAGGGTGCTGCCTTGCGGGGTCGCAACCCCCCAATCGAGGCGTTTGGCAGGGGACAGCACAACGAGCATCGGCACACCTTTCTTTGTTTGGACCCTACCTAGGCGATCTGGCCCCGCCTTCCAGCGATTATCCGTCCTGTGCCTGCAGCACGTCCCAAAACGCGGGCGCGAAGCGTTCCGCGCGGCGCGGTCCCAGCAGCGATTCAAGCGCGGCCATCGAGGCGGGCCGGGTTTCGGCAACCTTGCGCAGCAGCGCCGCGGAACAGCGCAGCGGCTTGTCGGTGCCGCTGGTGCCGTGTTGCAGGTCCAGTTGGGCGTCGCACAGTTTGTCATAGACCGCGCCCGCGTCGCGTCCCGCCAAGGCCCGGCGCGCGGGGTGCATCGGGGCGGGCGCATCACCTGCTATCACTGACAGGAAGGCAGCGCCGTATTTTTCCAGCTTGGCCGCGCCCACGCCGTTGATCCGGGCAAAGGCATCCAGCGTCATGGGGCGGGTTTCGGCCATCTCGATCAGGGTGCGGTCGTTGAAGATCATATAGGCGGGCAGGCTGGCGGCTTCGGCCAGCGCGCGGCGCTTGGCCTTCAGGGCCGACAGAAGCGGTGCGTCTTCGTCGCTGACCAGCGCCTTGGCGACGGGGCGGCGGTCGCCAGATTTCAGCAAGTCGCGCCGCAGCCGGATCGTCGCTTCGCCGCGCAGGATCGGGCGGGCGGCGTCGGTCATGACCAGGGCGCCATGGCGGGCGGCGTCGGGCCGCATCAGGTCATGCCCCATCATCTGGCGAAACACGGCCTGCCATGTGCGCTTGTCCAGATCGCGCCCCACCCCAAAGGTCGGCAGGGCGTCGTGGTGGCGCGCGCGCACCTTGTCGGTGTCGATGCCCATCAGGATGTCGATCAGATGCCCCGCGCCAAAGCTTTCGCCCGTGCGCAGCGCGGCGGACAGGGCCTTGCGCACCGCCTCGGTCCCGTCGAAGACATCCGGGGGTCGGTCGCACAAATCGCAATTGCCGCAAGGGGTGGCCTGTTCCCCGAAATAGCCCAGCAGCTGAACGCGGCGGCAGCCCAGCGCCTCGGCCAATCCCAGCAGGGCGTTCAGCCGCCCGTGATCGGCGCTTTTGCGATCCGGCGGGGCCAGCCCTTCGTCGATCTGGCCCCGGCGCAGGCGAATGTCGTCGGGGCCAAACAGGGTCAGCGTTTCGGCGGGGGCGCCATCGCGGCCCGCGCGCCCGATTTCCTGATAATAGGCTTCGATGGATTTCGGCAGGTCCGCATGGGCCACCCAACGGATATCGGGTTTGTCCACGCCCATGCCGAAGGCCACCGTCGCCACCACGATCAGGCCGTC
>CAZIKH010000043.1:0-12934 GCA_964539755.1 uncultured Dinoroseobacter sp. | reverse complement strand
GATCCGCAGACCGCCGAGAGCGTGAAGACGGTGATGCGGAACATGGCGTCGCTGCGCGGCATCGCGCAGGTGGTGACGGTTGAAGCCACGTCCTATGACGTCTTGGTCGATCATACCGATATCGGATCGGGTTGGGCGTCCGAAACCGCCGCCCTGACGGAAACCGACACGCCGCAGATCGACCGGATCACCATCCCGTTGCATGAATTGTCGGCCCTGCCGAAGGCGTCGCAGCGCTTGCTGGATGACAGTGCGTTTGACATCGAAAGCTGGCTGTCGGCGCGCATCGCCGAGAAATTCGCCCGCGCGGAAGCGGCGTCGTTCATTTCGGGCGATGGCGCGGACAAGCCCAAAGGCGTTCTGGCGCATGACATGATCGGCAATGCGGCCTGGGAATGGGGCAAGCTGGGCTATGTCACCACCGGCGTGGATGGCGAGTTTGACGGGGCCGCCCCGGCAGATGCGCTGGTCGATCTGGTCTATGCGCTGGGCGCGCGCTACCGCGCGAATGCGTCCTTCGTGATGAATTCCAAGACCGCCGGGGTCGTGCGCAAGATCAAGGACGCGGATGGGCGCTTCTTGTGGTCGGATGGCCTGAGCGCGGGCGAGCCTGCGCGGTTGCTGGGCTATCCGGTGATGATCAGCGAGGACATGCCGGATATCGAACTGGGCAGCGCGTCGATCCTGTTTGGGGATTTCGAAGCGGGCTACACCATCGCGGAACGCCCGGACATTCGCATCCTGCGCGATCCGTTCTCGGCCAAGCCGAACGTCCTGTTCTACGCGTCCAAGCGTGTGGGCGGGGATGTGACCGACTTTGCCGCGATCAAGGTCCTGAAATTCGCCGTGAATTAAGCGGCGCAACAGATCGGCCCGCGCGGTTGTGCGGGTCGATGGGGTGTGCGGGTTCGCCTTGTCTAGCTGTTCCCTCCGTCCGAGCGGGCGGACCCGTACCTCCGGAGATGTCTTGCGGGATGGACCTGCCTTGGACGGATGGAAGGAGTGGCTTGATGATCATCGAATTGACGCCTGTGCCGCAGGCGGTTTTGCCGATCCCGGCGTTTCGAGGCTATTTGCGCCTTGGGTCGGGCTTTGCCGATGACGCCTTGCAGGACGAGGTGCTGGAAACGGCCTTGCGTGGCGCGCTTGCGCTGGTCGAGCGTCGGTCTGGCGTTGCGGTGTTGAACCGCGCCTTTCGGTATTCGGCCACGCGCTGGCAGGATCGGTCGGGCCAAGTGCTGCCCATCGCGCCGGTCACCGGGGTGACGGCGGTGCGGATCGTGGATGCACATGACACGCTGACCGAGGTGTCGGCCAATTCCTGGCGGCTGGAACATGGGGCGATGGCGACCACTTTGCGCCCCTTGGCCAGTTTCCCGCCGGTGCCGCGCTTGGGGCGGCTGGAGATTGATCTGCTGGCCGGGTTCGGCAGCACATGGGATGCGGTGCCCGCCGATCTGGCGCAGGCGGTGTTCTTGCAGGCGGCGCGGTACTACGAGCTGCGTGGCAGCGGGGGCGATGGCGGCGCGGCACCGGGGGTGCTGGCCTTGTTGGAAGGCTATCGCCCGTTGCGGGCCGGGTTTGCCGGGGCGGGCCAATGACGGCGCCGCGGTTGACGCGCCCGCTGGTCCTTGAGGACCTGAGCGAAGTCAGCGACGGGGCGGGCGGGTTGACCCGGACCTGGGTGGCCTTGGGCACGCTCTGGGCGGCGGTCACGCTGCGCACGGGCCGACAGGTCGCGCAGGGCGCGGCCAGCCTGTCGCGGGCGCAGTATCGGATCACGGTTCGGGGGGCGCCGGTCGGCGCGCCGTCGCGTCCGCGCCCGGACCAACGGTTCCGGGATGGGGACCGGGTGTTTCACATTCAGGCGGTCGCCGAAGCGGATGAAACCGCGCGCTACCTGATTTGCTTTGCGCAAGAGGAGGTTGCGGCATGAGTTATGGCGCGGCTTTGGCTTTGCAAAAGGCGGTCTTTGCGCATCTGAGCGGGGATGCCGGGGTGACGGCGGCCTTGGGTGGCGCGGTGTTCGACGCGGTGCCGCCGGGGGCGTTGCCGGAAACCTATGCGGTGCTGGGGGCCGAGGAGGTGCGGTCGCGCGGCGACAGTTCCGGGGCGACGGCGCGGCATGATTTCAGCGTCTCGGTCGTCAGCACGGCGGCGGGATTTGCCGCGGCCAAGCAGGCGGCGGCGGCGATTGCCGACGCCTTGGCGGGGGCGGCGCTGGTGCTGGAGCGCGGCCACCTGAACGATCTGGCCTTGGTCAAAACGCGGGCCCTGCGCCTGCAAGGTGGCCAGCAACGCCGGATCGATCTGCGGTTTCGCGCGCGGATCGACGATTTCTAATCTGACTGGAGGGCACGATGACTGTGCAAAAAGGCAAGGATTTGCTGATCAAACTGGACCTGACCGGAAGCGGCCAGTTCGAGACCATCGCGGGGCTGCGCGCCACCCGGATCACGTTCAACGCGGAAACGGTCGATGTGACCTCGCTGGAAAGCGCGGGGGGCTGGCGCGAGCTTTTGGGCGGGGCCGGGGTAAAGTCGGCGGCGATTTCCGGGTCGGGTGTGTTCCGGGATGCGGGCACGGATGAACGGGCGCGGCAGATCTTCTTTGACGGCGAGGTGCCGAATTTTCAGGTGATCCTCCCGGATTTCGGGATTGTTGAAGGCAAGTTCATGATCACCTCGATCGAATATGCGGGCACGCATGAGGGTGAAGCGACCTATGAGCTGGCTTTGGCCTCGGCCGGGGCGCTGAGCTTCAACGCGCTGTGATGGCCAATCCTTATGCGGGCGAGGTGGCGCTGGTCGTGGATGGCCAGCGCCATGTGATGAAGCTGACCTTGGGGGCCTTGGCAGAGTTGGAGGCCGAATTGGCCGAGGACAGTCTTGTCGCCTTGGTCGAACGGTTCGAGACCGGGCGCTACCGCGCGCGCGACGTGATCGCGTTGCTGGTGGCGGGGCTGTCGGCGGGGGGCTGGAGCGGCGATGCCCGCGCGCTGGCCCATGCCGAGATCGAGGGCGGGCCGGTGGCGGCGGCGCAGGCGGCGGCGTCCTTGCTGGCGCGCGCCTTCGCGGTGCCCGGCACATGAGGGCGGGTTTGGATTGGCCGGGGCTGATGCGGCTGGGGCTGCATGATCTGCGCCTGCCGCCGGATCGGTTCTGGGCGCTGACGCCTGCGGAATTGCTGGTGATCCTGGGTCAGGCCGAGCGCGAAGCGCCTTTGGGCCGGACCCGGCTGGAGGAACTGGTGGCGGCCTTTCCCGATTGCACAGAAAGGACAGAGGCATGAGCGAAATGGATGGCTTCGAGGATCGCCTGGAAGGGTTGGAGGTGCGGCTGGGCGATGCCGCGACGGTCACGGCCAGTTTCGACGCGGAACTGGCCCGGATGCGGGACAACATGCTGTATACCGGGCGCGAAGTCGGGACCTTGTCGACGCGGTTCGGCAGCGGCTTGCGGCGGGCTTTCGACGGGGTGGTGTTCGACGGGATGAAGCTGTCGGATGCGCTGCGCGGCGTGGCCAAGTCGATGGCGGATGCGGCCTATTCGGCGGCGATGCGTCCGGTGCAGAACGCGCTGGGCGGCGCGATTGCCAATGGGGTGAATGCGCTGACCTCGGCCGTGCTGCCCTTTGCGCAAGGCGGGGCTTTCGCGCAAGGCCGCGTGATGCCCTTTGCCAAGGGCGGCGTGGTGACCGCGCCGACCGGGTTTGCGATGCGCGGCGGGATGGGCCTGATGGGCGAGGCCGGACCCGAAGCGATCATGCCGCTGGCGCGGGGCGCGGATGGGCGTCTGGGCGTGCAGATGCAGGGCGGCGGCGCGCGCCCGGTGCAGGTGGTGATGCATGTCAGCACGCCGGATGCAGAGAGCTTCCGCGCCTCGCGCAGTCAGATCGCCGCCGAGATGAGCCGCGCCTTGGGGCGTGGGGCGCGCAACCGCTGAGGCGGCTTTCCACAGAGTGAACGCAAAGGAGGGGCGGATGGCCTTTCATGAGGTGCGGTTTCCCGCGAACCTGAGCTTTGGGTCGGTCGGGGGACCGGAACGGCGCACGGATGTCGTTGCGCTGGCCAACGGGTTCGAAGAACGCAACACGCCCTGGGCGCAGGCGCGGCGGCGCTATGATGCGGGGCTTGGCCTGCGCAGCTTGGACGATATCGCGCAATTGATCGCGTTTTTCGAGGCGCGACAGGGGCAGCTTTATGGGTTCCGCTGGAAGGATTGGTCGGACTACAAGTCCTGTCTGCCCTCGGGCACGGTGACGTTCGAGGATCAGCGCATCGGGGTTGGAGACGGGGTGACGACGGTGTTCGGGCTGTCGAAGACCTATGCCTCGGGCGGGGTGCAGACGGTGCGCCCGATTGCGAAACCCGTGACCGGGACGGTGCGCGCGGGGCTGGGTCCGATCGAATTGCAGGAAGCGGTGCATTTCACGGTGCAGCCCGCGGCGGGGACGATCACCTTTGTCGATCCGCCGGATATCGGGGCCGAGGTCTTTGCCGGGTTCGAATTCGACGTGCCGGTGCGGTTTGACACGGACCGGATCGCGACCTCGGTCGCCAGCTTTCAGGCGGGCGATATGCCCAACGTGCCTGTGGTGGAGGTCCGGATATGAGCGGCGATGCCGAGGCGCTGCTGGCGCATCTGGAAACTGGTCTGACCACGGTGTGCCGTGCGTGGCGGGTGACGCGGCGCGATGGGGTGGTGTTGGGCTTTACCGACCACGATCGGGACTTGCAGATCGAGGATGTGGTGTTTCGCGCGGGCGGCGGGATGACCGCGCGTGCGCTGGAACAGGGCAATGGGCTGGCTGTGGACAACACCGAGGCGCTGGGCGTCCTGAGCCATGCCGCGATCCGCGCCGAGGATATCCGTGCGGGGCGCTATGACGGGGCCGAGGTGGTGATCTGGGAGGTGAACTGGGCCGATCCAACCGCGCGCCGCGCTGTGTTTCGGGGTCATCTGGGGGAAATCACCGAACAGGGCGCCGGGTTCGAAGCGGAATTGCGCGGCTTGGCGGAAAGCTTGGGTCAGCCGCAGGGGCGCGTCTATCAAAAGGGCTGTTCCGCTGTTCTGGGCGATGCGGCCTGCCGGGTTGACCTGACCGCGCCCGGCTATGCCATCGAGGCGGATCTGGTGGCCGTGGACGACGCGCGGATCTTGCGCTTTGCGCCGATGCCGGGGTTCGATCTGCGGTGGTTTGAACGGGGCCGCGCCGAGGTGCTGAGCGGGGCCGCGCAAGGGTTGGTCGGGGTGATCAAGGCGGACCGCTGGCTGGACGACGCGCGCGAGATCGAGCTGTGGCAGGGCTTGCGGGCCGATCTGGCCCCGGGGGATCGCGTGCGGCTGGAAGCGGGCTGCGACAAGCGGGCAGAAACCTGTCGGCTGAAGTTTCACAACCTTCTGAACTTTCAAGGTTTTCCGCATATGCCGGGGGAGGATTGGCTGATGGCCTATCCCGCGCAGGGCGGTGTGCATGACGGGGGGCGGCGGTCATGACCTTGGCGATTGTGCGCGAAGCCCGCGCTTGGATCGGCACGCCCTATCTGCACGGGGCCAGCGTGAAGGGGGCCGGGTGCGATTGTCTGGGGTTGCTGCGCGGGGTGTGGCGCGCGGTGGAAGGCGATGAGCCGGTCGCGGTGCCGCGCTATTCGGCGGATTGGGACGAACCGCAACGCCAAGAGGTGTTGCAGGCTGCCGCGCGGCTGCATTTGCGCGAGGTGGCGCTGGGCGCGGCGCGTCCGGGCGATGTGCTGCTGTTTCGGATGCGGGCGGGTGCGGTCGCCAAGCATCTGGGCATTCAAACCGAGGTCGGGGCGGCGGCGCGCTTTGTGCATGCCTATGCCGGGCATGGCGTTGTCGAAAACGCCCTGAGCGCGCCTTGGGCGCGGCGGGTGGTGGCGCGGTTCCGGTTTCCGTCCGTGACAAGTCTGGGGGGCATGTAATGGCCACGATATTGTTGTCGGCGGCGGGGGCTGCGGTGGGCTCGGCGGTTGGGGGTGGGGCCTTGGGCCTGACCTCGACCGTGATCGGGCGGGCGGTGGGCGCGACCTTGGGGCGGGTGATTGATGCGCGCTTGCTGGGGGCGGGGGCCGATCCGGTGGAGACGCCGCGCGTTGCCCGCTTCCGTGTGTCCGGTGCGGGCGAAGGCGAGGCGGTTGCGCGCCTCTGGGGCGGGATGCGGCTGGGCGGTCAGGTGATCTGGGCGTCGCGCTTTCTGGAACGGGCGACGACGACCGGGGGTGGGGGCGGCAAGGGCGGGCCGCCGTCGCAGCCGAGCGTGACGCGCTACAGCTATTCGGTGTCCTTGGCGCTGGCCCTTTGCGAGGGCGAGATCGCGCGGGTGGGCCGGGTCTGGGCGGACGGTGCGGAGGTGCCGCGCGACGATCTGAACCTGCGCGTCTATACGGGCCGCGACGATCAATTGCCCGACCCCAAGATCGAAGCGGTCGAGGGGGCGGGCGTGGTGCCGGCCTATCGCGGGCTGGCCTATGTCGTGATCGAGGATCTGGATCTGGGGCGCTTTGGCAACCGGGTGCCGCAGTTCAGTTTCGAGGTGATCCGCCCGGTTGCGGCAGAGGGGCATGTGCCCTTGTCTGCGCAGGTGCGGGGCGTGGCGCTGATCCCCGGCACGGGCGAATATGGGCTGGCGACCACGCCCGTGCATGTGGCGCGCGGGCCGGGGGTGAATGCGTCCGTCAATGTGAACACGCCCGCGGGCAAGACGGATTTCGCGGTGTCGCTGGACCAATTGGCGGAAGGCCTGCCGCAGTGTCGGTCGGCGCTGATGGTGGTCAGCTGGTTTGGCGATGACCTGCGCGCGGGCCAGTGCAAGGTGCAGCCCAAGGTCGAGGATGCCAGCACCGAAGGCCAAGGCATGGCCTGGAGTGTCGCGGGACGCCTGCGCGCGGGCTGTCCCGAGATCGCCAAGGTCGATGGGCGGTCGGTCTATGGCGGCACGCCTGCGGATGCGGCGGTTCTGGAAGGGATCGCGGCGATGAAGGCGGCGGGGCAGGACGTGGTGTTCTATCCCTTTATTCTGATGGAGCAATTGGCGGGCAACGGCTTGCCTGACCCGTGGAGCGATGCGCCCGATCAGCCTGCCTTGCCGTGGCGTGGCCGGATCACCTTGTCCCAGGCCCCCGGGCGGCCCGGATCGCCCGATGGCACGGCGGGGGCCGAAGCCGAGGTGGCGGCGTTCTTTGGCAGCGTCCGGGCGGCGGATTTCACGATTTCGGGGGGCGCGGTCAGCTATCACGGGCCGCAGGAATGGACCCTGTCGCGGTTCATTCTGCATTATGCCGCGCTGTGCAAGGCGGCGGGCGGTGTGACGGCCTTCTGTATTGGCAGCGAATTGCGCAGCCTGACCCAGATCCGCGGGCCGGGGCATAGCTTTCCGGCGGTCGCGGCGCTGCGGGCCCTGGCGGGCGAGGTGCGCGCCTTGCTGGGGCCCGAGGTGAAGATCGGCTATGCGGCGGATTGGTCCGAGTATTTCGGCTATCATCCGCAAGATGGGTCGGGCGATGTGTTCTTTCATCTCGACCCGCTTTGGGCGGATGAGGCGATCGATTTCATCGGGATCGACAATTACATGCCGCTGTCGGATTGGCGCGACGGGATCGGCCATCTGGACGCCCAAGATGGGGCGGTGACACTGCATGATCTGGCCTATTTGCGCGGCAATATCGAAGGCGGCGAAGGCTATGACTGGTATTATGCCAGCGCCCCGGAACGCGAGGCGCAGCGCCGCACACCCATCGTGGATGCCGCCCATGGCGAGGATTGGGTCTTTCGCTACAAGGATCTGCGCGGCTGGTGGGAGAACCCGCATCACGACCGGATCGGCGGGGTGCGGCAGGTGGCGGCGACGGCGTGGGTGCCGCGCTCGAAACCGTTCTGGTTCACCGAACTGGGGTGCGCGGCCATCGACAAGGGCACCAATGAGCCGAACAAGTTTCTGGATGCCTTGTCGTCGGAAAGCGCCTTGCCGCGCTATTCGAACGGGCGGCGGGATGATCTGATACAGGCGCGCTATTTGCAGGCCATGCTGGGCTATTGGTCCGAGCCGGCGCACAACCCGGTGTCGCCGCTTTATGGCGGGCCGATGGTGGACATGGCGCGGGCGCATGTCTGGGCTTGGGATGCGCGGCCATGGCCAGCCTTTCCGAATGCGACCGAGGTCTGGAGCGATGGACCGAACCATGCGCGGGGCCATTGGCTGTCGGGCCGGATCGAGGCGCAGGATCTGGGCGCGGTGATCGCCGAGCTGTGCCAGCGGTCGGGGCTGGGCGATGTCGATGTCAGCGACGTGCATGGCTTGGTGCGCGGCTTTGTGGTCGATCAGGTGGGCAGCGCGCGGGCCGCCTTGCAACAGTTGATGCTGGTGCATGGCCTGGATGCGGTCGAGACGGGCGGGCGCTTGGTCTTTCGCAGTCGGCGTGACCGGGCCGCGCATAGGTTGGACCCGTTGCATCTGGCGGTCACGGGAAAAGACGTGGCGGGCATCGAACGCAGTCGGGCCGCAAGTGCCGAACTGGCGGGGCGGGTGCGGTTGACCCATGTCGATGCGCAGGCGGAGTATCAGATGCGCACGGCGGAAGCGGCGTTTCCGGATGAGGTGTCGCGTGCGGCCTCGGACAGCGAGATGCCGATGGCCTTGCTGCCCAGCGAGGGGCGCGGCGTGGCCGAACGCTGGTTGGCCGAACAGCGGATTGCGCGGGACCGCGCGGTGTTTCGGGTGCCACCGTCGCAGGCGCGGGTCGGGGTTGGCGACTTGGTTCGGTTCGCGGATGATCCGGCGCTGTGGCGGGTGGACCGCGCGCTGACGGAGGGCGCGCGCAGGATCGAGGCGGTGCGCGCCGAGCCGCATGTCTTTGTGCCGTCGGACGCGGTCGATGCGACGGTCAGCCCGCGCGATTTCGTGCCGCCCGTTCCGGTGTTCCCGCTGTTTCTGGACCTGCCCCTGATGACCGGGGAGGAGGTGGAACATGCGCCCCATCTGGCGGTGGCAGCCCAGCCATGGCCGGGATCGGTCGCGGTCTATGGGGCGGTTGAAGATGCGGGCTATGCGCTGGATCGGCTGGTTGAGGCGGGCGCGACCTTGGGGGTTACGGAAACACCGCTGGCCCGCGCGGTGCCGGGCCGGTTTGACCGGGGCGCGCCGTTGCGGGTGCGGCTGACCAGCGGGGCGCTGACCTCGATCAGCCCGGCGCAGTTGTGGCGCGGCGGCAATCTGGCGGCGATTGGCGATGGCGATCCGGCCAATTGGGAGGTCTTCCAGTTCGCCCGGGCCGATGTTGTCGAACCGATGGTCTATGCGTTGTCCGAGCGGTTGCGCGGCCAATTGGGCAGCGAACCCGAGATGCGCGACAGCTGGCCCGTGGGGTCCTATGTCGTGCTGCTGAACGGGGCGGTGGGCCAGATCGGGGCCCCGGCGGCGGCGCGGGGCCTGATCCGGCATTTCCGGATCGGGCCTGCCGCGCGGGGCTATGACGACCCCAGCTATGTGCATCAGGTGCATGCCTTTGCGGGGCGGGGCTTGCGGCCCTATGCGCCCGCGCAATTGCGCGCCCGCTGGCAAGGCGGGGACCTGAGCTTGGCCTGGGTGCGGCGCACGCGGGTGGATGGCGACCGCTGGGAGGCGGGCGATGTGCCCTTGGGCGAAGCGCAGGAGGCGTATGTGCTGCGCATCGAAGCGGGCGAGGATGTGCTGCGCGAGGTGCATCTGACGACCCCGTCTTACCTGTATCCCGCCGCGTTGCGGGCCGCGGATGGCGTGCCGCCCGGGTTTCAGGTGGCTGTGGCGCAGCTTTCGGACCGGTATGGGCCGGGCCCTTTCAGAAGGATGGATGTTCATGAGTGAGACCGCAAATTTCGGCTTGCCGCTGGTGGAAGGCGGGCAAGCCCAGAAGCACGTGACGGTGAACGAGGCTTTGGCGCGGCTGGACGGGCTAAGCCAGCTTGTGCTGCAATCGGACACCGTCACGATGCCCCCCGCAGGGGCGCCCGACGGCCAGGTCTGGGCGGTCCCTGCGGGGGCCGTGAACGACTGGGCGGGGGCGGTCGGGTCCTTGGCCATCGCGGCCAATGGCGGCTGGGATTTCGTCACGCCCCGGATCGGCTGGCGCGCGTGGCATGTCGGGCAGGGGGCTTGGGTCGTCTATGATGGCAGCCTATGGCGGCGCCCGGCCTTGACCGAGGGGCTGTCTGGGGCGGCGACCAACATGGAGATCGTCGAGTTTGATCATCCCATCGTCGCGGGGGCCGGGCATTCGACCGTCGGGGTCATCCCCGAAGCGGCGATCGTTCTGGGGGTGACGGGCCGGGTGACGGGGGCGATCAGCGGGTCCCTGGCGTCTTGGAAGCTGGGCGTTGCCGGGGCCGAGGATCGGTATGGCACGGGCTATGGCGTGGGGCAGCACAGTTGGGTGCGGGGGCTGACCGGGGCCCCGGTGACCTATTACGCCGACACGCCCCTGCTGCTGACGCCGACGGGGGGCAATTTCGGCAGCGGTATGGTGCGCTTTGCGGTGCATATGCTGTTTCTGAACGTGCCCCATCCGGCGTGATGCGGCGGGTCTTGCTGGACGATCTGCTGCGCGCGGCGGCGGGGTTGCAGGCCTTGCCGCCCGAGACGTGGCACGGTGTGGTTCAGGACTGGTGCGCGGCGGCGCATCTGGCGGATGCCGTGCGCAAGCGGCTTGGGGCGCGGGCGGCGGCGCGGTTCGGGGCGGCGCATCTGGGCGGGCGCGTGCCGGGGCCGGGCCGCTATGTCGGGGATCGCGACGGGCATGCGCGGTTGCGGGCGGTGCTGGCGGGGCTGGAGGCATGGCAGCGCCGGATGGAAGGCCCTGACAGGGCTGTGATCGGTCATGGAAATCTGCGCGCCGATGGGCTAGATAGGGGCCGAGACTGAGGAGACTTGCAGATGGCCCGTTCCCGCCCCGACTTGGCCCGCCTTGATCCCGTATGGGACCGCATCACCGAAGAAGCGCATCTGGCGGTGCGCGACGAGCCCTTGCTGGGCGGGTTGGTGCATGCCTGTGTGCTGCATCATGCGACGCTGGAACAGGCGCTGGCCTATCGGATTGCGCAGAAGCTGGCCTCGGCCGAGATGTCCGAACAGTTGATCCGCGAAATCGCGGACGAGGCCTATCGGTCGGCCCCGGAACTGGGCCAAGCCGCGCGTGCGGATATCGTGGCGGTGCATGACCGCGACCCGGCCTGCCATCGGTTCTTGCAGCCCCTGTTGTATTTCAAGGGCTTTCAGGCCGTGCAGGCCTATCGCGTGGGCCATTGGCTGTGGCGCGAAGGGCGCGCCGATCTGGCCTATTTCATCCAGATGCGCGTCAGCGAGATGTTCGGCGTGGACATTCACCCGGCGGCCACGATCGGGCAGGGGATCATGATCGACCACGCCCATTCCATCGTGATCGGCGAGACGGCGGTGGTGGGCGACAATGTCTCGATGCTGCATTCGGTGACGCTGGGCGGGACCGGCAAGGAAGAACAGGATCGCCACCCCAAGATCGGCGATGGCGTGTTGATCGGCGCGGGCGCGAAGGTGCTGGGCAATATCCGGGTCGGCAATTGCTCGCGCATCGCGGCGGGATCGGTCGTGCTGGAGGAGGTGCCGCCCTGCAAGACCGTGGCGGGCGTGCCTGCGCGGATCGTGGGCGAGGCCGGGTGTTCGCAACCCGCCATGAGCATGGATCAGCGGTTCGGCGGGTGATGCCGACCTGCATTATTTGAGTATTTGGACCTAGAAGAAGGGGCGCGGCCAGATCAGGTCGCGCCCCTTTTGTCTTGGTGTGTTGGACCGCGTCAGGCCAACATGCCCATCGGGTTTTCAAGGTTGTCCTTGATCGCGTTCAGAAGGTTCGCCCCCAGCGCGCCGTCGATGACGCGGTGATCGACCGACAGGGTCGTGGACATGACGGTGGCCACCTTCAGTTCGCCATCGGCCCCGACAACGGGTTTCTTGACGCCTGCGCCCACCGCGAGGATCGCGGCATGGGGCGGGTTGATGATGGCGTCGAAATTGTCGATGCCGAACATGCCGAGGTTCGAGATCGCGAAGCTGCCGCCCTGGTATTCATGCGGCGCGAGCTTGCGGTCGCGGGCGCGGGCGGCGAGGTCCTTCATTTCCGCAGAGAGGGCCGACAGTGATTTCATCTCGGCATCCAGCAAGACGGGCGTGAAGAGACCGCCTTCGATGGCGACGGCCACGGCCACATCGGAGGCCTTCATGCGGATCATGCGATCCCCGGCCCAGACGGCATTCGCCTCGGGGTGTTGTTGCAGCGCGAGGGCGCAGGCCTTGATGATGAAGTCGTTGACCGACAGTTTCACGCCGCGCGGCTCCAACGTCTTGTTCAGCTGGGCGCGGAATTTCATCAGCGCGTCCAGTTCGATATCCTTGCGCAGGTAGAAATGCGGCACGCTTTGCTTGGCTTCGGTCAGGCGCGCGGCGATGGTCTTGCGCATGCCGTCCAGCTTGACGTCCTCGGTGACGCGGCCTTCGTACATCTTGGCGATGGCATCGGCAGACGGACCGCTGGCCAGCGCGGGGGCTGCGGCTGCCGCTGCGGCGGGGGCTGCGGCTGCGGCTTTGGGCGCTTCGGCCTTGGGGGCGGCGGTGGCGTTTTCGACATCCGCCTTGACGATGCGCCCGCGCGGGCCCGAGCCCTTGATCTGGCTGAGATCGAGGCCCTTGTCGGCGGCGATGCGCCGGGCCAGCGGGGTTGCGAAAATGCGGCTGCCATCGGCGGCGCTGGGCGCGGCTGGCGCGGGCGCGCTTGGGGCGCCTGCCGGGGCGGTTGGGGCCGGGTCCGGGCTGGCCGCCGGGGCGGCTGCGGGGGCGCTGCCGATGTCATCGGCGCTTTCGCCATCGTCGAGCAGCACCGCGATCGGGTCGTTGACCTTCACGCCTTCGG
>CAZIKH010000042.1:0-13121 GCA_964539755.1 uncultured Dinoroseobacter sp. | reverse complement strand
GCGGTCATCAGGCCGGGGAACATGATGCCCCAATAGGTGTCCAGCCAGCCGAATTGCTGGGACATCAGATACCACGGGATCACCAGCATCTCGGTCGGGATCATCAACGTGGACAGGATCGCGATGAAGATGATGTAGCGGCCCGGGAACTTGAACTTGCACAGCGTGTAGCCCACGAGGCTGTCGAAGATCACGTTGCAGATCGTGGTGATGGTCGCGATGATGATCGAATTGACGAACCACCAATAGAACCGCCCGTCTTCCAAGACATAGGTATAGTTCTCGATTGTCGGCTCGTTCGGGATCAGTTGCAGGTTATAGACCTCGTGCGGCCATTTCAGCGAGGTCGAGATCATGTAGGCCAGCGGCATGACCATCGCGATGCCGCCGAAAAACAGCAGCAACCAGCGGATGTAATTGCCCATATTCGCAGGCCGCTTGGGGGCCGAGCGTTTCAGCAGCGCCTCGGAACTGGGACGGATTTCGTCAACTACGGCCATGTCTAGCGGTCCCTCAGAATGCGCAACTGGATCAGGCTGACGACCAGCAGGACAAGGAACAGCACGACGGTCTGTGCCGCCGCATAGCCCATGTCGAAGGCGTCAAAGGCGCTTTCGTAAATCATCAGCACCAAGGGCTTGGTTGAATTCAGCGGCCCGCCCGGGTTGTTCGTGGTCATGTTGAACACATGGTCGAAGATGCGCAGGAACCCGATGGACGAGAAGACGACGATAAAGACGATGGTGGGTTTCAGCAGCGGGATCGTGATTTCCCACAAGACGGTCCACCAGCCGACACCGTCGATCTTGGCAGCCTCGTAATAGCTTTTCGGGATCGCCCGCAGGCCCGCCATGAAGATAATGATCTGGAACCCAAGCCCTGCCCAGACCGCCGGGGCCAGCACCGATGGCAAGGCGTTGGTGGTGGAGTTCAGGAAGTTGATCTGCGGGATGCCCATGCCTGCGAGGAAATTGTTGAACAGGCCGATGGGCACGGGCTGATAAAACCAACGCCAGACCCACGCCATCGCCACCGCGCTGGTCATGAAGGGCAGGAAATAGAGCATGCGCAAGAAGCCATGCATGAACCGCGTCTTGTCGAGGTGATAGGCAATCACGAAAGAGATCACCAAGCTGATCGGTGTTCCCAGAAGCAGGTAGACGAAGGTATTGCGGAAGACCTGCCAGAAGACCGGATCGCTGAACAGCTTGGTATAGTTATCAAGCCCGGCCCATGTCCGGTCGCCCAGCAGGTTCCAGTCCTGAAAGCTGATCAGGATCGCATTGCCGGTCGGGTAGAAGCGGATCACCGAGTAGAACACGATGGGCAGCGCAAGGAACGCGTAGGCCCATACGATCTGCTTCTGCCGGATCGTCAAGGAGCGATAGAATTTCATGAAGTCCCCCGGGGCCTCGAACCCCCGGCCCAATCTGGGCCGGGGGACGTGCAACATGAAGGTGGATTAGTCTGCGTAGAACTCGTCCAGCAGCGCCTGTTCGGCTTCGGCCGCAATGGCGATGCTTTCCGCGGCGGACATGCCTTGCAGGGTCATCCGTTCGACCATCTCGACCATCAACTGACGCTGGGCGCTTTCATTGACGAACTTGGTCGTGTGCGCATAGGCGAGGCCACGAATGAACGGACCGAAGACTTCGTTGTTCGCGTTCGCTTCGGTCAGACCGACAGACGGTTTGGCGGGCAGTTCGCCGACGACATCCAGCCAGATCTGCATCGCCTCGTCCGAGGTGATGTACTGCATGAACTTGACCGCCGCGTCGTATTTTTCGCCTTCGGCTTTGGTGGTGATCGCGTTCACCCAGTAGGACGAATAGTTGGATTGCACGCCGTCCGCCGTGGCCGGCAGTTCCGTCACGCCCCAGTCCAGACCGCGCGTGTTGTTCAGCGACCCGATGCGGAAGGACCCGTCGATATGCATCCCTGCACGGCCCGCTTTGAAGGCGGCTTGCGGTTCGTCCATAAAGCCGATGGCCGAGATCGGTTCGTCGCCTTCGGACATCCCGACATAGAATTCCAGCGCCTCGATCCCGGCTTCGGAGTTGTAGTTCACCGTGCGGTAGTCATCGAGATAGGGCTCGCCGCCGAACTGGCGCACAAGGACTTCGCGGAACCAATGGTGATCCTGCGCGGTCATGCCTTGCGTGATGCCGACTTGGGTAATGTTGCCAGCCCCATCGACCTTGGTCATCGCGCGGGCCGCAGCAACCATTTCGTCAATCGTGGTGGGCGGCTCGACGCCTGCTTCTTCGAGAAGGCGATTGTTGTAGAACAGGGCCAGCGACCGCACGGCCGTCGGAAGCGCCCAGTAATTGTCGCCTTCGCGCATGGCCGAAACCATCGGGAAGAACTCGGCGCTGATCTGGTCCGCCGGGAAGGCATCCACGGGCAGCGGCTGGATCAGCTGGGCTTCCTTATAGTCATTCAGCCAGCCGTAGAACAGCTGGACGACATCCGGCCCTTCGCCGGCAGGCACGGCTGCGGCCACCTTGGTGCGGTAGTCCGCATAGGGGAAATGGGTCATCGTGACGGTGATGTCAGGATTGGCCGCTTCGAAATTTTCGATCAGCTGTTCCATCGCTTCGACGCGGGCGTCGAAGAAGTATTGCCAGTATTCGATTTCGACCGCATTGGCCGCACCACCGAAAAGCGCCGCCACGCTGGTTGCGGTGGCAAGCGCAGTCGCTTTCATCGTTTTCAATCCCATGGACTGTCTCCCTGTTATGGCACCCAGCGGTTGACAGGCCGTGGGCGATCCGGCGCGCAGTACGCCTCATCCCCAAGGGTTAACTCATATCACTTGATAATTCAACATGATTGAGTTAATGCCCCTCCATGCGCACCTCCCGCCCCGCCATTCTGCTGAAATCCGTCGGCGCCAACGCCGAACGGTCGCGAAATCACAACCGTCAACTGATGCTGGAGCGCATTCGCAACGCGGGCCAGATGGGGCGGGCCGAGATGGCGCGTGCGTCGGGCCTGAGCACCCAAGCGGTGTCGAACATCATTGCCGACATGCTGGAAGACGGGCTGATTCTGGAGGTGGGCCGTCGCACCGGCGCGCGGGGGTTGCCTGCGGTCCAATACGGGCTGAACCCCGGTGGCGGCTATGCCTTCGGGGTCGAGATTAGACCGGATGCCGTGTTTGCAGCCCTGCTGGACTTGTCCGGCGAGACGGTTTTTTCCGAACGCCGCGCGCAGACCGGGATCGGGCCGGACCCGGTGACGCAAACCGTCGGCGCCTTGCTGAAGCAAGCCTTGGACAGCACCGGTGTCAGTGCCGCAAAGGTCTTGGGCGCGGGGATCGTGCTGCCCGGCCCCTTTGGCCAGACCGGCATTCAGAACAGCGGATCCGAACTGCCGGGCTGGGAAGGCGTGGACCTGTCGGCTTGGTTCCAAGACGCACTGGGTTTGCCCGTCTTCATCGAGAATGACGCGAACGCGGCGGCCATTGCCGAACGGGTGAAGGGGGCCGCGCAGGCCCTCGACAGTTATGCGTTCTTGTATTTCGGGGCCGGGCTCGGGCTGGGCTGGGTCCATAATGGTGTTCTGGCGACCGGCGCCTTCGGCAATGCGGGCGAAATCGGTCATATCCCGGTGCCCTGCGACGGGCAGACGGTGCTGCTGGAAACCGTGGTCAGCCGCCTTTCGGTGCAACAGGCGCTGGCCGAACGGAATATCGCCATTCAGGACGGCGCGGATTTGCAACGCTTGTTCGACGCGGCGGACCCCACGTTGATGGCGTGGCTGGACCGGGCCAAGGCCCCCCTGTCCGTCGCCATTGCAACCGTCGAAAACCTGCTGGATCCCGAAGCCATTATTCTGGGCGGCGCGATGCCGGACGGCATACTGGACCACCTGATCGACGGGATTGCGTTGCAGGTGAAGTCGGTCTCGAACCGCGCGGACCGGACGGTGCCGCGGCTGATCCGCGGATCGTCCGGTCGGATGACCGCAACCTTGGGGGCCGCCGCCTTGGTCATCAACCAAGCCTTCACCCCCACCATTTCCCTGGCAAGCTGAGGTTTCATGCCGACACAAGATCAGATGCGTCTTCGCGACGACCGGGAACGTCCCCGCATCCTGCAGCTTTGGTGGGCGCTGCGTCCGCTGACCAGTGTTGTTCGGTTCATGAACACGGGCGCGCATCCAGATGACGAGATCACGTCGATGCTGGCGGCCTTGGCGTACCGGGATGGGATCAACCTGTCCTATGCCTGTTCAACCCGGGGCGAAGGCGGGCAAAACGACATCGGGACCGAAGCAGGTTTGGATCTGGGGGCCTTGCGCACCCGCGAAATGGAACGCGCCTGCGATGTGCTGAACATGCGCATGTATTGGCATTCCGAGACCCCGGAAGACAGCATCACCGATTTCGGCTTCTCCAAGAGCGGGGTCGAAACGCTGGCCAAATGGGGCAAGGATCGGACGCTTGCGCGCTTTGTCGAAATCATCCGGACGGACAAGCCCGATATCATTTGCCCGACATTCTTGGATGTGCCGGGCCAGCACGGGCACCACCGGGCCATGACCGAAGCGGCGCATCTTGTCATGGCCGCCGCCGCCGATCCGGGCTTTGCGTCGAACCTGCCCCCTTGGCAGGTCGCCAAGATGTACCTGCCCGCTTGGTCTGGCGCGGGTCAGGCCTATGACGACGATCTGCCGCCGCCGCCCGCGACCCTGACCATCCCCGGCAAGGACAAGGACCCGGTCAGTGGCTGGAGCTGGGAACGGATCGGACAGCAGTCGCGCGCCTATCACCGCACCCAAGGCATGGGGCGCTGGGTGCCCGCCGGGGCCGGGCGGGACTGGCCGCTTCACCTTGTGCAAAGCCATGTGGCGGGGCCCGACGAAACGCTTTGGTCCGGCCTGCCGCGCCGCGTTGCGGATCTTGCGGACCTGCCAGAAGCCGCGCCGATCGCCGACAATCTGCGCGCGGCGGGGGCGGCGATTGACGCCGCCGTTGCGGGTTTTCCGGCATTTGAGGCGGTGGATCAGGCGGCCACCGACGCGCTGCACCAGATCAAGGCAGCGATCCTGGCCTGCCCGGACACGGCCAAGCCGATGATCCTGCACCGCCTTGAGGCCAAGCAGGACCAATTGGGGCAAGTCCTGCGCTGGGCCAAGGGGGTCGAGTTGCGCGCGCGGACCTCCGATGTGTGGCTGCATCCGGGCGACAGCACCGATCTGGAGATCGAATTGGACAAGGGCGGCGCGGATGTCAGCGTTTCGGTCGATCTGCCAGCGGGCTGGCAGGTCAGCGACGGTCACCTGAGCATCACGGCGGATGCGGCCCTGAGCGATCCTTATCGGTCCAGCTATGACCCGATCGTGCCGTCCGCCCCTGCCCTTGTGCTGGATCTTGGGCCAACCCAGACGCGCGTGGCCTTCGAGGCGCCCCCGGTCGTCCTGCCGGCGGTCTTGGCCGACCTGTCCCCAGCCCGCGCCGTTCTGAACACGCGCCAGCCCAAGAGAACCCTGTCGGTGGCGCTGTCGGGCCTGAGGCCGACGGACGCTGAAGCGACGCTGGACGTTCCCGACGGCTGGCAGACCCGACGAACAGACCGGGGCTTTGACATAACGCTGCCCGAGGAGGTCGAGACGGGGCATTACGACCTGCCCCTGCGGCTGGATGGTCAGCCAGCCAAGACGGTGCGCCGGATCGCCCATGATCATGTCGACCCCACGGCGCGGGCCGAAGTCGCGCAAGTGCGGGTCTTGGTGGCCGATGTCGCGCTGCCAAAGGCACGGATCGGATATATCGGCAGCGGCAACGATCAGGTCGGGGACTGGCTGGCCGCCATGGGGATGGATGTCACCGCCGTTGATGATGCGGATCTTTCAAACGACGAAACGCTGGCCGGGTTCGACAGTCTGGTCATCGGCATTTTCGCGATGCGGTTTCGGTCGGGACTGGCCGACGCCATGCCCCGGATCCATCGCTGGGTGGAACAGGGCGGAACGCTGGTCACGTTGTATCATCGGCCTTGGGACAATTGGGACCCCCTGACGATCCCCCCGCGACCGCTGGAAATCGGGATGCCGTCCTTGCGCTGGCGGGTGACGGACGAGACGGCGAAGGTGACCCATCTGGTCGATCATCCCGTTCTGAGGCAGCCGAACAGGATCGGCCCCGCGACATGGGAGGGCTGGGTGAAAGAACGCGGCCTCTATTTCGCCAAAAGCTGGGATGCCGCCTATACGCCCCTGCTGGAAATGGCCGACCCGGACGAAGCCCCGCATCGGGGCAGCCTGTTGCTGGCCGACATCGGGGCCGGGCGTCATGTGCATACGTCGCTGATCCTGCACCATCAAATGGCGAACCTTGTTCCGGGCGCGTTCCACCTGATGGCAAACCTTGTGCAACCGCGCGCATGACCGCGTCTGCGCCGCGCGACAACCTTCGCGGCGGGGTCTGGCTGGTGTCGGACATGGCGCTGAACATCTGGGCGCTGTCCATCGTCAAGGCGCTTGGGCTGGGCTATGGCGCGTCCCAGATCGTCGCGCTGCGCGCGGGGGTCGGGCTGTTGATCATTGCGCCCCTGATCTGGCGGTCACGGCATGAGTTTCGCAGCATCAAGGATTTGCCGCTGCATTTCTTGCGCGTCGGGCTTTCCGTTGTCACCCTGACGGCCAGCTTTTTCGCCATTGCGCGGGTGCCTTTGGCCGTGTTCACGGCGATGAATTTCACGCGCCCCTTGGTGACGATGGTGCTGGCCGCGCTGCTGTTGCGCGAAACGATTGGCCGGCAAAGGTGGATCGCCGCCGGGGTGGCGATGGTGGGGGTCGTACTGGCCTTGCAACCGGGCACGACGCAGATGAACTGGGGCGTTGCGGCCTTGGGGGTGGTTATCCTGACCGGGTCGGGGGCTGTCATCGTGACACGGCGGCTGCGCGACGCGTCCGAGATCGTGATGATGGCCTTCTACACGGCAGGCTTGGCGGTCTTCTCGGCCCCGTTTGCGATCCTCGACTGGCATCCGGTCGCACCGGGACACTGGCCCTTGCTGCTGCTGGTCGGGGTCTTTGCGCAATCGGCGCAGCTGTGCTTTCTGCGGGCGCATTATTTCGGCGAGGCGGGGTTCCTGTCCGTTCTAAGCTATCTCAGCCTCGTGATTTCGGTCAGCGTTGGCTATCTGATCTTCAACGAGGTTCCGGACGCCCAATTCTGGATCGGCGCGGTGCTGGTTGTCGGGGCGGCGCTGTGGGTCACGGTGCGCGGGTCGGGCAGCGTCCGGCGGACCTGAGGCGACCCCGCGCGCTTTGGACCGAACACTGCCCGCGACCGCAAAGGGCTTGCCCCGTCCGCGCAACAGGTCCCTATTCCGCCATCATGGCCTTCAGGGCCCCAAGAAAGCTGGCGTCATCCTGCGCCTTGCGCCGATCCAGAAGGTCCACCGCATCCGGGCCTGCGCGGTATCGCAGTTGGGTGCCGTGATCATTGGCCGCTTGCCAAATGACATCCGCGACCAACTCGGGCGTGGACGGGTTCGAGGCAAGCTTGCCGAAGAGACGTCCCATCGCTGCGGCCGTGGGGGCATAGTCAGACAGGCTTTCGTCCATGGCGAAATCGAAGGACCGCCCGCCGAAATCGGTCTTGATCATCCCGGGTTCGACGATCCGCACCCGGATGCCCAGCGGTTCCAATTCGTAATGCAGGGCTTCGGACAGGCCTTCGACCGCGAACTTGGTGCCGTGGTAGAGCGTGCCCAACGGGAAGGTGATCTGCCCGCCGATGGACGAGATGTTTAGGATGGTGCCCGCGCGGCGCGTCCGCATATGCGGCAGAACCGCTTTCGTTACTTCGAGCAATCCGATCACGTTGGTGTCGAACTGACGGCGGATGCGGTCGGCTGAGAAGGCTTCCAAGGGGCCATAGGCGCCGTAGCCCGCGTTGTTCAAAAGAGCATCGATGGTCCCGAAACGGTCGATGCCCGCCGTGACCGCCGCCGAGATCGACGATGCATCGGTGACGTCGAGGCGCGTCCGCATCAGCGTTTCGTTTTCGGAAAGGTCCGACGCGTCGGGGTTGCGCATGGTCGCGATGACATTCCAGCCTTCGGCATGAAAACGCAGAGCCGTGGCCTTGCCGATGCCAGAAGACGCGCCGGTGATAAGGATGGTGGGCATAAGTGATACTCCTTCAGGCGTTCAGGCGCAGCATTTCTTGGCTTCCGACATTGGTCAGCACGGCGACCGCCCTTGCGCCAACTGGCCTGTGCCATAGGTCAGCCCAACCCGCCCGCGGTACCGATGATGAAAACCTTTGCCAAACGCCCTTTTCATTTGACCTTCGATATCCAAACGATACTCGGATCTCGGCGATGCCTCTTTATCGATTATCCTAAATATTTGCCTGATCCTCCGGATTGCGGAATAAATCTCTGAACATGGGGCCGTGCCATGCCATGAGTTCCGCAAGGAGAGCGTCATATGACACCACTGAAGGATCGCGCGACGGCGCTCTTGGATCGGGCAGGGTTGGCCTGTGGGGCCTTGGCGGATCAGGACAGCGGAATGCATTTCTTGCGATTCGAGACCCCAAGTCCGCAACAGGCGTCTGTGTACCGCCCGCTGTTGTGTCTTGTGCTGGAAGGGGCCAAGCAGGTCAGCGCGGGCGCACACAGCCTGACGGTGACCGCCGGCCAATCCTTGCTGGTCAGTCATACCCTACCGGTCGTTTCAAGGATCACCGAGGCCACACCGCAGACCCCCTATCTGGCGTTGGTTTTTCCTCTGGACGTCGATTTGTTGCGCAGTCTTGCCCCCGCCGCGCCTTCCGCGCGGCGCACGCGTCGCCCGGACCCGTTTTCGATCACGCTTTGCCAGACGGATCCGCTGATGCAGGATGCGCTGGCGCGGTATCTGGACCAATGCATACAGGATGAAACACGCCAGTTGCTGGCCCCAATCACGCGGCAGGAGATCCATGCGCGGCTGCTTCTTGGGGCGCATGCGAACGCGTTGCACAAGCTGCTTTGGCACGAGACGGCGGCAAGCCGAATTTATCAGGCCACGCGCGACATCCAGTCGGACCTGTCACGCACGGTCGTTGTGGGCGCGTTGGCCGAACGTGTCGGCATGAGCCCTTCGACCTTCTTCGAGCATTTCAAGGCCGTGACTGGTACGTCGCCCCTGCAATACCAAAAGGACCTGCGCCTGCTGCACGCCCGCGAAGCCTTGCGCGGATCGGACGCCAAGGTGTCCGAGGTTGCCTTTCGCGTGGGCTATGAGAGTTCGGCGCAGTTTTCGCGGGAATATGCCCGGAAGTTCGGGCGGTCTCCACGCCAAGACAGGGCAGCGGTCGCCGCAGAGTGACGGTTCGGGACCTTTTTGGCTGGCCCGCCGCCCTTGTCTGCGAATGGGGTCGGGAAAACGCGCGGCCTTGTCGGGTATCCTGTTCGGCAATCGCCAAGGTGGGTGTTCAAACCTGCGCTTAGGTCAATCTGTAAACTTGTTTACAATTCCGACCGCACTTTTGTTTATGTTTTTTCTGGACGCTGCGACATTCCGACCCACCCTCCCCTCATGGGGAAGAAGGAGTGAGCAGATGCAGATGTTGAAATTGATCTGGTTCAGTATGCAACAGATGTCCCGGATGGGTCTGGCCCAAGCCGGGGCCGAAATGACCGGGGGCGATGTCCTGCGGGCGCGGGCCGATGCGCACCGGGAATTGCATCGGCAAACCGGCATGGCCATCCGCGCCAAGGTTTATCAAGGCGCTGCTAAGGGCTTGGGGCAGGTTCTGCCGGACGCCAACGCCCAGACCAGCGACCAGCAGGTTCAATAACCGTCCCGCAGGTCGATCCAGAACGGCGGCCCACCGCACCTGCGCGTGGCGATGCCATGCCAGACGGCGGACTCGCGGAAAGACGGTTGGAACGGCCTGATCTACACGGCTGCCTGACGGGCCCCTGATGGGGCGACGGAAGGCGGTCTGCCGTTCTGCGTCCCAGAATGTCCCCGTTTCCACACATCGCACCCGCAGCAATGTTTCCATCGCCACCCAAACCCGCATTTGGTTAGCGATAACGGCGTTTTTTCAGGCAAACTCTGCTTGCGCGGTCTGGGATCGCGCCGCTCTATCCGCGCCATGCCCCAAAGCGGGCCGTGCAGGACGGAGGGAGCTGTCCTGTGCGTGAAAGCCGACCCAAAGCCCCATGAAGGGCCGCCGGGCGGCAAAAACCTGGAGGACTTTGATTTGAAGATCACCACCATTCTGACCGCGACCACCGCGCTGGCCGTCTCGGCCACCGTTGCACTGGCCGCCGGACATCAAGACCGCAGCGACTGGCCCGAAAGCTTCACCGTGGGCACCGCGTCGCAAGGCGGCACGTATTTCGCCTATGGCTCGGGCTGGGCGAACCTTGTCGCCGATGAGCTGGGCATTTCCGGCGGCGGCGAAGTCACCGGTGGCCCGATGCAGAACATGGCGCTGGTCCACACCGGCGAAGCCCAGTTCGGCATGACCACCATGGGTCCGGCAGCGGAATCGCTGGCAGGCACCAACCCGATCGCACCGGGCCTGCAAATGGACAACGCCTGCGCGATGTTCCCGATGTACCAGACCCCGTTCAGCGTCACCACGCTGTCCTCGTCGGGCATCTCGTCGATCTCGGAAATTCCGGCGGGCGCACGGATCGGGTTTGGCCCGGCCGGGTCCACCTCGGACACCTATTTCCCGCGCATGATGGAAACGCTGGGCGTCGAATTCGAGCGTCGCAACGGCGGCTGGTCGGACCTTGGCAGCCAGCTTCAGGACGGCCTGCTGGACGTGATCGCGTTCGCAGCCGGCGTGCCCGTGCCCGCCGTGTCGCAGCTGGAAGTGCAGACCGACGTGAACATCATCGAGTTCACCGAAGACGAGCAAGCGGCCATCATGGCGGCCTTCCCGGTGTCGCAGTTCAACATCGCGGCAGACACCTACACGACGCTGGAATCGGATGCCCGTTCGGTGTCGATGTGGAACTTCGCCATTGCGAATTGCGACCTGCCCGCCTCCTTCGTGGAAGCCGTGGTTGACGTCGTGATGTCGGACAACGAGCGCATGGTGAACATCCACCGCGCTGCCCGCTCGACCCTGCCCGAGCATTGGGACAAGAACGGCGTTCTGATGTGGCACCCCGGTGCTGCCAAGTGGTTCATGGAAAATGCCGGTGCGGACATTCCCGCCGACATGATCCACGGCGGCATGTAAGCCCCACCGAAACGACCACCGGACCGCGCCCCAAGGGGCGCGGTCTTTTTCCAGACAAGACGGGCGAAGGCTGCGCACCAGACCGGAACGGGCGCGACAGTCGCGGGGGACAGCATCATGACCGACACCAAGGCACAGACCCAAGACGACGATATCGTCCTTGCCGAAGGGGTTGACGAGGAACCGATCGAACGGAACCGACGGCTATTTGGCGGATGGGCCTATGCGGCGATCGCGGGCATCGCAATCCTGTATGCCGCCTTCCATATGCTGGCCCTGAACGGCGTTTCGCTGTCCAACATGACGGGCATTGATCTGCCCTTCCTGCCGCAGTTTCCCTTGGAAACGTGGAACTTCCGGATCGTTCACATCGCTGGCGCGCTGGGGCTTGGGTTCCTGCTGTTCGCGGCCCATAGCTTTGGCGAGGACACGGAAAACACACGGTCCTCGCGGCTTGTGACACTGGGGGCGGCGGTTCTGCTGATCCCGGCGCTGATCGCGGGGGGCACGGCAATCTCGTTCGTGTCGATGATCGCTTCGGGAACCCTGCCGCAAATGGGGGGCCTGACGACCTGGGCGGCCTTCCCCGGCACCGATATCTACAACACCGAAGTCACTTGGTTCGGCACGCCGCTGTTGATCGCCACGTTCGGGGCCATTGTCATGGGCTGGTTCGAACGCCGCGCGCGCGACAGCTTCGCGGCCTCGGACATCGTTCTGGCCGTCTGCGGCATCGTCGTCGCGATTTACCTGATCGCCATCTATGACACCGCCGCGCGCAATTCGGTCGGAACACCCTTTGTGCCCATTGGCGTGGCCTTTGCGGCCACGGCAGGTGCGGCCATGATCCTTGAGTTGACGCGCCGCGTGGCAGGGCTGGCGCTGGTCATCATCACCGGGATCTTTCTGGCCTATACCTTCACCGCGCATATGCTGCCGGGCCTTCTGGCGGTGCAAAGCCCGTTCACATGGCAGCGCTTCTTCGGGTTCGTCTATACCGATGCGGGTATTCTGGGACCGACCACGGCGGTGTCTTCGACCTATATCATTCTGTTCATCATCTTCGCGGCCTTCCTGCAGGCGTCGAAAGTGGGCGACTATTTCGTCAACTTCGCCTTCGCCGCCGCCGGGCGCGCCCGGGGCGGTCCGGCCAAGGTCGCGATCTTTGCGTCGGGCCTGATGGGCATGATCAACGGCACCAGCGCGGGCAACGTGGTGGCCACGGGGTCGCTGACCATCCCGCTGATGAAAAAGGTCGGCTATCACAAGAAAACGGCGGGGGCGGTCGAAGCCGCGGCCAGCACCGGCGGGCAGATCATGCCGCCGATCATGGGCGCGGGCGCCTTCATCATGGCCGAGATCACCGGCATCCCCTACCAGGAGATCGCCATCGCGGCGATCATCCCGGCGATCCTCTACTTCGCGTCGATCTACTTCATGGTCGATTTCGAGGCCGCCAAGCTGGGCATGCGCGGCATGCGCGAAGACGAATTGCCGAAGTTCAACAAGCTGTTGCGCCAGATCTACCTGTTCGTGCCGATCATCATCCTGATCGTGGCGCTGTTCATGGGCTATTCGGTGATCCGGGCGGGCACCTTGGCGACCATCGCAGCGGCGGTTGTGTCTTGGCTGACCCCGAACCGAATGGGGATCCGGTCAATCCTGAAAGCGTTCGAGCTGGCCGGGATCATGTCGATCCAGATCATCGCGGTCTGTGCCTGTGCGGGCATCATCGTGGGCGTGATCAGCCTGACCGGCGTGGGCGCGCGGTTCTCGTCGCTGCTGCTGGATCTGGCGGCCACGTCGCAATTGCTGGCGCTTTTCTTTGCGATGTGCATCGCCATCCTGCTGGGCATGGGGATGCCGACCACGGCGGCCTATGCGGTCGCGGCCTCGGTCGTCGCCCCGG